>NZ_JAPCJC010000001.1:0-440619 GCF_027707805.1 Aeromonas sp. QDB20 | reverse complement strand
CAGGCAGCCTGTCAAGGTATTCGAAGAGTACCGTCAGGCGGCATAGGCGAGTGTCGCACTTCGAAGTTGAATTCGCGCTGTGCGCATCGCTTGGCTTTTATTGCTGTTTCCGCTGGGGGCTTGGGCGGGTTGTCCTGTCGGGCTCCGCCTGTCTAACGTGCCGATTTCTACTGCGCTGCCGTTCTGCGTGAAATGGGAAAGTTCCTCCCAGGGAGGCTGCTTTGTCGGGTGTCCAGGTATCTGCCTGCAGTTCCCAGATGCCGGCACTATGGGGCCGATTGAGAGTACCGGCCAGGAGTGCTCGGTGGGCGGTGGATCCGATGGGGATGGCGGCTCGGATGGCGATGGTAACGGTAGCAATGGCAATAACGGCAATAATGGCGATGTAATTCCCAATCTGCCGCCCAACGGGATCCGTGTCGGTGGTGATAAGCAGGAAATGACCACGGACGCCTTGCGTCAGGTGAATAATACCCTGATAACGGGTTTTACTAGCTTGATGTCGAGCTCTGCGGGTGCGAGTCGATCAGCTCAAAATATTGATGGCAAAATGGTAGATGTTCTTCGTTATATGAAGGCCACTAATAATGGTCAGGTTGGCATGGAGAACAGTATTCGGGAGCAGACGGCGTTAGGTCATAAGTTCTATGACGAGTTCCTTGGATTAAAGAATGCCATGATTAATCCGCAAGACGGATTTGGTCAAAGCACGGGTGAGTATCGTGTTTTGAAAGAGTTGCGGGATAATTTCTTTGGGCCTGATTTTGCTCAGAATTATGGTGGTAACACCATGTATGGGCTTATGCGGACAATGCAGTATGACATCGAGTCGATGAAAGGCCGAGTGCATGAATCCGCCAGCGACATGCACAACCTTTATTCCTACACCATGCAAGATATGCGAAATAATAGCATTGAAATGAACCGCAATATTAAGGCCATTGCTGAGGCCCTGCAAAATGGCGGTACAAATGGTGGTGATGGCACCGGCGGCACAGGTAATGGCAGCAATGGTAATGGCAATAATGGCCCAGGCATTGATTACTCACAAATGCCTGGCTCTGCAGAAAATCCGCTGCATGTAACAGGGTCTGAATATACATCCCAGCTCTGTAAAGGTGGTGCGCACTGTTTCTTTGACCTGGAAACCATTAATAAGCAGTTCCAGGAGCATAAGGAGCAACTCAAGAATACCCATAACGGTATTAAAGAAGATATGGTCGATATGTTCCGGTATAGCCTGAGCGGGTCGGCGGCGGTGCCCAAGTGTTTTGATATGTTCTCGATGTTTGGTCGCTCTTATTCCGTCTGTCCCGAGGTGGAAGGATATTGGGAAATGATAGCGGCCATCATGATGTTCATCTTCTATTTTCTGGCGCTGATGATTGTGGCTAAGAGGTGATATATGGAATGGATGAGTGATTTCTTTAACGGATTTTTCAACGATATATATCAACTGGCGGTGCAGTTTGCAGCCTGGATAACGGTTAAATTGGCTATTCAGTGGGTCGAGTTCAAAATATTCCTGCTCACTTTTTCCTGGGACGTTGCCAAGCAGATACTGATTAACCTGCAATTCAGCGACCTGATCTCCGCCTCCTTTAATAACCTGCCCTCTCAAATGAGGGGGATCTTGCTCTATTTGCACGTTGATAAAGGGCTGTCGATATTGACGCAAGCCTTTGTGACCCGCTTTTTGCTGAATATGTTGGGGTGGTAAGCCATGTCTATCAAGATCCACCACGGCGCCCCAGGCTCCTATAAATCGTCAGGAGCGATTCATACCGATGTGATACCGGCCATCAAGGCTGGCCGTCATATCGTTACCAACGTGCGCGGCTTTACCGCGGAGCGGTGCAAAGAGGTATTGGGCAAGGAAGTGCCTGACGAGTTCCAGGTCACCTATATCGAGACAGAATCCCAGGAAGGACGTGATCACCTCGCCCGCTTTTATCATTGGGCACCTAAGGGAGTGTTCTTCCTGGTCGATGAAGTGCAAAGAATATTTCCGCCTTCCTGGCGCCAGAGTGATTTAGACCGGCTCGATTATCCTGGCGGGCCGGATGTGGCCAAAGCCGATGGCCGGCCAGAGACAATTGATGTGGCCTTTGATATGCACCGTCATCATAACTGGGACTTTGTATTTACGACTCCGAACATCAAAAAGGTGCACCAGGTAATCCGGGCTGCTGCCGAAACGGCCATTCGTCATACCAATATGGCGATATTGGGGATTGGTGGTCGATATAAGACGGTGCTTCACCTCTCTGATAACTCCGGTACGTCCATGAATGACGTACTGCAAGCCAAGCCATTTAATAAGGTGCCCAAGTATGTTTTCAAGCTTTATGACTCGACTACTACCGGTAAGGTCTCGGATACAATCGCGGGCAGCTCGATATTACGAGACCCTAAAATTCTGTTTATTCTGGCGATTTGGGGACTCTGCGTATTCTTTGGCTTCATCAAGCCTGAATATATTGATGCTCCTGCTAAGGCCGATGAAACCGCTTCTGCCGCTGTTCCGGCTGCTGGTGCGGTGGGTGCTTCGCCCGTTGCTGATGTACGTCCTGGTGGCGCTCCTGCTGCGTCTGCTGCTGGCGTCCTTGCTGTAGGGCCGTTTGCCGGCCATCAGCTCATTATCAGCTGTCACGTCCTGATAAAGGATCACCTGGGCGAGTATCGGGTCGAGTATTGCTTCTCGCTGCGCAAGGGCGATGACGTGCAGCCGCTCGACAGGGACGATTGGCCGGACGAGCTCGCCAGGGTGGATCCCATGAGTGCATGCCATGCGGTGGTCAAGTACCAGGGGCAGCCTGTGGACGTGTACTGTGACCCCGAGGGGGACGCCCTGCGCCGGAAATACAATGCCACCCTCTTTGCGGGTGGAAACAACAAGCAAGCAAATACTGATGACCGGTCATAACTCCTTTCTCCTGCCAGTGGCCGCCTTTCTCCAGGTCGGCCACTGAACCCCAGGGGCGTGAGCCCCTACAAGCCGCCCTCTGCTGTCCATTTGGCCTCTAAAAGCCTCGCGGCGGAACACGCCCATATTGCCCCGAGACTGGACACCCCCTTCCCTGCAAAACCGGCTTTTAAGGCTCTCCGGCTCTGAGGGATGTAAATGCAATAGCACCCTTTGATGTTGCGTTAATGCTTTAATGTATAGGATGATGGCAAGTATTAATCGTTATAGGTGTGTGAGCTAATGAATTATTATAAATATATGGGGCGTATTTCATCGGAATGTTTTTTGAAGGATTCAACAATACGCTTTTCTCAACCAAGGGCACTAAATGATCCCTTTGAGCTGAGTCCTGAAATATACTGTGAAGAATCCGATGCTAAGTTGGGAATGAATTTCCCAACAAAATATTTTCTTACTGGACGTGAGTCTGTCGTAAAAAAATATCTTGTCCCTGAAGATAATTTTTCTAAAGGAAGTTTAATGGTTGATGTTAAATATCAAATAGAGCAGTTTAATACTAAGCTTGGTGTTTTGTGTTTAACTAGAGATCATCATATATTCCCTAAAAACTCTCTTATGTGGGCTCATTATGGTGAGTCCCATTCTGGAATTGCGTTGAAGTTTAAAAAAACTTGTCAGTTTGTTTCTGAGTCTCACGAGGTTCACTATGTGAAATCAAGGCCAATAATAAATGCAAAGATCTTTTTTGAAAACGCTGAAATTTCTATTGGTGATTGGTTTTTTAAGTCTGACGCATGGGCTTATGAGCGTGAGGTTAGATTTCCAAGGCATTTAGATGATTGTTTGAATACCGGTAAGAAAGATTGTTTTGGTAATGACATTTACGTGCGTCATGTTGAATCTGATTTGCTTGAATGCGTATATATAGGGGCTAATGCTAGTGATGATTTGAAGCATCTGGCTTTAGCGTTTCACAATAAAACAGGTGTTGACGTTATTTATTTGGGTGTAGGTTCACGTCAGTATTCTTTAATTCCATACAGTTTTAATTCCCGTAAAAGCTATGATCATATGATAGAAAAAATCATGCGAATTCATCAGGAAAGCCTGGTGCTTTTTTGAGTTACGGGCCCCCCGTGTAGTAATACGGGGGGAATACTACCCCTTCCCTCTACCCCTACCGTCTACCCCCGCCCCTTCCCGTTCTGCCCTTGACCACTCGATGGTAGGGCCATACGGGCAACCACTCGGCTAAGGCTTACTCGGGCGAGTGTTTAGTGCAGGGGCGTTCTTACTAAAGCGCGGGGGGTGCAGCCTCCAGCTTTTGCGGCGCTACGCGCCGACATATGTTTTTTCTATCAACCCATCTTAATGATAATTGTTGATTATAATTGACACAGTTGACAGTATAGTTTCTGGTTGTGGTAAAGCCATTGATAACAAATGGGACTCCTATGGGTACAACCTTAAAAATACTATGTCATTTGTTTAGTTTTGACCTTCTCAATAATGCTAGCCCGATGGTTGTTGCCTTGGCTCATCGTGCAATTCGGTTTGGCTTTGATAGTCTATCTGTAGAGCAGAAATTGATTCTTAAACCCTTTCTATCCGTTAAGTGTTCTGGTTATGAAGATGTGGATGGTGCGCATCAGTGTTCGAAGGTGTTAGAGGGTGAAGATCTTTTGGAGGCTTATGGAGCATCGGGCGGGTCTTGGTTCATTCGATGTCGTCACTGTCACGCAGCAACGAATTACATTGCTTATTGCGCTTCGGCGGATGATAAATAAATGGGGGCCGTAGCCCCCAAGCTCACATTAAGCCAAGTTTCTTTCTCCAATAGAAAGCAGCCATTTGCCGTTCGGATCGCTCCACCTGGATGATGGCAATCGCCTCTATCCTGCGTCTGTCGAATCTCACACCTGTTGGCGATACAAGGCAATCATTCATCATTCGCCAACCTTCCCAGTCTTTCCAAATTGTCGGCAGTTCTCTCCCTGAAGCCATGCGCATTAGCCGTTTATAGACAGGTGGGATCTCTTTGCCTTTATCCCAATATGTGACCTGTCTCACAGAAACAAAACAAAGATTGGCCGTTTCTTCAATTGATAAACCGCACTCAAACCATCGAAAAATGAAGTTTTTGGTCAACTCTCGTTCCATCCAAGTAAATACCTGATAAACCAGCAAAATTGCGTGGATTGGCTTATCGGCGGGTTCCGGATGGGCATTTAACAAAACGTCGCATTATGCGCGGTTGCGAATGTGGAGCAATTTAGTGTCCTGGATTGGTTCAACAACACTGGGTTGGTTTGCCATGAACGAATTTTTCCCTTTCTGTTATCTCTCACTGTTGAACTTAATCATGTAGCCGATCCAGTGGTTTGTGATTGGCACTCTCGTGACGTTCGCTGTTGCCGGTGTGCAGGTATTTGGAGGTGGTGTCGATGCTGTCGTGGCCGGCATCGGCTTGCACATGGGACAAGGGCCGGCCGTTGAGATTGATGTCGTGAGTGATGCCGGTATGACGAATGGAGTGCGGTGTCAAGTTGCGCATCTCTGCGGCATCCTGGGCAAAGCCATCCTGTTCTGCCAGCGTAGCGGCCGCCTGAATGACGGCCATCACCAGCTCGCGCAGCTGACGGATGCCGAGGTTGGCATTGAGCTCACCTTGTTCACGGCCGTGGGCTGCGGCCTTGTGACGCACAAACAGTGGCGTCTGTTCATCGGGTATCGGCAGTGGCGAGAGACCGAGAAACGTCCGGTAGCGTTTGAGGGCCTCCAGCAAGGCATGGGAGACCGCCACTGTGCGGCGCTTGCCGCCCTTGCTGCGGGGAATGTAGTAGCCCCAGACGCCGGTTTTCCCGTCGCGGCGAAACTGGCCCATGACGGGGGTAAAACCCGGTCTTGCCGCCACCTCGGAGATGCGCAGGTAGCAGGCATACATCAGGCTTATCAGAAAGCGGCTGCGCTCATGCTGCTCCGGTGATTCGGTGGCCAGCCGATCGGCCGCCTGCATCACATAGGACCACTGCAGCTCGCTGAAGGCCTGGCCCTGATCATCCGGCTCCTGCTGGACGGTGCGTTTCACCCGTTGCAGCAGGAGCGCCGGGTTGCGGTCCATGTACTCTTCCTGGATCAAAAACTGGAAAAAGGCCGACAGAATGGCGAGCTTGGTCTTCATGGCTTGCTCGCTGAGGCGGTACGGCAGTTCACGGCCCAGCTCCCGTTTGCCAAGGAAGGGTCGCCATTGGGGATTGGGCAGGCGCTCTCCCCACTCCTTGTCGAGCACGAACTGCGCCACATTGCGATAGGCAATCAGGGCCGCTGGCGGTGACTGGCAATAATCGAGGTAGCGCATCATGATGCGCCGGGTCAGATCCTTTGGGCTGATGCGCATCTCGCCAAAGCACCAGTGCAAGAACGTGGTCAGCTCACTGCGATAGGTCTTGTAGTTGTTCTCGTTGTTGCGCTGCTCCAGCAGCCAGTCGACGGCGAGTTCGTAGACGATCCCGGCATCGGGTACGTCGGTGAGGCTGAGGTTGGCCAGGTACTGATTGACCTGGGGGTTGCCCGCCTCCAGGTATACCAAGCCATCGAACAGCGGCATGGCGGGTGGAAGTATGGTTGTGGTCATGGTCTTGCTTGAAATGGTTCTGGCTTGCGGCCTGCTCAAGGGTAATGCCGATAAATGGGGTTATCGGCATCATCGGTGGTGGGAACATTGTCAGGAAACATGGATGCAGTCACCACGTGGAATCACTGCGAACACATTCTTATCCCATTCAATGAATATGCACTCTTGTCAGAAAATTCTCGGGGTAAATAGTCTGAAAGTTGACTGTTAATACTATCTTTTTGAATAAGAAAGTGTTTGGCCGTGATGGCTCGCCCCTTTTCCCTGTCCTTCCTCACCCTGTTATCCAGACGCCTTGCTACGCAACCCGCTTGAGTGACTTGCCTTTGGGGTCGGTTGCTTCACTCTGGGTTTCCTGGCTCTCTGTCTTGTTGCTCCCCTGCCCCTTTCCACCACGCAATACGCTCTGCAGTGCGTCCCGCTGTTCGGCCAGATAGAAGGCCAGGCTCTCCTGCTGTTCCGGCGCGAGTGCAATGGGAGCCGCGGCCAGCAACGTCATCAACTCATCGGCAGTGTCCAGCAGCTTGTCATAGGCGTCAGCCTCTTTCTTGCTGGTAAAGGTCATCTTCTCCACTCCCCCACGAACCACAACATATTTGATCTCAACGGCCATAGTGGCGTCCTCCTTCTGATGGTGAATACAAGTATATGTATGGATATACAGTATTGCAAATAGCCGCAGGCAGGTAGGTTTGAGCCGAGACTGACCGAGAGCTGGTTGGCCGTCACATTGATGAAAGGGTCATTTGACTTCCACGCCAAACTGGTCGGATGATTGAGTCATGACGATAACAAAGCAATTACTGATCCTGCTGCTGGTTGAGGTGACGCTCCTTGGGAGCATCGCCCACCTTGCCATCGACCTCTCTTGGGTGCCCTCCATCTTGTTTGTGGTGGTAGCCCTGCTGGGGCTGCGCACCTTGGTGGTATTGCTGACCTGGGGCTTTTCCCGCTTCTACCCGGTGCCAGCCATCGGCTGGCGAGCCTGGCTGCCCATGGTGGGGCGGGAGATAGCCGCCTACCTGCTGACCTTCACCTGGCTGCTGCCGTTCGAGCGCTGGTTAATGCCGCCTGACAAGTTGACCCCCTCCCCCCTGCCCCTGCTGCTGATCCACGGTTATGGCTGCAGTCGCGGCATCTGGCGGGTGCAGCGGGCACGGCTGGAGGCCGCCGGTCACACGGTGGCAACCGTCACCCTGACTCCTCCCTTTGGCCATCTCGACGACATGGTGCCGCTGTTGGCCAGGCGTATCGACGAGGTGTTGGCCGCCACCGGCGCATCGCAGCTGGTGTTGATCGGCCACAGCATGGGCGGACTGGTGTGCCGCGACTATCTGGCGGTGGCGGGGGGTGACAAGGTGGCGCAGCTCATCACCCTGGCCACCCCTCATCAGGGCAGCCAGCTCGCCACCCTGGGACTGGGCGACAATGCCCGCGAGATGGAGCCAGGCTCCGGCTGGTTGCAGCGCTTTGCCGCCGTGCCGCTCTGCGTACCCGGCGTCTCGGTGCGCACCAGTCACGACAACTTCGTGCTGCCCCAGTCCCGCCAGCGTCTCGATGGCATGGAGGACGTGGAGCTTGCCGCCCTTGGCCACCTCTCCTTGCTCTACTCCCGCCGCACCACGGCCCTGCTGCTGACTCTGCTCTCCCGCCCGCAACCGCAAATGAAAAGGGCCTGATTGTTCAGGCCCTTTCCGTTTTTGCTACATCAGCTCGTTGTGGTCACCACTAGAAGTGGATCCCCTTGATCAGGGTGGAGACTGCCATCTGATCCGCCGACGCCTTGGACTCGTTGCCCTCCTTGGGGTCGGAGAAGGTGCGGAAGCTGGTGTTCATGATCACCTGGGCCACCCGCGGTGCCAGGGCATGGATCACCTGGCCGAACACCCCGAGCCGGGTGGCGAGGCGCACGTGCTTGTTGATGATGGTGTCGCACACCAGATCGGCGGCCTCTTCCGGCGTCATCATGGGCACCTGTTCATATACCTTGGTGGGGGCCACCATGGGAGTTTTCACCAGCGGCATGTTGATGATGGAGAAGTTGACCCCCTTGTCGGCAAACTCGGAGGCCGCGGTGCGCACCCAGGCATCCAGCGCCGACTTGGAGGCGACGTAGGCGGAGAAACGCGGCGCATTGGTCAGCACTCCGATGGAGGAGATGTTGATGATGTGCCCCTTCTTCTTCTCGATCATGGTGGGCAGTACCCCCATGATCACCTTGAGGGTGCCGAAGTAGTTGAGCTGCATGGTGCGCTCCAGATCGTGGAAACGGTCGAAGGAGTCCTCGATGGCGCGGCGGATGGAGCGACCGGCGTTGTTGACCAGAATGTCCACGCCGCCATGCTCGGCCACGATCTGCCGAGTGATCGCCTCCCCCTGCGCCAGGTCGGCGAGATCACCCTGATAGACCTGCAGGGTCAGGCCCAGCTCGGCAAACTCGGCCTGGGTTTCGGCAATCTTGTGCTCGTCCCGGGCGATGGTCAGCACCCTGGCCCCCGCCTCTGCCAACTTCTTCGCGGTGGCCTTGCCGATGCCGGAGGTGGCACCGGTGATCAGCACCACCTTGCCCTCGACCCGGCCGCGCAGGGTGCGGTCGATGAACAGGTCCGGGTCGAGGTGACGCTCCCAGTAATCCCACAGGCGCCAGGCGTAGCTGTGCAGCGGCGGCACTTCGATGCCGGTCCCCTTCAGCACCCGCTGGGCCTCGCGGTTGTCAAAGCGGGTCGGATAGTTGATGAGCCGGAAGATGTCCTTGGGCAGGCCGAGATCGGCGATGGCTGCATCGCGAATACGCCGCACCGGGGTCAGCGCCATCAGCATGGTCATCAGATGGCGGGGAATAAAGCTGAACAGGGCGGCATTGATGCGAATGGCCGGCTCGGGGGCATGGGCCGCCCGGGAGAAAGTGCTCAACATGTCGCCGACCCGCATGGGGTGAGAGTCGGTCAGGTGGAACGCCTTGTTGTCCTCCCCCTCCAGGTGGGCGATGTGATCGATGGCATCTACCACGAAGTTGACCGGCACCAGGTTGATGCGTCCCCCCTCGACCCCGATGGCGGGCATCCAGGGCGGCAGCATGCGGCGCAGCTTCTGGATGGTCTTGAAGAAGTAATAGGGGCCGTCCACCTTGTCCATCTCGCCGGTGTTGGCGTCGCCGACTACTATGCCGGGTCGATAGATGCGCCAGGGGATGGTGCTCTCCTTGCGCACTATCCCTTCGGCCTCGTGCTTGGTCTGGAAATAGGGCATGTCGAGGTGTTCGGCCTCATCGAACATGTCTTCCCGGAACAGGCCGTCAAACAGGCCGGCCACCGCGATGGAACTGCAGTGATGGAAACAGCGCACCTTGGAGCCGCTCGGCCAGTTGCAGGGCCTGACGGGTGCCCTCGGCATTGACCTGCTGCTGAATGCCCGCCTTGGCGTTGAGATCATAGATGGCGGCGAGATGCAGAAAATGATCGACCTTGCCGATGAGGGGCTCCAGTTCACCGTTGCCGACGCCGAGCAAGGGGTGGGTCATGTCGCCCACCACGGCAATGGCGCGATCCTCACCAACGCCCCAGTAGGCCAGCAGGTCGGGTACCCGCTCGAGATGGGCTGCCCGCATCAGGAAATGCACCCGACTATTTGGACGCTGCAGCAATTTTTTAATCAGCCGGCGGCCGATGAAGCCGCTGCCACCTGTGATGAAATAATCCATGGTATTTATATCCCTTACTGATTGGGCTGTTAGTTGCTGTTAGATATATCACGCTTTTACTGAAAATATTCATTCGAATATCATTCTTCGTGACCCAGTCCAAAATTACCAGGGTTGCCTGTTCCGTTATTAGGTAGAACCCTCTATTTTTTCTCCCTAGACTGAGGATGAAAGTTAAGTAATGCCACAACGAATATACCAAGGTTGTTGTCATTACCATCATCTATATCACGAGTAAGGAGACTGTCATGGCCAAAAAATTGAAAGCACTGGCAAGTTCGGTGACCGACAACCATCTCACTTCCACCATCAAAGAGTCCACCCAGCAGATCTGGCTGGCTGGCCTGGGTGCCTATGCCAAGGCGCAAGAGGAAGGCGGCAAGATCTTTGAAGCCCTGGTTCAGGAAGGGGAAGCCCTGCAAACCCGTACCCGTCAGAGCGCCGATGAGAAAATTGCGGCCATGACCGACAAGACCGCCGGTACCTGGGGCCGTCTGGAGCAGGTATTCGAGGATCGCGTGGCCCGCGCCGTCGCCAGCCTCGGCATCCCGACCCGCAAGGACATCGACAAGCTCTCCAAGCGGATGGCTGAACTGACCGAAGTGGTGCAGCAGCTGATCGATGCCCAGGACGACACTGCCCCGGCTGACGAGGTCAAACCTGCTGCCGCAGCGGCCAAGAAGCCGGTTGTTGCCAAGAAGCCGCCGGTCAAGAAAGCCGCCGCCGCACCCGCTCCCGTCGCCAAGGTGAAGGAAGAGGTCAAGGAGCTGGCAACGGAAGTAGAGAACGTGGCCAAGGAGATCAAGGAGAAGGGTGAAACCGCCCTCTTCTGATCCCGACCGGCTTGTTCTGACTGATGATCCACCGGCCCATGCCCTCTGCTGGGCCGGTTTTGCGTGATAAGGGAGGCAAATCATGAGCACGATTGCGGTTGCCCTCGCCGGGGGGGGACCTCTGGGGGGGATCTACGAGATCGGTGCCTGCGCCGCCCTGGCCGACAGCATCAAGGGAGTGCGTTTCGAGCAGGCTGACATCTATGTGGGGGTGAGTTCGGGGGCGGTGATCGCCTCGGCGCTGGCCAACGGCATCTCCCCCGACAAGCTGGTGCGGATCCTGCTGAGCGACGACAGTGGCGAGTTCTTCGACCCCTCTACCCTGCTGCGCCCCGCCTTCGGGGAGTATTTTGAGCGGCTCACCTCGCTGCCGCCGCTGGCGCTGGCGTGTCTGGCCGACTACCTCTCCTCCCCCTGGAACAAGAGCCTGCTCGGCTCACTGCAGGGGCTGTCCAAGGCGATCCCCACCGGCATGTTCGACAGCCGTGGGGTGGATCGGATCCTGACCCAGTTCTTTTCGCGCCCCGGTCGCAGCAATGATTTTCGCGAGCTGGCCAGCCGGCTGTTCGTCATCGCCACCGAGCTCGACACCGGTCGGGCGGTGGCCTTCGGCAGTCCGGGGCTCGACCAGGTGCCCATCTCCGCCGCGGTGCAGGCCTCCGCCGCCTTGCCTGGCCTGTTCCCGCCCTCCCTCATCGATGGCCGCTACTACGTGGACGGCGCGCTCATCAAGACGCTGCACGCCTCGGTGGCGCTGCAGGAGGGGGCCGATCTGGTGTTCTGCATCAACCCGCTGGTGCCCTTTGATGCTGGCCTGGCCAGCGAGCGCCCCGCCAAGCTGGTGGATAGCGGTCTGCCTGTGGTGCTGGCCCAGACGTTTCGCGCCATCATCCACTCGCGCATGCACGTGGGGATGGATCGCTACAAACACCAGTACCCAGATGCGGATGCCCTGCTGTTCGAGCCCTCCCCGGCCGATGGCGAGATGTTCTTCACCAATGTGTTCAGTTACCGGGACCGACGCCATCTGTGCGAGCACGCCTTCCAGCATACCCGCCGGGATCTGTGGCAGCGGCGGGCCGAGCTTGGTCCCATCCTCGCCAGACACGGGCTGGAGCTGGATCTTGACGCGCTGGCCGATGAGCAGCGCTCCCTGCTGACCCCGGGCATCGGTGCGGTGGCGGCGCTGGATGCCTCACTGACCCAGTTGCAGCACTGGCTGACCCGTCGCTATGGCGACAAGGGCCGGCGTCAACCGAAGGAGTAGCATGGATCGCAAACCCAAGCGGCGTACCAGGGATCGCATCCTGGCCACCGCCCTCGCCCAGTTCAACCTGCTGGGCGAGCCGACCGTCACCACCACCGCCATCGCGGCCGAGCTGGAGATGAGCCCGGGCAACCTCTATTACCACTTTCACAACAAGGAGGAGATAGTCAACGCCCTGTTCGGCGAGTTCGAACAGGAGATGGCCCACCTGCTCGACACCATTACCCCGCCGTTGAACGAGGCAGAGGACATCTGGTTCTTCTTGCACCTGATGTTCGAACTCATCTGGAAGTACCGCTTTTTCTATTACGACATCAGCACCCTGATGAACGGCAACCACAAGGTGGAGCAGCGCTTTTCGGCCCTGCTGCGGCGCAAGGAACTCACCGCCGCCGCCATCTGTCACCACCTCTGGCGCAGCAGTCTGCTAGAAGGCGATGAAGCGCAGGTGACGGCGCTGGCCGCCAACATTGCACTGGTGGGGACCTTCTGGATCTCTTATCAGCGAGCGCTGCATCCGCGGGCCGATGCCGACATCGCCCTCGGCGTTTTTCAGGTGATGGAGCTGGTGGCCCCCAGGCTGCGAGCCGATGCCCGCGCCGCGCTCGATGCCATCGCCAGCCATTATCGTCCCGCCACCGTGGCGGGTTGACCGAACCGTGTTTTTTGATTGTGTTTTTAACAGGGAGAATCATATGACCACTGCACAGCCCAACTTCGATTTCACCCCCTTCCCCTGGCCGGAAGCCACCTATGACTATGCCGGGGAGCGCCTTGAGCAGCACTGGGAGCGGCTGCACCAGGGGGATGCCGAGCCCTGGCCCGAAGATGAACAAGTACAGGAAGCCTGGCGCGCCTATCACGCCGGTGATTTCGCCCGGGCCGTCAGCCTGGGGCTGGCCGCCGGCGAGGATGGCCTCAACGTGGCGAACAAGGCGCTGGTGATCCACGCCAGCTACCTGCTGGATGACAAGTATGCCAAGCGCGAGGCGTTCGAGCTGGCCGCCAGCAACGCCGAGAAGCTGCAAAAACGTCAGCCAGACAACGTCAACGCCTGGTACTTCCACGCCCTGGCGCTGGGTCGCTACAGCCAGGTGATCTCGGTCTCCAAGGCACTCTCCATCGGCATAGGTGACAAGATCAAGAGCAGCTTGGAGCAGGCGCTGGCGCTGGAGCCTGACCACGGGGAGGCCCATATCGCCTTCGGTGCCTGGCATGCGGAGATCATCGACAAGCTGGGCGCCATGATCGGCGGCATCACCTACGGCGCCAAGAAGGATGAGTCCGAGCGTCACTTCAAGGCGGCGCTGGCCATCATCCCCCACTCCGCCATCGCCCGCATGGAGTACGCCAACGCCATGGTGATGATGCACGGCAAGAGCAAGATGGCGGCGGCCGAGGCACTCTATGGCGAGGCTGCCGAGTGCGAGGCGCTGGATGCCATGGAGCGGCTCGACGTGGAAGCCGCCCGTGAGGAGCTGGAGGAGGAGTAATTCGCCAGACTCATAAAACAAGAGGCCAACCCCCGGGTTGGCCTCTTGCGTTTGAAGCGCGGCGGATCAGCCGTGCAGCAGTTGATCCAGCATGGCGGGGTCGTAGAGTAGATCCGGCTCCATCAGTACCAGCAGCAGCAACTGCTCAAACTCCACCGCGAAGCGCTCGACGATGAGGTCGGGGTCTGGCACCCGCTTCTTGTCGGTGATCAGGCCCACCTGCACCTTGTTGTCATAGGAGAGGATGGAGACGCCGACTGCGATATCGCCGGCCTGGGGCACCCAGAACAGCGGCTGACGCAACCTGGCGCCGGCCAGATAGAGGGTCTGCTGCGGGCCAGGCACGTTGGTGATGACGGCGCTGGCCTTGGCGGAGAGGATGTCGATGGCCTGTTGCTGCACCGCCTTGGGGGCCATGCCCATCACTTCCAGCAGGTTGAGCACCACCGCTGGCTGCAGGGAAGATTTGAGCGCCTGCATCCGATCCCGCACCGCATAGAGGCGTTGCAGCGGATGTTCGATGTTGAGGGGCAGATCCAGGGCCACCAGCCCGAAGCGGTTGCCAAGGGCCCCCTTGTCGTCCGGAGCGCGCATGTTGACCGGCACCAGGGCCCGGATGTCGACGTCGGCCTCGTCGCCCTTCTCCAGCAGATAGTGGCGAAAGGCCCCGGCGGTGGCGGCGATCAGCAGGTCGTTGACCGAGCAGCCGAGCACCCGCCCCACCGCCTTCACGTCCGGCAGCGGGATCTGTTCTGACCAGGCTACCCGCTTGGTGCAGCCGGTCTCTCCCCTGAGCCGGGTATCGGCATCATCGGAGAGGGTGGCAATGGTGTAGAGCTCGGCGGTCACGTCCCTGCTGGTCTTGAGGTAGTCCATCGCCTTGGTGGGGTGGGTCAGCACCTCGACGTATTTGGACCAGAGGGTGCCGGTCAGCTTGAGGCCGGCCCGCAGCAGGCGACTGCCCTGCTGATCGTGCTCTTCATCGTCGTCGTTGGCCACCGGCTCGGGCTGCGGTCTGGGAGCGGCAACCGGGCTCTCGTCCATCATGGTGAGCATGGCCCGCACCAGGGAGAAGCCGTCCCCCATGGCGTGATGAAAGCGTACCACCAGCGCCTGACCGCCGAGGGAGGTGTCTACCAAGTGCATCTCCCAGAGCGGACGCTGGTGGTTGAGGGGGGTGGAGGCAAAGTCGGCCACCAGCCGCTCCAGCTCTGCCTTGCCGGCCTTGCCCGGCAGGATCACCCGCTTGAGGTGCAGGTCGAGATCGAAATCGGGGTCGGTACGCCAGTAGTACTCCCCCCCTTCCAGGCAGGCTTTCTGTGCGAAGCGTGGCTGTACCCGTACGGTGTGCAGCAGGCTCTCGCGCAATCTGGTTTCATCCAGCTGACCGTCGAACATCAGCACGCCGACGATCTGCATCAAGTTGTTGGGCCTGTCCATCCGCAGCCAGGCGGTATCGACACAGGAGATGAGTTCACACACAGACATGTATTATCCCTATTATTTCGCATTATTTGTGCCACATTTCGTTCTGGACGTCGGCGACCAGAACGGAAGCAACAAACAATGTTTTCTTATGTTGGTGAAACTGCACGGCGATTAATTAACGCCAGCCATCCATGACAAAGGCAGAGGCTCTTATTGCCCCGTGAAAATTAAAAATACGACTTGTGATATGCCGCCTGAATAATAATCTCCAGGTCGGCTGTTTCGCCAAAAGAATATAAAGCGCACTATTTCACCATTATTTATTGCGCTGGATCAGTCTTTATTGGATTGGTTATCGCCGCGTGGGACAAGGCAGACGCTGATCGACATATTCGAGGATCTCCTGCTCCAGTACGCTGCGTACCGGTAACAGCATCAGGCCGAGGCGCACTTCCAGCGACAGGGTATCCTCGGTGAGGCAGAGGGAGCCATTGACCCCGGCGCCGCGAAACAGCAAGCGGGTCTCCTCCTCGTCTTCCCACTCGCAGTCGAGTTCGTACTCTTCGCTCATGTCCTGGGCGATGGCTTCGGCAGCGAGCCGAGCACCTGCGAGGCCGAGCGGGTGTTGACGGCTGACCTGGATGGTCGACAGGCTGCTGCCGGCAAGGGGATCGTATAGAAACATGCTAACTCTCTGAGCGGTGACGACATTTACTGATATTAAACACATGAATCAAACAAGTGAAAGTGATTTGCAACATATTTGGGACTCACTTAACAAAGGCTGTCGAGTAAAAGCTCCATCGATTCCGCCTGGGTTGCCGCCGCGTTACACTGGTCTGGCGGCTCATGACGAGTGACTCCCGCCCCTCGCCGGCCGCCCGTTTTATCCGTCACAGGCCATGGGATACACCAGAGAACACAGGTCAAGAGAGCAGCAGATGACCCAAGAGAAACAACCATCCGATGACCACCACCTAGATGAAGAGAGCACCCTGGGGCGACTCTACCGTCAGCTCAACCAGGTGGCCGCCTTGCGTGAGCAGATGCGCACCCACCCGCAGGATCAGCAAGACAGGGACGCATTGCGCCAATGGCAGGCCGATCGGCTGGGGCGCACTCACCGCGATCTGCTGGAGAGCAAGCGCTACGGCCCGGCTGCGCAGTTTTTCCTGACCGACCTCTACGGGCCGGGGGATTGTGCCCGCCGCGATGCGGACGTGATGCGGGTGATGCCGACCGCCGAGCGGCTGTTGCCGGAGTCCGGCCTCAAGGTGCTGGCGCAGGCCATTGAACTCGACGCCCTCTCCGAGGAGCTCGATTACCTGATGGTGGTGGCGCTGCGTCGTAGCGGCAGCATGGCGCGACTGAACGCCAAGGCCTATGCCCTCGCCTATCAGGAGGTGGGTGAAGAAGCGCGCCGCCGTCATCAGTTGCAACTGGTCAACGAGCTGGGAATGACCCTGGACCGGCTGGCCAGAAAGCCGCTGCTCGGGGCGACCTTGAAGCTGATATCGGGGCCGGCCCATCTGGCGGGGCTGGGTGAGCTCTTCTCCTTTGTCGAGCGGGGTTACCGGGTCTGTCATCACATGGGGCGGGCCAGCGAGTTTCTCGAGACCATCGCCAGCCGCGAGACGGCAATCATGCAGGCGTTGCTGACGGGCGATGACACAGTGCTGGATTGACCTTGGGAGTCATGCAGGCACACATGCCGTCAAACATGACAAAGCGGGCCGAGTGGCCCGCTTTTCGTTTATTGTTGGACAGGAGTGCGGTCAGATCACCAGCAGATCCATGAAGGTGTGCACCGGGGTGGCGGCCAGCTGCTTGCCATCCTGGCAGAGGGCCAGGATCGCCTCGGCCCGTCTGGCCGGGAAGCGGGTGGCCAGGTTGTGGCGGAACTTCTCTACCAGCAGCGGGATCCCCTCCTCGCGGCGGCGACGATGACCGACCGGATACTCCACCTCCACCTTGGCGGTATGGGTGCCGTCCTTGAAGAACACCTGGATGGCGTTGGCAATGGAGCGCTTGTCCGCTTCCAGATACTCGCGGCTGTAGCGCTTGTCCTCCTGCACCACCATCTTGGCGCGCAGTCCATCGATGCGGGGATCGGCAGCCACGGCGTCCTCGTAATCCTCGGCGATGAGGCGTCCGAAGATGAGCGGCACCGCCACCATGTACTGCAGGCAGTGATCCCGGTCCGCCGGATTGTTGAGGGCGCCCACCTTGCTGATGATGCGAATGGCCGACTCATGGGTGGTGAGCTCGATGCGGTCAATTTCGTCGAGGCGTCCCTTCACCTGCTCATGCAGCTTCATGGCGCACTCCACCGCGGTCTGGGCGTGGAACTCGGCAGGATAGGAGATCTTGAACAGCACGTTCTCCATCACATAGCTGCCGTACCCCTGATGTAGGGCGAACTGGTTGCCCTTGAACAGCACGTCGTAGAAGCCCCACTTGGGGGCCGTCAGAGCGCCGGGATAGCCCATCTCGCCGCTCATGGTGATAAGGGCGAGGCGCACCGCCCGGGAGGTGGCATCCCCCGCCGCCCAGCTCTTGCGCGAACCGGCATTGGGGGCATGACGGTAGGTACGCAGGCTCTGGCCATCGACCCAGGCCTGGGAGACCGCATCGATCACCTGATCGCGGCTACCGCCCAGCATGTGGGTCACCACGGCGGTACTGGCAACCTTCACCAGCACCACGTGATCGAGACCGACCCGGTTGAAGGAGTTCTCCAGTGCCAGTACCCCCTGGATCTCATGGGCCTTCACCATGGCCGTCAACACATCGCTCATGGTGAGCGGCGCCTTGCCTTCTGCCACCCGGGTACGGGAGAGCCAGTCGGCGGTAGCCAGGATCCCCCCCAGGTTGTCGGAAGGGTGGCCCCACTCGGCGGCCAGCCAGGTGTCGTTGTAATCGAGCCAGCGGATGATGGCGCCGATATCCCAGGCGGCCTTGACCGGGTCGAGGCAGAGCTGGGTACCGGGCACCCGGGCACCGTGGGGTACCAGGGTACCGGGCACGATGGGGCCAAGATGCTTGGTGCACTCGGGAAAACGCAGGGCCAAGAGGCCACAGCCCAGGGTATCCATCAGGCAGTAACGGGCGGTATCGAGGGCGGCCTGGCTGGTAATGGGGTGATTGCAGACGTAATCGGCAATATCGACCAGCACCTGATCGGGGTCTGGTCTGTGGTTGACGTCGACGTTGGCGGACATCGTGACTTCCTTATCGTTGTAGTGAATGAAACAGGGTGATGAAACGGCGCCCTGCCCGCCCGCCTGCGCGCATCGACCCCGCTGTGGCCGGTGTCGGGTGACGCAATGGGGTGACAGGGCTGCTCATGGTTATCGCTGCTGCAGCGAGACGAAATGCCGGGGCGCCGGGCCGACGTAATCGGCGCTCGGGCGGATGATCCGGTTGTGTTCGCGCTGCTCCATCACGTGGGCGCACCAGCCGGTGACCCGCGAGCAGACGAAGATGGGGGTGAACAGCTTGGTCGGGATCCCCATGTAGTGATAGGCGCTGGCGTGGAAGAAGTCGGCGTTGGGGAAGAGCTCTTTCTCCTCCCACATCACCTTCTCCGCCTCGCAGGAGACGCGATAGAGCCGGTCATCGCCCACCGCCTCGGCCAGCTTGGCCGACCACCCCTTGATGATGACGTTGCGCGGATCCGAGGTGCGATAGACGGCGTGGCCAAAGCCCATGATCTTCTCCTTGGCTGCCAGCTTGGCCTGCAGCTCGCGCCGCGCCTGGGCCTCATCCTGCCAGGGTTCGATCATCGCCATGGCCGCTTCGTTGGCGCCGCCGTGCAGCGGGCCGCGCAGGGTGCCGATGGCCGCGGTGACGCAGGAGAACATGTCAGAGAGCGTCGAGGCGCAGACCCGGGCCGCAAAGGTGGAGGCGTTGAACTCATGCTCGGCGTAGAGAATGAGGGAGACGTGCATCACCCGGCGCTCCAGCTCGCTCGGCGTCTTCTGGTGCAGCAGCGCCAGGAAGTGGCCGCCGATGCACTCTTCGTCGGTGTCGAGGGCGATGCGCACCCCGTCGTGGCTGAACTTGTACCAGTAAAGGAGAATGCCCGGGAAGGCGGCCAGTAGCCGATCCGCCACTTCATGCTCGTGCTCGAAGCCATCCTCCGGCTCCAGATCGCCGAGCATGGAGCAGCCGGTGCGCAGCACATCCATGGGATGGGCGTCGGCTGGAATGCGCTCGAGCACCTCCAGCAAGGCGGCAGGCAGGGTGCGCAGGCGGAGCAGCGTCCGCTTGTAATCCTCGAGCTGCTGCTCGTCCGGCAGCTCGCCCTTGAGCAGCAGGTAGGCGACCTCTTCGAACTGGGCGCCGTCGGCCAGCTCCTGGATGTCATAGCCGCGATAGGTGAGCCCGGTGCCGCTCTTGCCCACGGTGCAAATGCTGGTCTCCCCCGCGCTCTGGCCACGCAGGCCGGCGCCACCCAACGGTTTTTGCTGTCCCATTGCCTTTCCTCCTAGTCCTTGGGTGTAAACAGACGGTCCAGCGTCTGCTCGTAGTGGTGATAACCGAGGAAGTCGTAGAGCGACTCCCGGGTCTGCATGGTGTCGACGACGGCCCGCTGATGGCCATCCTGGCGAAGGTGCTGATAGACGTTGAGGGCTGCCTGGTTGGCCGCCCGGCTGGCACTCAACGGATAGAGCACCATGTCGACGCCGTGGGCGGCGAGCGCCTCCTTGTCGAACAGCTCGGTTTTGCCAAATTCGGTCATGTTGGCGAGAATGGGCACCCCGGCCGCCTGCTTGAACAGGTCATACTGGCCGAGCTCGGTCACCGCCTCGGCGAAGATCATGTCGGCCCCGGCGGCCACGTAGGCGGCGGCGCGCTCCAGCGCCGGGCCAATCCCCTCCACCGCCAGCGCGTCGGTGCGGGCCATGATGACGAACTCGTCGTTCTCGCGGGCATCCACCGCCGCCTTGATGCGATCACACATCTCCTCCTGCGAGACCACCGCCTTGTTGGGTCGGTGGCCACAGCGCTTCTGGGCCACCTGATCTTCCATGTGCACGGCAGCTACTCCGGCACGTTCGAAGGCGCGTACGGTGCGGGCTATGTTGAAAGCCCCGCCCCAGCCGGTGTCGATGTCGACCAAAAGCGGCACACGGGTCGCCGCCGTGATGCGTTCGGCGTCGGTCAAGACGTCGTTCAGGCTGGTCATGCCAAGATCCGGCAGGCCATAGGAGGCGTTGGCCACGCCGGCGCCCGAGAGGTAAATGGCCTGAAAACCGCTGCGCTCCGCCATCAGCGCCATGTAGGCATTGATGGTGCCGACGATCTGCAGGGGGCGTTCATTGGCGAGGGCGGTGCGAAAGCGCAGACCTGCCGAGGGGGTAAGGCTGGACATCATGACTCCTTTCACTTGTCTGGTCTGACTATCTAATATCACGTTTACGTTAACGTCAATCATACTTTCGTGGCAGCCCCCTGCCAGGCAAGACAGGACGCGGCTTTTAGGGTAAATTTCACCAATTCCTTCAACAGGTTGAATCGTAATGTCGGATCCTAATCCCGTGATCGTCTGCCCGGCTTGCGACTTGCTGATCGAACGCAAGTTATTGCCGCTTGGGCGCCACGCCCACTGCCCCCGCTGTCATCAGCATCTGTACGGGCGCTACGCATTTCGCCCCTCCCAGCTGATGGCGCTGACCATCACCGGTTTCCTGTTGCTCCCGTCCGCCTTCTTCGAACCGCTGATCTACCTGCGCCTGGCTGGCGTTAACTCGGACGCCAACCTGCTCAAGGGGATCCTGGTGCTGCTGCTCGAACACGAGATCTGGGTGGCGGGGCTGGTGTTCTGGTGCGCCGTGCTGGCGCCGGTGGGCTTGCTGCTCGGGATCTTTGCGCTGGCCTCGGGCCTCGCCAAACGCTGGCACATACTGGCGCCGACCCTGCAGGCGGTGGAGGTGTTTCGCCACTGGGCCATGCTGGAGGTCTACATCGTCAGCCTGCTGGTCGCCCTGTTCAAGCTGGTCGACATCGCCGACGTGCGCCTCGGCGGCGGCCTGCTCAGCCTTGGGATCCTGATGCTGCTCAACCTGACGTTGCTGATCCTGTTTGACCCCGCCCCCTATTGGGAGCGGGTACCGCTGGAGGAGCCGGACCATGTCCCAGACCAGCGCCCGTGAACTGGGGCTCTGCCGCTGCCACACCTGTGGCCTGCTGGTGCGCTATCAGGCGGGCAGCGTCTGCCCCCGCTGCCACAGCCGGCTGCAAGTGCGCATTCCCCACTCCCTGGCCTGGTCCTGGGGTTTGCTGGCGCTGGCCAGCTTCATGCTGCTGCCCGCCAACCTTCTGCCCATCACTCATTTCTACAACAAGGGATTGTTGCAGTCCGACACCATCTTCAGCGGTATCATGATGCTCTATCGCAGCAAGATGTCGGGGATTGCCACCATAGTCCTCACCGCCAGCATCATAGTGCCGGTGGGCAAGATTTTGGGGCTGGGCTGGATCTGCTGGCAGTTGCAGCGCAGCAAGCCGGTGCGGCGCAAACGCCAGCTCATCATGTATCGCATCATCGACTTCATCGGGCGCTGGTCCATGCTGGACTTGTTCGTCATCTCGCTGATGGTGGCCCTGGTGGATCGCGGGGTGCTGCTCAACGTGCGAGCCGGCCCCGGCGCCACTGCCTTTGCCGGTGTGGTGGTGTTGACCATGATGTCGGCCCGCATGCTGGACACGCGCCTGCTGTGGGACAAGGCGGCCCGTTAGGGCGCGGCAGTGTTAACCTGTTTTCTTCTATCTGAATGCTGTTTATCTCAGCCAATTAAGGAGTCGGTATGATCGGGGCTGAACCCGTCATTGAGAAGCGTCGCTGGTTGTCACCCGTCTGGTTGCTGCCCTTTATCGCCCTGTTGCTGGCGGGGGGCTTCATCTACCAGCAGTTTGTCAGCAGTGGCCAGCTTATTCGCATCAACTTCGCCCAGGGCAACGGCATCTTGCCGGGCAAGACCCAGGTGCGTTACCAGGGGGTCGCCATCGGGGTGGTACAGGAGCTGGCGCTGGCCGAGGATGGCCGCAAGATAGCGGTGCTGGCCAAGATTGACAGCCGGGCTCGCCCGCTCATCCGCAAAGGCTCGGACTTCTGGCTGGTGAGCCCCAAGGCGTCGCTCACCGAGATTTCCGGCCTCGATACCCTGGTCTCCGGCAACTACATCAACCTGCAGCCCGGGCGGGACAACAACCCGCTGCAGGAGGAGTTCGACGCGCTGGACGGCCCTCCCCCCGGTTATCAGGCCCAGGGGCGGATGCTGCACCTGACCGCCGATTCGCTCGGCTCGGTCGGCATCGGCGCCAAGCTCTATTTTCGCGGCATCGAGGTGGGCAGCGTCATCAACACCCGCCTTGGCGAAGAGAACCAGAACGTGATCCTGGATCTGGTAATCGAGCCGCGTTTTGAACACCTCATCAAGGCCGACACCCGCTTCTGGAACATCAGCGGCATCAAGGGCTCCTTCAGCCTGGCCGGGGTCAATGTGGAGGCCGGCAGCCTCACCTCCATCCTGAGCGGCGGCATCGCCTTCGACTCTCCCAAGGACTCCCCGGAGCCGGAGAAAGGCCAGGTCTTCACCCTCTACAAAGGGTTGGCCGAGGCGGCCCGCGGCGAGCGAATTGACATCCAGGCGGGGGATCTGCCCATCAAGGAGGGGATGCCCATCCTGTTTGAAGGCATCGAGATCGGCCGCATCGACCCCATTCGCCTGACCGACAAGGGCCGGGTGGTGAGCGCGCTGATCAACCCGGAGCAGGCGTTTCGGATCACCGGCAACAGCCGCTTGGTGTGGGAGAGCGTCTCCCTCGGCGCCGGCGGCATCAAGCATGCGGATCGCCTGCTGGCGGGCCCGGCCATTCGCCTCGACTATGTGGCGGGCGAGCGGGTCAAGGCCATGACCCTGAGCAGCAAGGAGCAACCGGGCGGCATCAAGCTGGTGCTGCAGGCCGACGATCTGGCCGGCCTCAACGAAGGGGCGCCGCTCTGGTACAAGGGCTTGCAGGTGGGCCAGATCAGCCAGCTCACCCTGGATGGCGGTGGCAACGCCAGTGTGGCTCTGGTCGTGCAGAGCCAGTATCAGCATCTGCTCAACCGGGCCCGTTTCTATCGGGCGGCGCCGCTGCAGATCGATGCCGACTTGAGCGGTATCAAGGTGGAAACCAGCCCGGCCAGCGCCTGGATTGGCGGCGGCATCAAGCTGGTGCAGGCTCCCTCTGGCGAGCGGGTCAACCGGCTCTATCCCAGCCAGGAGCTGGCCCTGCTCGGTACCCGGGATGCCAAGCCCCGTCGCTGGATGTTGAAGGCTGAACAAGCCGATGGCATCGGTATCGGCTCCCCGGTGCTCTATCTGGGGCTCGAGGCCGGTAAGGTCAACGCGCTGCGCGCCGCCAGGGAGGGGGTGGAGATCGAACTCGAGATCGCCGGTGTCTATGCCCCCCTGCTGGAGCAGCAGCCGCAATTCTGGAAAAAGCCGGCGCTGGATACCCGGGTGCGGGTGGATGGCGTGCAGGTCAAGGTGGGGAACCTCGCCACCCTGCTGCGTGGCGCCATCGAGTTCGATCGGCTCGGCACAGGCCGCAGCAGTCATCAGCTGTTTGACAGCAAGGAGCAGGCCAAGGCCAAGGTACGGACCCTCTCCCTGGTGGCTGACAGCAACCCGGGGCTCGGGGTCGGCAGCCCGATCCGCTACCGCGGGGTCGACATCGGCAAGATTGAACAGATTGAGCTGGAGCCGGCCCTGGGCCAGGTGATCTTCAAGGCCGAGCTGGATGGCCAGTATGCCGCGCGCTTCCTGCAGTCCGGTGCCCGCTTCACCCTGGTTCAGGCCAAGCTGGGGCTGGGTGGCGTGGCCCACCTCGATACCCTGATCAAGGGTGCCTTTGTGGAGGCGCAGCCCGGCCAAGGAGCTGGCAAGGAGCGCTTCCCCCTTAGCCAGAGTGGCCCGGCCGGCCTGGCGCTCACCCTCAAGAGCGCGTCGGTCAACGGTTTGAGCGTCGGCAGTCCATTGCTGTTTCGCAAGATGGTGGTGGGCAGCGTGACCAAGGTGGCGCTGGCCCGCGATGGCAGCGAGGTGCTGATCGACGTCAACGTGGAGCAGGAGTACGCCCATCTGGTGCGGGTCAACACCCGCTTCTGGAATGTCTCCGGAGTCAAGGCGGATATCGGCCTGACCGGTGGTACCATCGAGGTGGAGACGGTGCAGAGCCTGCTCGCCGGCGGCATCGCCTTCAACACTCCGGAGAAAGAGATGGGGCCGACCGTCAAGGCCGGCCACAGCTACCCGCTGCATGCCAAGGCCGAGAAAGAGTGGCAGGAGTGGAGCCCCCGCATCCAGCCCTGATCTCTCCCCTCACTCACGCTCACCCAAGCCCGGCACTGTGCCGGGCTTGTTTTTAGCCGCTGCGCTTTCAGAATATTCCTGCCCTTGTGATAAGATGTCGCCCCTCATTTTCGGTCAACGAGACGGCTCCGTGCACGACAACACCTATCTTCCCGATCACTTCTTGCGCCATATCGCAGCCATCATGCCGGCGCACCTCTCCATGGATGAGTTCGTGGCCAGTTGTCGACGACCGCTGCGGCGCAGTATCCGGGTCAACACCCTGAAGATATCGGTGGCGGCGTTTGTGGCGCGGATGCAACCGCTCGGTTGGCAGCTCGATCCCGTGCCCTGGTGCGACACCGGCTTCTGGCTCAGTCGCGAAGACGAGAGCGTGCCCCTTGGCAACACCGCCGAGCACTTGAGCGGCCTCTTCTACATTCAGGAGGCGAGCTCCATGCTGCCGGTCACCGCCCTGTTTGCCTGTGAGCAGACCCGGCGTGATGGCATGTTGCTGGACGCGGCGGCGGCCCCCGGCTCCAAAACCACTCAGATTGCGGCCCTGATGGACAACCAGGGGATGCTGGTTGCCAACGAGTATTCCAGCAGCCGGCTCAAGGTGCTCAGCGCCAATCTGCAGCGCTGCGGCGTGACCAACGTGGGCATGACCCATTTCGATGCCAAGGTCTTCGGCCAGTGGTTGCCGGAAACCTTCGATGCCATCCTGCTCGACGCACCCTGCTCCGGTGAGGGTACGGTGCGCAAGGACGAAGACGCCCTGCGCAACTGGAGCATCGAGAGCATCGACGAAATCGCCGCCGTGCAGCAAGGGTTGCTGGAGAGCGCCTTCCATGCTCTCAAACCGGGGGGCGTACTGGTCTACTCCACCTGTACCTTGAGCCTGCAGGAAAACCAGGCCGTCTGTCAGTCACTGCAAGACAAGTTCGGCGATGCCTTCAGCTTTGACTCGCTGGCCGATCTCTTCCCCGCTGCGGAGAAAGCCTGTACACCGGAAGGATATCTGCACGTTTGGCCCCAGATCTTCGACAGTGAAGGCTTTTTCGTCGCCAGATTGCGCAAGCACCACTCAGTGCCCAACACCATGTTCAAACCGGGCAAGCTCGGCAAATTTCCCTTCTCGCCGCTGCCGGCCAAGGAGTCCGAACCCATGCTGCGCGAGATTGAAGCAGCCTTCGGGGTGGCGCAGCAGGGAAATCTGTTTGGCCGCAGCGAGGAGATCTGGCTCTTCCCCCAGCTGTTCGAACAGGTACAGGGCAAGCTGCGTTTCGATCGCATCGGACTGAAACTGGCGGAGACTTTCAAGAAAGGGTATCGGCTGACCCATGAGTGGGCGCTGGCCTATGGTGACGGTGCGAGCAAGGGATTCGTCGAGCTCGATATAGCGAATGCGCGGGAGTTCATGATGGGGCGGGACGTGTGGCCGGAGCAAGCCGCCGGCACTGGCGAGGTGATCGTCCGCTATCAGGGTCATACCCTGGGCATGGGGAAATGGGTGGGCAGCCGGGTCAAGAATGCCCTGCCCCGCGAGCTGGTGCGTGACAACAATCTGTTCGTGTAACAAGTTGTACCGGAGCAGGAAAACCCACACTCCGGTTGAACCTTTGCGCGGGTCTTGAAAAGCCTTGAGCCTTGTCTAAGCTTAAAGGCAATCCGAACACCAGTTAGCGCACGGCTCTGCAAGGAGCCAATTCCCCTATGCCAGGTACAAGGAATTCGTACCTGGCTTTTTTTATGTCCCGGTTTCTCGATCTTTGCCTCAATTGCCGGCGCGTTTACTCGAGCATCTCCGCCGGTGCTTGTGCATCGATCTGCGCCCTGTCCTGTTTCTGTTTCTGCTCATGCTGATAGAGCAGATCGATGGCCTGTTCGATGAGGGATGCCTGGCTATCTTCGAGCAACTGCCCCAACATGGCCAACCGCTCGGCATGGCGATTGCTGATCCAGCATTGCAACCGGCTGTGAGTTTCCTGTTTGCGTTTCACGTGCTGGCGCTGCCGCTCGGCGTTGTCTTGCGCCCCGCTCACTTCTATTTCCTGGCTCATATCACCTTGCAACTTTGATTTTTACAGCCCGTTATCTCTCACCAAGTCTTCAATATTCGCTGACCAACACCGAAGAGCCTGACTCTCCCCTTCTTGATGGGGTGAGGTCCAGTGCGCTGCAAATATATCATTGGATCAACAAGATATCATTTAACATAAAAAAGTGAGTGACGCGGTTATATTACAGCAGGCCATCCAGGGCGTGATCCGAGAACTTGTGAGCATCGTCGAAATACTCCTGCAAGGTACGGATGTCCTTGTGGCGGGTGACCTCGATGATCTTGTTCATCGGTTTGCCGGCAGTGACCGCCGAGGTGATGAAGCCGCGGCGCAGACTGTGGCCGCTGACCTGGAGATCGTCGATGGCCTGACCGGTGCGCCGCTTGATCATCAGGTTGATGCCTTGCGGGCCGAGCGGCTCCTGCATGAGCTGGCCCCAGCGATTCATGCGGCGAAACAGGGCCCCCTCATGGATCCGGCTCTGTTTGAGCCAGCGCGCCAGTGCCGACACCGGGCAATATTGTTTGCCGGGCACCAGGGCGATCTCCGTTTCATGTAGCTGATGCTTGCTGGGCTTGAGCCGAAGGCGGATCCCCTGCCCCACAAAGTCGAGGTCATCCACCTCAATCCTTGCGGCCTCCGAGCGGCGCAAGGCACCGCTGAACATCAGCAACAACAGGGTGTAATCCCGCAGTCCCGCCAGATTGCTGGTGTCGATTTCGTCGAGCACGCATGCCAGCGGTTTCAGGGTCAGCGCCCCCGTTTTACGTTTGCGGTTGTCACCGAGCCGCACTATGCCCCGCATCATCTCCTTTATTTCCGCATGCTCGGTCGGCATGGGGTGGATCCCCTTCTGCTTGAAGGCATAACGGATGCCGGCGAGCCGTCTTACCAGGGTGGCTGGCTTGCGGGGATCGCCGTTTCGCAGCTCCCCCTTCCCCTCTTCCTTGTCCAGCCAGACCCAATCGGCCAGGATGCCGTCGGCCTGATCCGCCAGAAAGTTCATGATGTCATGATGGGTAGTCTGCAGCGGATCGAGCCCATGCAGCTGACACCAGAACACGAAGATACGGGTATCGGCCTGGTAGGCATTGAGGGTGGAGTCGGCTTTGGCGCTGCGCAGGAAGCGTCTGGCCCGGCTGTTCAGCTGAGGATCGAAGACGCTCTGCAAGGGCTGCTGAACTGGGTTTGAAATGCGTGGGTAGTTCACTTAACTCTATGATTTAATGCGGAGTTTCGTTGGATCTTACAGGATCTTGCAGATCTATCAAGTATCGATAATGAATATTATCGATACTTATGAAGAGTGCTTTTAACCCATTTCACCCTCCTCATTTATTCCTCAGCACACTGTTCTTCTTGCTTCGTTTTATCAGGGTTGAGGGCTTTGCCTCATCAGCATCCACTACACGAGGTGAGAGATAACGAACAACTATGATCGTTTTTGAATGGGCCATGATAGTGCTGATTGTCATAGTAAAACATAGTAAAACGCCCCGCATAGCGGGGCGTTGTTTGTTATCGCTTTGCCAACTTGAACAATTCAAAGAAGTTGTCACTGGTCGCTTGCGCCAATTCGGCTAGCGGCATTTGCCGCAGATCCGCGATGAACTGGGCCACGTCGCGAACAAAGGCCGGCTCGTTCTCCCTACCCCGGTGCGGAACCGGCGCCAGATAGGGAGAGTCGGTTTCAACCAGCAGTCGTTCCAGTGGCAACGCCTTGACCACCACCTGCAGAGCAGCCGCATTCTTGAAAGTGGCGATGCCGGAGATGGAGATATAAAACCCCATCGCCATGGCCGCCTCTGCCATTTCGAGTGACTCGGTGAAGCAGTGCAGCACCCCACCTACCTGATCTGCCCCCTCTTCACGCATGATCTGCAGGGTATCCTGCTGGGCATCGCGGGTATGGATGATGAGGGGCTTGTTCAGGGCGCGGGCCACCCGGATATGCTCCCGGAAGGAAGCCTGCTGTACCTCCTTGTTCTCCGGCGAATAGAAGTAGTCGAGCCCGGTCTCGCCGATGGCTACCACCCTTTCATCCGCCGCCTGGGCCAACAACAAATCGGCATCGACGCCAGGCTCCTGGTTGAGGGGATGCACGCCGCAGGAGGCAAACACCTGAGGGTAAGGGGCTATCGCCTCCAGCATGGTCGGGAACTGTGCCTGGGTCACGCTCACACAGAGAAAATATCCCACGTCCTGCCTGGCCGCCTTGGCCAGCACATCGGCCATGTCGGTCTGCTTGCTGCCATAACTCAGACGATCGAGGTGGCAATGGGAATCAACGAGTAACATACAAAACCTTTTGGGATCTATAACCAGCGAGTGAGCCAGTTCATCAAATGAATTGTGGGGTTGGAGAGCTGCCCGGGCTGGCAGGCCGCCTTGAGCCCAACGAGCTGCTGCTCCGCCTCCAGCAGCTTTTCACTGGAGTGACGTTCCGCCAGTTGTTGACTGAGCGCGGCCAGATCCGGCATGGCCAGCTGGTGAGGGCCACAACCGGCCTGCGTCTTGAGCGCATCGCACAAGAACAGCTGCACCCAGTGCAGTCTGACCTGGGTATCGCTCGCCAGCAGGCTGCACACATGGTTGGTCCGGGTGGGTGTTTGCGAGAGGGCGAGAAAACTCTCAAGCAAATCACGGCGATCCGTGTCCTGCTGCTGCGTCAAGTAATCCAGCACTCGCAGCGGAGCCCCTTGGCAGATCCGCACCTGAGCCTGGGTGGCCTGATGACCCTGCTCGGCGAGCCAGGCCAGGGTCTCCCCTTCCGCCGGCAACTGGCAGACATGCTTGTGGCAACGGCTGAGAATGGTGGGCAGCAGGCGGGAAACCTGGGAGGCGATCAGCAGCAACAAGCTGTCACCAGCCGGCTCCTCCAGGGTTTTGAGCAGGGCGTTGGCGGCCGATTCGGTCATGCGCTCCGCATCGGGGATGATCACCACCTTGCCGCGGCCAAGCTGGGCCGAATTCTGCAGGCGCGCACAGATCTCGCGGATGGCCTCGACCCCTATGGTCTTGCCCTCAGTGGTGAGGGAGCCCAGATCCGGGTGATGACCCTTTTCAAACAGCTGGCAGGAGTGGCAATGACCACAAGGCTCGCCCCGATCAGGCTGATGGCACAGGTGCAGGCGGGCCAGCTGCTGTGCAAGTTGCTCCTTGCCAAGACCGGGATCACCCAGCAGCAGCCAGGCGTGCCCCAGCCGGCCGGCGGCGGCAGTCTGACTCAAGGCATGCCAGTCCGGGATCAACCAGGGATACATGAGGGCTCGTCTTTCAGGTAGTGGGACAATGCAGCCTCGATGGCCGCCTTGACCTGCTCCGGCGCTTGGCCGGCATCGATCACCTTGATTGACTCATCGGCGGCAGCCAGTTCCAGATAACGCTGGCGGGTACGCTCGAAGAAGCTGAGCTGCTCAAGCTCGATCCGGTCCAGCTCACCGCGGTGACGGGCCCGTTGCAGGCCGATGGCGGGATCGATGTCGAGATAGAGGGTCAGATCCGGCTTGAAGTCGCCGAGCACGGCCCGCTTGATGGCGCCGATGAGGTTGGCATCGATGCCACGACCACCGCCCTGGTAGGCCTGGGAGGAGAGATCGTGGCGATCGCCCACCACCCAGACGCCGTCAGCCAGCGCCGGCTTGATGCGTGTCTCGACCAGTTGCACCCGGGAAGCGTACATCAGCAGCAGTTCGGCTTCGATGGTGAGCCGCTCGTCGTGCACCTCCTTGACGATGGCCCGCATCCGTTCCGCCAACGGCGTGCCGCCCGGCTCACGGGTACACTCGATCCGCGCCACGCCGCGGGCATGCAGATAGTCGGTCACGTAGCGCACCGCGGAGCTCTTCCCCGCACCTTCCAGTCCTTCAATCACGATAAATTTAGACATTAGGGTTTCTTCAAAATGTATTCACGCACCGCCCGATTGTGTTCATCGAGGGTCTTGGAAAAATAGTGGGCCCCGCCCCCCTTGGCGACGAAATAGAGATAGTCGGTCGACAGGGGATTGAGCGCCGCTTCGATGGAGGCCTTGCCCGGCATGGCGATGGGGGTGGGCGGCAAGCCGTCGATCACATAGGTGTTATAGGGGTTCACGTCGGTCAGGTCGCTGCGGCGGATATTGCCGTCATACCTGTCCTTCACCCCGTAGATGACGGTGGGATCAGTCTGCAGCTTCATGCCAAGGCGCAGACGATTGACAAACACCGAGGCGATCCGCGCCCGCTCTTCCGGCATCCCCGTCTCTTTTTCGATGATCGAGGCCATGATCAGCGCCTCGTAGGGAGTCTTGTAGGGCAGATTGGCCTGACGCTTCTCCCAGCTCTGCTGCAGGAAGGTTTCCATGTCCTGATGGGCACGGCGCAAAATGGAGAGATCGCTGGCATGAGTGGTATAGGCGTAGGTCTCCGGCAGGAACCAGCCCTCCAGCTTGCCGTTTTCAATGCCAAGCTCCTGAGCCAGATCGGTCTCGGGCAACTCGACGGTCAGCCGCTCCAGATAAGGGGCGCTGGCCAGCTGCTTCAACCAATCCTCGAAACGGGATCCTTCGACGAAGGTCAGGCTGAAGTGAAACTCCTTGCCGGAAGCAAACAGGGAGAGGGTATCCTTGAGCGGTGCCCCTTCCTTGATCTCATAGGTTCCGGACTTGATGGCAACCAGCTCGGGGTGACCGCGCAACCAGAGTCGCACCGCCCAGGGGCTGGTTTCCCCCTCCCCCAGTTCGGCGATCAGACGCGCCGCATGGGCTCCCTTCTCTACGGTAAAGAGACGGGTCGGTCCCTTGTTGGTGAGCGTCTCCACCTGTTGCCACTTGTAATGTACATAGCCCCCGGCAGCGGCGACAGTCAGCGCCGCGCCCGCGAGCAGGGTGTAAAGCCGATTAAACTTCAATGACCAAACGCTCCTGTAAACGGCGGATCAATTCCTGACTGGCATATTGGGTCTCCCCGATGCCGGTGACCGGCACTATGCCCATCAGGGTATTGGTCAGCCATACCTCTTCGGCCTGCCACAGTGACTCCAGCGGAGCCTCCACGACACGCAGTTCAATGCTCATCTGTTTTAGCATCGCCATCACATGGCGCCGCATGATGCCGTCTATGCCGCAGTGGGAGAGATCCGGCGTAAACACCGTTCTGCCACGGCGCCAAAACAGATTGGCACTGACCCCTTCTACCAGAAATCCCCGACTGTTCAAGACTATACCTTCGACCCCGGAACGGGCCGCAAGTTCGCTTTTCAGCAGCACCTGCTCCAGCCGGTTGAGGGTCTTGAGGCCTGCCAGCATGGGGGCATCCCCCAACCGCTGCCGGCATACCAAGAGTGGAATGCCATCTTGCTGCCATGTCGGGTAGTGAGCCGGGTAAGCAGCCAGCGACAGGATCCGGGTCGGCGCATGGCAGGCAGTGCAATCATAGCCCCGGCCACCGCTGCCGCGGGTCAGCATCACCTTGATCACCGCCAGCGCTTGATCACGGGCCAATTGGGCCACTTCATCGCCGAGTTGTTGCCAGTCCAGCTCGGCAAGGCCGAGTCTGGCGCTCGCTTGCTGCAACCTTGCCAGGTGTGCCGGCCACCAGACGGGCCGGCCATCCCTGACCAACAGGGTGGTGAAATGACCATCCCCATAGGCCAGACCACGATCCATGGCGGACACGCTGTCTGTCGGTATTCCATTGATCAGCAAAAGGATCCCTCCGATAAAAAAGGCCCGATACTGACGTATCGGGCCCATACTATCCGCCCAGGGCGAATTATACGCGTTTGAAGATCAGTGAGCCATTGGTGCCGCCAAAACCGAAGGAATTGGAGAGGGCATATTCGAACTTGCCGGCCTTGGCAACATGAGGCACCAGATCCAGATCGCACTCATCATCCGGGTTGTCCAGGTTGATGGTGGGCGGCGCCATCTGATCGCGCAGCGCCAGTACCGTGATGATCGCCTCGATGGCGCCGGCGGCACCCAACAGGTGTCCGGTCATCGATTTGGTGGAACTGACCATCAGGGATTTGGCATGTTCGCCAAATACGGCCTTCATGCCGCGCAGCTCGGCAACGTCACCCAGCGGGGTGGAGGTGCCGTGGGCATTGATGTAACCCACCTGCTCGGGGGCGATACCGGCATCCTTGATGGCATTTTGCATGGCGCGGGCGCCACCGTTGCCATCGGCGGGAGGGGCCGTCATGTGGTAGGCATCACCGCTCATGCCAAAGCCGACCAGCTCGGCATAAATCTTGGCGCCACGGGCCTTGGCGTGTTCGTACTCTTCCAGCACCAGCACCCCGGCGCCATCACCCAGTACGAAACCGTCGCGATCTTTATCCCACGGACGGCTGGCCTTGGTGGGCTCGTCGTTGCGGTTGGAGAGCGCCTTGGCGGCGGCAAAACCGCCCATCCCCATCGGGGTGGATGCCTTCTCGGCACCACCGGCCACCATCACGTCCGCATCGCCGTAGGCGATCATGCGACCGGCCATGCCGATGGCATGGGTGCCTGTGGTACAGGCGGTGGTCACGGCGATGTTGGGGCCCTGCAGGCCTCTCATGATGGAGAGATGACCGGACACCATATTGATGATGGTGGACGGTACGAAGAAGGGGCTCAGCTTGCGGGGACCGCCGTTGACCAGGCTGCTGTGGTTCTGCTCAATCAGACCCAGACCGCCGATGCCGGAACCGATCGCCACACCGACACGCTCGGCATTCTCCTCGTTGATGACGAGACCGGCATCATCCAGCGCCTGCACGCCTGCGGCGATGCCGTACTGGATGAAGAGATCCATCTTGCGAGCTTCTTTGCGGTTGATACCGTACTGCTCGGGATCGAAATCCTTGACCTGGCCTGCGAAGCGGGTCGCAAACTCGCTGGCGTCAAAGTGTTCGATGGGAGAAATGCCGCTCTGCCCGTTGAGCAGGGCTTGCCAGCTGGATTCGGCAGTGTTGCCTACCGGGGAAAGCATCCCCAAGCCGGTCACCACGACTCTGCGTTTTGACACTGAGGTAGTCTCCGAGAGGTGTTTTGAAAAGGAGTAAACATAAAAGAAGCGGCCCTTAGGCCGCTTCTTTCAGAACAGGAACTTATTCCTGATTAGCGGTGATGTAGTCGATAGCCGCTTGAACAGTGGTGATCTTCTCGGCTTCTTCATCAGGAATTTCGGTATCGAATTCTTCTTCCAGCGCCATTACCAGTTCAACGGTATCCAAAGAGTCAGCGCCCAGGTCGTCGACGAAGGAGGCAGCGTTCTTAACGTCTTCTTCTTTAACACCCAGTTGTTCGATGATGATTTTCTTTACGCGTTCTTCGATGTTGCTCATGACCTGAATTTTCCTTTAAAAATACGCTATTGCGTCTGGTTGGGGTAGTTTATTCAATTGACGTGAGTTTGCAAGTAGCTTGCCGCTGGTCAAACCACGAAATTCGCCAAACTTCGGCGTACTATCGCAAATTTGAACAGATCTCACGACAAATTGATTACACCATGTACATCCCGCCATTAACATGCAGGGTTTCGCCAGTGATGTAGGCGGCATCATCCGATGCCAAGAATACCACAGCAGCGGCAATTTCTTTTGGATCGCCCAGACGAGCGGCAGGTACCTGGCTCATGATGCCGGCACGCTGCTCTTCATTGAGCGCCTTGGTCATATCGGTCTCGATGAAACCGGGGGCAACCGCGTTCACGGTAATGCCGCGGGAGGCCACTTCACGAGCCAGCGACTTGGTGAACCCCACCAGGCCCGCCTTGGCGGCCGCGTAGTTGACCTGACCGGCGTTGCCCATGGTGCCGACCACGGAACCGATGCTGATGATGCGGCCATTGCGCTTCTTCATCATGGCGCGCAGCACCGGCTTGCTCAGACGGTACAGGGAGGTGAGGTTGGTGTCGATGATCTCGTTCCACTCATCATCCTTCATCCGCATCAGCAGGTTGTCACGGGTGATCCCTGCGTTGTTGATCAGGATGTCGATGTCGCCAAAACGCGCTTTGATGGCGGCGAAGACGGCTTCGATGGATTCCTGGCTGGTCACGTTCAGCGCCATGCCGCAACCCTGTTCACCCAGATAGGCGCTGATTGCCTCGGCGCCGCTCTCGCTGGTCGCCGTGCCGACTACCTTGGCGCCACGGGCCGCAAAAGTTTCAGCAATCGCACGGCCGATGCCACGACTGGCACCGGTCACCAACACAACCTTATCGGTAAAGCTCATTCATTGCTCCTGTTTACTTGATCTGGGCCAGCGCCTGCTCGAAAGAGGCGGCATCGTTGGCATGAATACCTTCCACGCGCTTGTCGATGCGCTTGGCGAGCCCGGTCAGTACCTTGCCCGGTCCCATTTCGATCTCGAGGGTGACCCCCTCATTGGCCATCCGCTCGACAGTCTCGGTCCAACGAACCGGGCTGAACAACTGACGCACCAATGCCTGCTTGATGGCGGCCGGATCCTGCTCACAGGATACGTCGACATTATTGATGACGGCGATGGCAGGAACCTTGATCTCGATCCCGTCCAGCGCAGCTGCCAGTTTTTCGGCAGCAGGTTTCATCAGCGCGCAATGGGAGGGCACGGAGACCGGCAGCGGCAGCGCACGCTTGGCTCCGGACTCTTTCATCAGCACGTTGGCGCGCTCGACGGCCTCTTTGTGACCGGCGATGACCACCTGGCCAGGGGAGTTGAAGTTGACCGGAGAAACCACCTGCCCTTCAGCCGCTTTCTCGCAGTTGGCGGCGATGGCGTCGTTGTCCAGGCCGATGATGGCGGCCATGGCACCGGTGCCTTCCGGCACGGCTTCCTGCATGGCCAGACCACGCAGCTCAACCAGTTTGACCGCATCGGTAAAGGTCAGCGCGCCGCTGCAGACCAGGGCGGAATACTCACCCAGACTGTGGCCTGCCATCACGGCGGGGGTTGCCCCACCCTGCTGTTGCCACAGGCGCCACAGCGCGACAGAAGCGGTCAGCAGTGCAGGCTGGGTACGCCAGGTCTTGTTCAGCTCTTCGACCGGACCTTCCATGACCAAGGCAAACAGGTCATAACCCAGCACCTGGCTCGCCTCGGCGAAGGTCTCCTTGATCACGGCATGTTGTTCGGCCAGCTCGGCCAGCATGCCGACGGTTTGGGAGCCCTGTCCCGGGAAGGCAATGGCAAATTGGGTCATCATTGATTCCTTTAAATAAGAGAAAAATGAGAACGGCAGGATGAGACGCTCGTCCCATCCCGCTGACGATCAGAGGCGAACCAGCGCCGAGCCCCAGGCAAAACCGCCGCCGAAGGCTTCCAGCAAGACCAGCTGGCCCGGTTTGATCCGGCCGTCGCGCACCCCTTCATCGAAGGCGATGGGAACGGAGGCGGCAGAGGTGTTGCCGTGTTTGTCGAGGGTCAGCACCACCTTGTCCAGCCCCATGCCAAGCTTCTTGGCGGTGGCGCTGATGATGCGGAAGTTGGCCTGATGGGGCACCAGCCAGTCCAGCTCGCTCGGCTCGATGCCGGCGGCGGCCAGGGTCTCGGTGACGATTTCGCTCAGACGGGTGACCGCGACTTTGAAGACATCATTGCCCTTCATGTACATGTAGGCTTCGAGCTCGGCCCCCGGCATGCCGCGACGGGGCTGCGGCAGCTTGAGCAGCTCGCCATAACGACCATCCGCATGCAGATGGGTGGAGAGGATGCCGGGGGTGTCGCTCGCACCGATCACCACGGCCCCTGCCCCATCCCCAAACAGGATGATGGTGCCACGATCCTCGGGATCGCACATGCGCGACAGCACATCGGCGCCGACGACCAGCACGTGGCGGGCGGCACCGGATTTGACGAACTGATCGGCAATGGAGAGCGCATACGTAAAGCCGGCGCAGGCGGCCGCCACGTCGAAGGCCGGGATCCCTTGCGCTCCGAGCAGCCCCTGCAGTTCACAGGCGGCGGCCGGAAAGGCGTTTTCGGCGCTGGTGGTGGCCAGCACTATCATGTCGAGATCGGCGGCCGTCAGGCCCGCGGCCTCCAGTGCGCGCAGGGCTGCCTGGTGAGACAGGGTTGCAACGGTTTCATCGGCACCGGCAATGCGGCGTTCACGGATCCCGGTACGCTCCACAATCCACTCGTCACTGGTCTCTACCATCTGTTCGAGGTCGGCGTTGGTGCGTACCGAGTGCGGCAGATAGCTGCCAGTACCCAAAATTTTGCTATGCATAGAGTTCTTATAGATCCCTGTCGGAAAAGACAGATTCAAGGCGATCTGCGATTTGCAATGGAAGTTGATGCTTGGCCTCTTGCGCGGCCAGCAGGATCGCGTTACACAGGGCACGCCGTTCGGCCCGCCCATGGCTTTTTACCACAATGCCGCGCAATCCTAACAGACTTGCACCGTTATACTGGTCGGGGTTCAGGTAAGAAAAACGTCGTTTGAACATAAATCCGGCGATACGGCCAAGAAAACTGCGTTTCTTGCGGGGATATCCGGCCAGTTGGGCCATCATCCGCACCACCCCCTCCGCCGTCTTGAGGGCGACGTTGCCGACAAAACCGTCGCAGACGATCACGTCGCAATCGCCGCTAAAAATTCGATCCCCTTCAACAAAGCCGACAAAGTTGAGCGCCTGGCACTGGCGCAGCAGTTCGGCACTGTGGCGCACCAGATCGTTCCCCTTGATCTCCTCCTCCCCCACGTTGAGCAGGGCCACCCTGGGAGTGGCAACCCCCTCCACCTTTTCAGCCACCACTGAGCCCATCACGGCAAACTGCAGCAGGGTGTCGGCATCGCAGCTGACGTTGGCACCGAGATCCAGCATCACGGTGCGTTTGCCGGACAGGGTGGGCAGCGCCTTGATGAGGGCGGGTCGGTCGACGCCGGGCAGGGATTTGAGCACGCATTTGGCCATGGCCATCAGTGCACCTGTGTTGCCGGCGCTGACGCAGGCATCGGCTTCGCCGCCCTTGACCAGATTGAGTACGACTCGCATGGAGGAGTCTTTCAGGGTGCGCAGTGCCACGATCGGTTTGTCGCCCATCCCAACGACCTGGGAGGCATGTACAAAACGGACACGAGGGTGATTGAGCAAGCCATGTTGCTGCAGGAGGGGGGTGGTCTGGTGCTGGTCACCGACCAGGATCAATTTCAGCTGGGGTAAAAGAGACAGTGCCTGCACGGCGGCAGGCACTGTTTCCGAGGGGCCAATATCTCCCCCCATGATGTCTAGCGCGACAGTTTGCGTAGACAAAGGCAATCCTTAAGCGATTACCTTTTTACCGCGGTAGAAACCATCGGCAGTCACGTGGTGACGACGATGAATTTCGCCACTGGTCTGATCAACAGTCAGGGCAGCGGTGGTCAGCGCATCGTGGGAACGACGCATGCCACGCTTGGCACGGGTTTTACGGTTCTGTTGTACGGCCATTGTAGGCTAACTCCTAAATTCACTTACGTTTAAGCTCTTCAAGAACTGCAAAGGGATTCGGCCGCTCATCAGCAGGTTCGATTTCACCCCAGGTCATCTCCATGTTACCGCGCGGGCAAGCATCCATGGGATGCATGGCCACCTGCGGCAACGAGAGGATGAGTTCATCCTCCAGGATTTGATGAAGATCCATCTCGCCGTTTTCGTCCAACTCAATGGGCTCATAAGCTTCCGGCAGTTCTTCCTCGTTTGTTCTTTCGAACAGCGGAGTGTAGATAAATTCAGCTTCACAGAGATGTTCGAATGTCTCTCCACAACGCTGGCAAACCAGGTCAACCTTGGCATGGGCAGTGCCTTTCATAACGGTCAACTTCTGGACATCTTTGCCAAAGTGCAGCGATACATCGATATCACTCCGCAAGCCTGCGGTTGATTCCTCCAGCCTGGGCATCTGCGACTTTTCCACTATCCCGACATAATCGAGCAGCTTCGAGGCACTACGGACTGGATCAACCTTTACGGGCAACTTCACCTTTTGCATAGGGCGCGAATATTATAGGTCCAACAACTGATAGTCAAAGGAAAAAGTCCTTACCGCCGATGATTTTAACCTCACAACCCCCGCACATGGCGGAACTTGCGCTCACCGGTGCCTGATTATGCCACAAACCTGCGGATCCGACACCGGATCCTGGCCGGATTTGCTGGTGCGTCAGGCCCCAGGCAGTTGTCAGGTAGTCCCGCCGTGACTTGCTTGTCCAATTCGCCCTGCCTTCCCCACCCTGCTGCAGTCAAGGGGTGGCGTTACAAGCACCATGCTTTCCACTAGGTCGCTGATGAAGACAGGCACAGATCCCCACCGGGGCGGCCTCCATCAGGCGGCGAATGGCTCGAAAACTCTGCAGCGCAGCATCAGTAGCCATGGGATTGACGAGCCAGGCTGGCAGCGTGTCGCCCGGGTTGGTATAGGTTTCGAGGCGCACCAGCGTCGTGCCGTTTAGCTGAGGCAGCGCTTCCCAGCGTCCTTCACTGGTGTGGATCCGCACCCGACCGGGATAAGGCGGCAAAGCATCGGGGGCCGCCCAGACGCTCAGCACCAGGCCGCAATCTGGCAGCCGTTGCAGGCGGGAATGGGTGATCAGCTCCCGGTCCTGTACGGGCCAGGGGGCTGCGAGGCGGGTATAGACAATATCCTCATCGGGGGCGGGCTTGGCTAATACCCTCACCTCCAGGCTTTGGGGCAGCCACTCCTGATGTCGACCGGTATCACGCAACACCGCGAGCAGCGCCGCAGGGGGCGCTGCCACATACATCTCCAGTCGCAAGGCCAGAAAGGCGCCGGGTGGATGAGGGCGGGTCCAGAGCAGTATGCCCTCCTCCCCTGCCTGCAGGTGCCAGCCTTGTCCCCAGACGGGCAGACAGAGCAGCCACAACAACCATGCCCCCAGCTTGTTCATCTCATCGCCCCCGTTACCCCGCTCTTATGCTTATAGCCGTTTTCAGACGGGGCAGAGACAGGCAGTGAACGGGGGAGCAAAACCAAGTCACTCCATCAGCCAGATGCAGCCGACGCGTACTGTGTTCTGAGCAAGGCCAGCGCATCGAGCAGGATCACCCGCTTGCGAGCGCGGCGATATTTGCCCGCGCCGCACGATGGCGATACCATCGGCGCCTGCCCGTTTCTGAACCTGGATACCTGATTGCCATGTCGCGCCCCCTGATCCTCGCCTCCACCTCCCGTTACCGCAAAGCCTTGCTGGAAAAGCTGGGCCTCCCCTTTGAGTGCGCCGCGCCCGAAGTCGATGAATCTGTGCTGCCCTGTGAAGAGGCACAGGCGCTGGTGGCCCGCCTTGCCCATGCCAAGGCCAGCGCCATTGCCGGCCTGCGTGATCAGGGACTGATCATCGGCTCGGATCAGGTGTGCGTCTGTGATGGCCGGATCCTGGGGAAACCGGGAACGGTCGAACAAGCGGTAGCCCAGCTGATGGCGGCCCAGGGGCGCAGCGTCACCTTTTATACCGGCCTGTGCGTACTGGATGCGGCTTCCGGCCTGGTCGAGCAGCTGGTTGAGCCTTTCACCGTCCATTTTCGCCAGCTGGATGAGGAGGCTATCCGCCGCTATGTGGAGGCCGAACGTCCCCTCGACTGCGCCGGCAGCTTCAAGTGTGAAGGCATGGGTATCGTGCTGTTCAAGGCTCTGGAGGGACGCGATCCCAATGCTCTGATCGGCTTGCCGCTGATCGGACTGATCGAACTGCTGGAGCGCCACGGCCTCTCTCTGCCCTGATGAAGGCAGAATGTTGGCAATAAAAAACGGAAGCCTTGGCTTCCGTTTTGTATTGCATCCCGGTGCTTGTCATCAACCCAGCAGCGCCCTCAGCTCCGCCATGGTATCGGCCACCGCCAGCGGATGGTGAGCCTGCAGGCGCCCCCGGTCGTGCACGCCCCAGCTTACGCCGATGCGCGGCATGGCCAGCGCTTCGGCCATCGCCATGTCGTGGATGGAGTCACCGATCATCACCGCCTGGTGCGGGGCAATGTCCAGCTCATCCAGAATTTGCGTCAGCATCAGCGGATCAGGCTTGGAGTTGGCCTCATCCGCTCCGCGCGTGGCGGCAAAGAGTGGCCGCAACCCGGTTTCATCCAGTACCCTGTCCAACCCCCGCCGTGACTTGCCAGTCGCCACCGCCAGCGCAATGCCCTGCTCGTACCAGCCGTGCAGCAGCTCCCTCGCCCCAGCAAACAGGGGGCTGGGAGTAGCATCGTGCAGATAGTGGTGGCGATAGCGGGCGATCAGGGCATTGGCTCGCTCACCGCCCTGCTCCAGGGAAAACAGCCGGGGGATGCCGACCTCCAGACTGAGGCCGATGATCTGATGAGTCTCGGTGGCGGTGGGCACCACCTCGGCACAGTCACGGGCCGCGGCAGCCACGCAGGCCACTATCCGGCCCACCGAGTCCATCAGGGTACCGTCCCAGTCGAAAATGGCGAGCCGGATCTGTGTCATCAGCGCGCCAATCCGTTGAGGAAGGTCTCGAGCTCGGGCGACAGGGGCGCTTCGACCTGCATCTCGCGACCATCGGCCGGATGAGTGAAGGTCAGACGCCAGGCATGCAAGAAGAGCCGTTTCAGGCCTTGGCTGCGCATTTTCTCGTCAAATGCCGCTTCTCCATACTTGTCGTCACACGCGATGGGGTGGCCGGCATGCAGGGTGTGCACCCGGATCTGGTGGGTACGGCCGGTGATCGGGCTGCACTCGACCAGGGTCGCCTCGGCGAATTGACGGGCAATGCGAAACCGGGTTTCAGACGGCTTGCCATCGGCGCTGACCCGCACGACCCGCTCGCCGGATTGCAGATCATTCTTGCGCAGCGGCGCATTGACCACCTTGACGTGGGGTTGCCACTGGCCACGCACCAGTGCCAGGTACTGTTTGCGCATGGTCTTGACCCGCAGCTGCTCGTGCAGACTGCGCAGGGCGCTGCGCTTCTTGGCGACCAGCAGCACACCGGAGGTGTCGCGATCGAGACGATGCACCAGTTCGAGAAAACGGGCTTCCGGGCGCAGGGCGCGCAGCCCTTCGATGACCCCGAAGCTCAGCCCGCTGCCGCCGTGAACGGCCATGCCGGACGGCTTGTTGAGCACGATCATGGCGTCGTCTTCAAACAGGATCTGGCTCTCCAGACGCTGGATGCTGCCAAGGTTGGCCGAGGGCAATTCGTTCTTTTCGGCGACCCGCACGGGGGGAACCCGTACCTCGTCACCGGTACAGAGTTTGTACTCCGGTTTGATGCGCTTTTTGTTGACGCGCACTTCCCCCTTGCGAAGGATGCGATAGATCAGGCTCTTGGGGACGCCCTTTAGCTGAGTCTTGAGAAAATTGTCGATGCGCTGCCCGTCATGCTCAGCTTCGATGGTGAGCAGCTGCACTTGTTGTTGTATCTGTGTCATGGCGCGGATTTTAACACTGCCGACGGCCCTTGGCTGCATGCTTTGTTGAAAAATGGCGCCTTGCTATAAAAGTGATTTAAATGGGATAATAAACAAGGTTTTGTCATTGTGTTCAAGCCTTGTACTAAGTGGCCAAAAATTATGCCACCCAATCCCGAAACACCGTGTATACAAGAACATGACGGTTCCCGGGTGCGAGGTACAGCGCATGGAGAACGCAAACAGAACCGCCTATTTGTCTCCACACCGGTATCCTTTTCATGCCTTCTCGAGAAGGCTGAACCAGAGTGCCCTTAGTTTGCGCCTCATGCATACCCCAACCGGGAGGTTGCCCCAGTATGCTGAAGACCCGAGGCCGGCGCCGGCAGGATCCTGTGGAGGAAATCAAAATGACAAAATAACGAGAACTCAATGAAAAGAATGCTAATCAACGCGACTCAGGAAGAAGAGTTGCGCGTAGCGCTGGTTGACGGACAACAGCTCTACGATCTGGATATTGAAAGTCCGGGACACGAGCAGAAGAAAGCGAACATTTACAAGGGCAAAATCACCCGCGTAGAACCCAGTCTCGAAGCTGCTTTTGTCGACTATGGCGCCGAGCGCCACGGTTTCCTGCCGTTAAAGGAAATCGCCCGCAATTACTTCCCCTCCGGTTACTCCTATCAGGGTCGTCCCAACATCAAAGAAGTGGTCCGCGAAGGCCAGGAAGTCATCGTCCAGATCGACAAGGAAGAGCGTGGCACCAAGGGTGCAGCTCTCACCACCTTCATCAGTCTGGCCGGCAGCTACCTGGTGCTGATGCCGAACAACCCCCGTGCCGGCGGTATCTCCCGTCGCATCGAGGGCGATGAACGGACTGAACTGAAAGAAGCCCTGAGCGGCCTGACCGTGCCGGACGGCATGGGCCTCATCGTGCGTACCGCCGGTGTGGGCAAGTCCCCGGAAGAGCTGGAGTGGGATCTGAACGTTCTGCTCAACCACTGGGACTCCATCCACAAGGCGTCACAGAGCCGCTCCGCGCCGGTGCTGATCCATCAGGAAAGCAACGTCATCGTGCGTGCCATCCGTGATTACCTGCGCCGCGATGTGGGCGAGATCCTGATCGACAACCCGGTCATTTTCGAACGCGCCAAGTCGCACATCGAGCTGGTACGTCCCGATTTCCTCAACCGCGTGAAGCTGTACAAGGGTGAAGTTGCCCTGTTCAACCACTTCCAGATTGAGAGCCAGATCGAGTCGGCCTTCCAGCGTGAAGTGCGCCTGCCCTCCGGCGGCAGCATCGTGATCGATCCGACCGAAGCGCTGACCTCCATCGATATCAACTCCTCCCGCGCCACCAAGGGCGGCGATATCGAAGAGACTGCGCTGCAGACCAACCTGGAAGCGGCCGACGAGATTGCCCGTCAATTGCGTCTGCGTGACCTGGGTGGTCTGATTGTCATCGACTTCATCGACATGACGCCGGTTCGCCATCAGCGCGAAGTGGAAAACCGTCTGCGTGAAGCCGTGCATCAGGACCGTGCCCGCATCCAGCTCGGCCGGATCTCCCGTTTCGGTCTGCTGGAGATGTCTCGTCAGCGTCTGCGTCCCTCCCTCAACGAGTCCAGCAGCCATATCTGCCCCCGTTGCCAGGGTCAGGGCGTGATCCGTGACAACGAATCACTGGCCCTGTCCATCCTGCGTCTCATCGAAGAAGAGGCGATGAAGGACAACACCGAGCAGGTGCATGCTCAGGTGCCGGTCGATGTCGCCGCCTATCTGCTCAACGAGAAGCGCAGCTCCATCGCCAGCCTGGAACAACGCAATGATGTGCGTGTCTACATCATTCCGAACCAGCACCTGGAAACCCCGCACTACGAAGTGACCCGCATCCGTCAGAACGAGATCCCGGAAGCGGCCAGCTACGAGCTGAAAACCGAAATTGCCAAGCCGGTCTACCAGCCGAAACAGGCCCAGACCATCGAGCGCGAGCAGCCCCTGCTGCAAGGCTTCGTCCAGGCACCGCAACCGGCTGCGCCGGCGGCCCCCGCCCCTGTTGCAGCCCCGGTTGCCGAAGAGCCGGGCCTGTTCGGCAAGCTGTTCAAGAGCCTCTCCAACCTGTTCGGCGGCAATGCTGACAGCGCCGAGGTCACCGCGCCTGCCGAGAAACCGGCAACGCGCGAGGCTCGCAAAGAGGACGGTCACCGTCATCAGCGCGATGAATCCCGCAGCCGTGGTCAACGTGGTCGTCGTGACGACAACCGCAGCAGCCGCAACGGCGATGCCGGCGAGAAGCGCGAAGGCGTGGCCAGCCGCGAGAACGGCGAAGGCCGCAACCGTCGCCCACGCAAAGAGCGTGAGCCGCGTCAGGAACGTGAAGCCCGTGGTGACGTGCGCGAACAGCGCATGGAACGTGAACCTCGCGAGGCTCGTGAGCCGCGTCAGGAGCGCGAACCCCGTGCCCCACGTCAGGCTCGTGAGCCCCGCGCTCCGCGTGAACCCCGTGCCGAGGTAGTGGTCGACACGCTGGACAGCGTAGAAGCCGTTGCCACCAACGTGGAACAGCGTCAGGAAAAAGAGCAGAAAGTGGCCGAGCGCCGCGAACGCCGCCAACTGCGCAAGCAAATCCGCGTCGATGCGCCTGCCGATGACGCCGCTGTTGCCCATGCTGCCGATGTAGCGCCGGTTGCCACCGTCGATGCCGTTGACGCGACTGAACAGCAGGATGAGCAGGCAGAAGGCCAGCGTCGTTCCCGCCGTACTCCGCGCAATCAGCGTATCGAAGGCCAACGCCGCAAGCGCATCAACGAAGAAGCTCGCAGCCAGCGTGACGATGAAGAGCAGACTGCCGAAGTCGCTGCACCGACTCTGACTGCCGCCGCGCAAGCCGATGCAGCCCAGGTCAAAGTGGAAGAGCCGGCCGTGCCCGTGATCACCATCCCGAGCGCTGAAGCCGTTGCTGCTGCCCTGCAGGCCTCCTCCGCCCTGACCGAGCACGTGGTTGCCGAGGCCGTCGCCGAAGAAGCCCGCGAGCAGGCCGAAGCCGTTGTCGCCGCTGAACCGGTAGCAACCGTCGTCGAAACCGCCCCCCTGGTGGCCGAACCGGTCATTGCTGCTGTTGAAGCTGCGCCTGTTGAAGTGGAAACCGTGGCAGAGGCGGTCGTTGAGCCCGTACAGGCTGTTGAGACTCCGGTTGTCGAGAGCAAGCCGGTTGTGGAAGCGACCGTAGAAACCGCCCCGGCAGTTGCAGACGTTGTTGCCGTACCGACCGTTGAGCCGGTTGCCGCAGTGGCCGAGCCTGTTGTCGCGGCAGAGACTGCCAAGGTTGAACCCGCAACCGCAGCCCCGGCTGCCAAGCAGGTCAAGCGCGGTGGCAGCCTGCTGGCTGGTGCCCGCAAGGCCTCTGCCCCGATGGCAACTCCGGCCGCCGCCCCTGCCCTGCCGGCACGCAAGCCGGTCGAGTATGCACCCTTGGTGCGCAGCGAAGTGGCCACTTCCGGCCGTCATGGTGGCAGCACTGCCGCCGTCAACGTTGCAACCAGCCCGGCCGGTCGTCCCTGATTGACCCGCTAACCTGATAAAAGAGCCACACACTGTGTGGCTCTTTTTTTATCTCTCTATGTAGCACGTATCGCTCCAGCAGCACCTGCAACCCGCTCCATTACCGTCAGCTCATCTTCTTTATGCCACTCTGTGCAAACCTAACCCTGGCTTCTCGCACTGCTGATGGTTACCCGTCATGCTCCCCTGCCCCACTATCCAGGCTTCACGCCTCTGATACATCCATATGATCTGAAACCCCGGTCGTTTTACGACAGCAGACATGGTCAGTTGAAACCGCGGTTAACACGGCTTGCTCCCCCACTCCAACCGGCTTTCCAAGCAGTGACGCTGTGATAGCGGAGCAGAACATTGCTCATGCCGTTGCACACTGTCCATTTCCTCTATCGGATATTCACCAACGCACATCTGACTCTTTGTCTTTGCCTCGTTACATCATCTGAACTCTGCGGCTCGCGCCGATTGGCCTCCCCACTACTTGAGTGACTGGTCTAACGGGCCACATTTTTGTCGATGTCAAATCCCCTCGCTTTGTAGACGGTTTTTTTGAAGGTCGTGATATGGGCGAGATCAGTAAGGAGTCTTTTACATTGTTTTCAAATATTTAGCTTGATGGCATATAACGAGAGCATTGGCGTCCTCGTCTACTACGAAGGTATGGCTGATTGTTTGTTTTGAAGACATGAAAAAAGGGCCCTGGGGGCCCTTTTGACAATCAGATGGAACTGGTTCAGCTGAACAGATGGTTGCTGATCAGGAACAGGCCACCGGAGAGCAGCATGGTGAGCGGCAGGGTCAGCACCCAGGCCATCAGAATGGTCTTGATGGTCTGGCTCTGCAGGCCCGACTTGTTGGCCACCATGGTCCCCGCTACCGCGGAGGAGAGTATATGGGTGGTGGACACCGGCATGCCGGTCAGACTGGCGATACCGATGGAGGCAGCTGCCGTGATCTGGGCTGCAATCCCCTGGCTATAGGTCATGCCGGAGGAGCCGATCTTCTCGCCTACCGTGTAGACGATACGACGCCAGCCCACCATGGTACCGCAGCCAAGCGCCAGGGCGATGGAGACGATAACCCAGGTCGGCGCGTATTCGGCGGTCGCGGTCAGATCCTTGCGCCATTTGGCGAGATCGGTCAGCTCCTTGGCCGGCAGCGGCAGCTTGGAAACCTTGCGTGCGGTATCGTCGATGCACAGCAGCAGGCGACGCACTTCACGACGATCGGTCAGGTCCATCTCTTCATAGGTGCGCACCTGGGCAAGACGATTGTCCAGGGTGGCCATGGCCTGCAGTGCACCGGAGGCGGCGCAATGGGTCATCAGCTCTTCCTGGGCCTGGGCCGGCACCTTGAAGTCCACCACCTTGGAAACCAGCTCATGGTTGCGCTGATAGATCTCCATGATGCGCTGGTTGGCATCCTGGGTACGATCCAGATCGTAGGAGCGGCTGTTCATGTCCAGCGCGAAGTAGGCCGGCGCCATGCAGATCAGCACCAGCATCACCAGACCGATCCCCTTCTGGCCATCGTTGGAGCCGTGCACGAAGCTGACCCCCATGGCAGAAGCTACCAGCGTGAGGCGAGCCCAGAACGGCGGATGCTTCTTGCCATCCACCAGCAGGCGCTCTTCCGGTGTTTTGTGGATCTTGCTGCCCTGCCAGACACGTTTCATGGCAAACAGCAGTATGGCCGCAATGATGAAACCGACGGTGGGCGAGATGATGAGGGAGAGCATGATGTCGATGGCTTTGCCGACGTTGATGCCTTCCTGCAGCGGTTGATGGTTGATCCAGGCATAGGCGCCGCCTACCCCCAGGATGGAGCCGATCAACGTGTGCGAGCTGGATGCGGGGATCCCGAAGAACCAGGTGCCCAGGTTCCACACGATGGCGGAAAACAGCAGGGAGAACACCATGATAAGACCCTGGGTAGAGTCCATTCCGAGCAGCAGATCGATGGGCAGCAGGTGAACAATGGCATAGGCCACCCCCAACCCGCCCATCATGACCCCGGCAAAGTTGAACAGACCGGAGGCCACCACGGCCGTATGTGCCGGCATCGCCTTGGTATAGATGACCGTTGCTACCGCGTTGGCGGTATCGTGAAAGCCATTGATGAATTCATAGGCCAACACAAAAAAAACGGCCAATACCAAACCGATTGACCACCACAAACCCAAACCACTAAACATTTCAAACATAAAAAACGAACCTGTTTATGAGTTGCGGCGGATTATGCCAGAAGGCTGGTAACGCCATACCCGTTGTTGAAATATTTCAGTAAGAAAAAAAAAGAGCATTCAGCCAAAAAATAGCTTAGCGCCAGTCACCATGCGGCTTGTCTTGGATTAATTAAACAGACCTTGCCTGACAAAAACAGTCCCCAAACGGGAACAATTCATCATTTCCGGCCACTCCAATCCCCCTCCACAGGTGCGCGTTGCGTCAATCTTGGACCAACCCAAAAGGGAGAATTGCACAAGGAACCGACAACTTACCTGCCGACACAGGTTGCCACCACCATGGATAAGGGCGCCGTTGCGGGCGCCCTTCTTCAGCATATTGTCTCTTGTCGACTGCCAAGGATCACACAGGCCAGATCAGTCCTGGTTGATGCGGCTGGCCACGGCGCCCTGCTGGCTCTTGTACTTGGCGTTTTCCCGCTTGTTGTAGGGACGCGCCGCCACACCGGAGAGCATCTCGAAGTTCAGCGCACCGATCTTCATCTTGGGGCGCAGCGCCAGCGGCAGCTTGCCGCCGTTGTAGAACTCCAGCACGATGCGGCCGGACCAGCCCGGATCAATGCGGTGTGCGGTCACATGTACCATGAGGCCCAGGCGAGCCAGGGAGGAACGGCCGTCGAGCCAGCCGACGATATCCGCCGGCAGGGTGACCGATTCATAAGTGACCGCCAGCGCCAGCTGACCCGGGTGCAGATAGAAGGCTTCCCCATCGGGAATGTGGATTTCGTCGCTCATCACCCGATCGATGGCATCGGCCATCTCGCTGCTCGGCCCGCTCAGATCAATATAGGGAGCGGTGTGATCGCGAAACACCCGAAACTCGTTGCCCAGCAGCACATCGACGCTGACGCCACTGATCCGTTCAATACCGGGTCTTGGCTCAATGACGATCTTGCCTTCATCCAGATGACGTTCGATATCGGTATCACAAAGACGCATTGGGCGACTCTCCTGACAAATTGTTCATTTAAAAAAGCCGGGCATCACCCGGCTTGATATCTCTCAACCAATCAACATATGGCGGATCCGCGCCTTGAGCATGTCGATGGCGATGCGGTTCTTGCCGCCACGGGGTACGATCACGTCCGCGTACTGCTTGGAAGGCTCGATAAACTGCAGGAACATGGGACGCACCGTCTTCTGGTACTGCTTGAGCACGGAATCCATGGTCCGGCCGCGTTCCTGCACGTCGCGCACCAGGCGGCGCAGCAGGCAGATGTCGAGCGGGGTATCCATGAAGATGGAGGCATCCATCAGATCGCGCAAGCGGCTGTCGGTCAGCAGCAGGATCCCTTCCAGAATGATCACCCGGCGCGGGGCAAAGGGGGTCACATCGCTCATGCGGGTGTGTTCGGTATAGGAGTACTGGGGAATGTTGACGGCATCCCCCTGCACCAGCTGGCTCAAGTGTTGTACCAGCAGGTCGTGATCCAGTGCGTTGGGGTGGTCATAGTTGGTCTTGACCCGCTCTTCCATGGTCAGGTGGGTCTGATCGCGATAGTAGCAATCCTCGGTGATCACGCCAATTTGACCGGCTCCCAGCTCGGCCACCAGCTCTTCATAGATGGTTTGGGCTATAAGACTTTTGCCGGACGCGGATGCACCAGCAATACCGATGATCACACACGAATGTTGAGTATCAGACATTGAAAAATACCTAAAGAGAAGAGCAGTGGGGATTGTTTAAACCGATCCATTATATAAAAAAGGGTGAGCCCTGCCCACCCTCAAATCCACCCCAAACAGCCGACCGCCGATTATTCATCCAGCGCCATGGTATAGAGAGGGGTCGCAATCGGTTTTCCGCTGAAATAGAGCTCAGCCCCCACCCGACGGGCCAGTTTCAGATAGGCCTCTGCCAGCTCCCCTTTCGGTGCGCCGAACACGGTCGGGCAACCATCGTCCATGTGTTTGCGGATGTCGATGTGCAGTGGCAACTGACCCAGCAGCGCCACCTGATACTGCTCGGCCATCTTCTGGCCGCCGCCGGTACCGAACAGCGCCTCATGATGACCACAGGCGCTGCAGACGTGATAACTCATGTTCTCGACGATGCCGAGCACGGGCACATTGACCTTGTTGAACATGGCTACCCCCTTGCGGGCATCCGCCAGCGCCACATCCTGAGGGGTGGTGACGATCACCGCTGCCGTGGTCGGTACCTGCTGGGCCAGGGTGAGCTGGATGTCACCGGTGCCCGGCGGCATGTCCACCACCAGGTAGTCCACCTCGCCCCAGCGGGTCTCGTGGAGGATCTGGGCCAGCGCCTTGCTCGCCATGGGGCCGCGCCAGATGGTGGCATCCTGCTCGGAGACCAGATAGCCGATGCTGTTGCTCTTGAGGCCACAGGCCATCACCGGCTCCATCAGCTTGCCGTCATGGCTGACGGGACGCTCCTTGAGGGTTCCGGTCATGGTCGGAATGGAGGGACCGTAGATGTCCGCATCCAGAATGGCGACCCGCGCCCCCTCCTTTTGCAGTGCCAGCGCCAGGTTGACGGCGGTGGTGGACTTGCCCACCCCGCCCTTGCCGGAGGCAACCACAATGATGTTGCGAATGCCCTGCACCGCCGCCAGCCCCTGCGCCCGCGGCATGCTGGCCACCTCGATCTCGCCGACCCAGTCGATACGGGTCGCGCCGGTGACGCTGCGCAGCCGGGCATCGAAGTCCTGCTGGATCTGCTCGAACAGGGAGTGGCCAGCGAAGGGCAGCACCAGCTTGATGGTGAGCGCCGAACCTTGTTTGTCGATGCTGCGCACGAAGCCGGCAGCCACCAGATCCTTGCCCCACCCTGTCGGCTTAAATTCGGCCAGGATCTGTTTTACTGAATCAATCACCATTAACTCCTCATTATCTTGTCATTATCTTGAGGTGAACGGTTACCGCACACAAATCAGTGGCTTGCCTGCTTGCCGACCAGCGTGCGCCGGCGGGTAGGACGAGCCACAACCCTAGGCAGGCTACCCCCAATTCGGGTAACATGCACGGCACTCTATCATCCCAACAAGCACATCAAGAACGACTATATGGCAACTGATCCTCGTACAATGCTGGTAACCTGCGCCCTTCCCTATGCCAATGGCTCCATCCATCTTGGCCACATGCTGGAACACATCCAGGCCGATATCTGGGTTCGTTATCAGCGAATGCGCGGTCACCAGGTGCACTTTGTCTGTGCCGACGATGCCCATGGCACCCCGATCATGCTCAAGGCCCAACAGCTGGGGATCACCCCGGAAGAGATGATCGCGGCAGTCTCCCAGGAGCACCAGGCCGACTTCGCCGGGTTCAACATCAGTTTTGACAACTATCACTCCACCCACAGCGACGAGAACCGTGAGCTGGCCGGGCTTATCTACGGCCGTCTGCAGGCCGGCGGCAAGATCAAAAGCCGCACCATCTCCCAGCTGTTCGATCCGGAAAAATCCATGTTCCTGCCGGATCGTTTCGTCAAGGGCACCTGCCCCAAGTGCAAGTCCCCGGAGCAGTATGGCGACAACTGCGACAGCTGCGGCGCTACCTACAGCCCGACCGAACTGATCGATCCGAAATCCGCCGTCTCCGGCGCTACCCCGGTGATGAAGGACTCCGAGCACTTCTTCTTCGACCTGCCGCAGTTTGAGACCTGGCTGGCCGACTGGGTGCGCGGCTCCGGCGCCATTCAGGAAGAGATGGCCAACAAGATGCAGGAGTGGTTCGAAAGCGGCCTGCAGCAGTGGGACATCACCCGTGACGCCCCCTACTTCGGGTTCGAAATTCCCGGCGCCCCGGGCAAGTACTTCTACGTCTGGCTGGATGCCCCCATCGGCTACATGGCGTCGTTCAAGAACCTGTGCAACAAGCGCGGTGACATCGATTTCGACAGCTACTGGAAAGCGGACTCCGAGGCCGAGCTCTACCACTTCATCGGCAAGGACATCGCCTACTTCCACTGCCTGTTCTGGCCATCCATGCTGGAAGGCGCGGGCTTCCGCAAGCCGACCAAGGTCAATGTGCATGGCTACGTGACTGTCAACGGCGCCAAGATGTCCAAGTCCAAGGGCACCTTCATCAAGGCCTCCACCTATCTCAATCACCTGGATCCGGAGTGCCTGCGTTACTACTACGCCGCCAAGCTCAACAGCCGCATCGATGATCTGGACTTGAACCTCGAAGACTTCGTGCAGCGCGTCAACGCCGACGTGGTCAACAAGCTGGTCAACCTGGCGTCCCGCAACGCCGGCTTCATCGCCAAGCGCTTCGACGGCAAGCTGGCCGCCACCTGCGCCGAGCCTGAACTCTACGCCGAGTTCGCCAACGCCCGCACCGCCATCGCCGAGGCCTACGAGAGCCGCGAGTTCAGCCGCGCCATCCGTGAGATCATGGCGCTGGCCGACAAGGCCAACCGCTACGTGGACGACAAGGCCCCCTGGGTCATCGCCAAGCAGGAAGGGGCGGATGCCGAGCTGCAAGCAGTCTGCTCCGTCGGCATCAACCTGTTCCGCGTGCTGATGGCCTACCTCAAGCCCGTCATGCCGCTCCTGGCCGAACGTGCCGAGGCCTTCCTGGCCGAGACCCTCAGCTGGGATGGTATCGCCGCCCCGCTGGTCGACCACACCGTCGCCCCGTTCAAGGCGCTCTTCTCCCGCATTGAGCCGGCCAAGATTGAAGCCATGATCGAGGCCTCCAAGGAGGACCTGGCCAAGGAGCAGGCACCGAAAGCGAGCGGTCCGCTGGTTGATGACCCCATCAGCGAAACCATCGCCTACGACGATTTTGCCAAGGTGGACCTGCGGGTGGCGCTGATCACGAAGGCCGAAGCGGTGCCGGAAGCGGACAAGCTGCTCAAGCTGCAACTGGACATCGGCGGCGAGACCCGCCAGGTGTTTGCCGGCATCAAGTCCGCCTACAACCCCGAAGATCTGGAAGGCAAGCTGACCGTGATGGTGGCCAACCTGGCCCCGCGCAAGATGCGCTTTGGCATGTCTGAAGGCATGGTGCTGGCGGCAGGCCCAGGTGGCAAGGATCTCTGGATCCTGGAGCCACAGGAAGGTGCCCAGCCTGGCATGCGCGTCAAATAAGCGCTGCCACAGCCGTTAGCAACGAGGGAGGCCTGGGGCCTCCCTTTTATTTTCTCTCTTTCCTCCTCCCCCTCTCCCGCTGATTGCGCCGTTTTGTGCTTTGCCTCCCCCCTTGGGTGCTTGTTGCTCCCGATCAATTTGCCTAGACTGGCGATTCACTTCGGGCCCATGGCCCCATTCATCAGGCAAGGAGCAAGCATGATCACCTTATATGGCACCCCCGTCAGCCGAGCCCTGCGCGTATCCTGGTTACTGGAAGAGCTGGACGTGGCATGGCAGTTCCAGTTTCTCGACTTCGCCAAGGGCGAGAATCGCAGCGACTGGTTTTTGACCCTCAACCCGAGCGGCAAGATGCCGGTGCTCAAGGACGGGGAGTTCGTGTTGACCGAGTCCGCCGCCATCATGCAGTACCTGGCCGAGGTGTATGGTCCGAACTGGCTGCCGGCCAGAGGGACCCAGGCCTCGGCGCTGCACGCCCAGTGGGTCAGCTTCATCACCTGTGAACTGGAGCAGCCGCTGTGGACCATCGGCAAGCACCGCTTCGCCCTGCCCGAGGCCCAGCGCCTGCCGGCCATCTTCCCCACCGCCAAATGGGAGTTCGACAAGGCGGCGGCCATCGCCGAATCCTGGGTGCCCGAGCAGGGTTACCTGCTGGGTGAGCAGGTAACCATCGCCGATCTGCTGCTGGCCCATACCCTGATGTGGGCCACCCGCTTCGAGCAGACCATTCCCCCCAAGCTGGCGGCCTATCGGGATCGCCTGGCCAAACGCCCCGCCCTGCAGGCGGTGCTGGCCAAGACCCAGGCCATCGCCGACGCCGCCCAGGCCGGCTGACCTGCGGACAAGAGAGCGTCAATGCAAACGGGAGCCTGTGTGGCTCCCGTTCTTTATGGCTGTTCGGCATCATTGACGTGGCAAGGCGCTCAATTGGTATGAAAGCCGCTCCCCTTGGGCGGTGGCGCCACCTCATATTCCATCCGGGTCACCTCGGCGGTACGCGGCCCCCGCTCCAGCCAGCCCAGCATCATTTGCACGCTCTGCTCCGGCCCGCAGATGAGGATCTCCACCGAGCCATCTTCTAGGTTGTAGGCATGGCCCCGCAGCCCCAGTTGCAGCGCCCGCTCCCGGGTGAAGTAACGAAACCCCACCCCCTGTACCAGGCCCCACACTCGCACGACAAACGATTGCTCTCCCATTTCTCACACCTTCCCCTTAAGAAATTTCCCTTCAAGGCGATAATGAGCGCGACACTCTCATCCCCTTGCAGGACGCAATACCATTATGAAAGAAGTAAAGTTTCGGTGGGTTGACCGTTATCTCATTCACCTCACGATCAGCGAAAAATTTCTCATCACCTTCTGGTGTCCGCTGTTGTTCATCGCCTTTATCAGCTGGTATCTGCTGGCAGACGGCCATCAGCAGGAGATGCAACTGCGCCTGGAGCAGCTCAAGCAGCGGGTCGAACTGAGCGCCCAGCTGGCCAGCCAGCACGCCGATCTGACCCTGCCGGCCGAGCTCACGCTGAGCCCGACCGGCAGCACAGGGTTGACCCAGCAGGGCGACATCTATCGGTACGGCGCCAGCGCCGGCCAGGCCGGGGTCGTCACCGGTACCCTGGATGCCTCCCGCTACTCCCTGTGGGATGGTCAAGGAACCACCCTCACCATCATAGCCGTGCTGGCCGCCCTGCTGGCCCTGGTGACCCACTACCTGATGACCTTTGTGTCGGGGGCGCTCTACTCCACCAACAAGGCGCTGCAGACCGTGGCGGATGGCGATCTCACCTTCCGCCTCAACTTCTTCCCGGTGCGCGACGAGTTCTCCATTCTGGCCGGCAGCATCGACCGCTTCACCGACCGCCAGCACAAGATAGTACAGCTGGTGGAGGAGTCCGCCGAGGCGCTGACCATGGCCGCTGACGAGTTTCGCGATCATGCCAGCGAAGGCGAAACCATGGCCCGCTCCCAGCGCCAGCACATGGACTCCCTGGCCGCCGCCATGGAGCAGATGTCCGCCGCCATTCGCGAGGTTGCCCGCAACGCCAACGACACCCTGCAGCAGACCCGCCAATCTAGCGAAGAGGCGGCCAACGGCGCCTCCCGGGTATCGCGCACCATCACTGCCATTCGCACCCTGGCCGACGAGATTGGCAACGCCTCCGGCGCGGTGGAGCGGCTGACCCACAATGCCAATCGCATCAACGAAGTGGTCAACGTCATCAACGCCATCTCCCAGCAGACCAACCTGCTGGCCCTCAACGCAGCCATCGAGGCGGCCCGCGCCGGCGAGCAGGGTCGCGGCTTTGCGGTGGTGGCCGACGAGGTTCGCACCCTGGCCAGCCGCACCCAGCAGGCCACGGTAGAGATCCAGCAGATGATTGAAGAGCTGCAGGCCGGCACCGGGGCACTGAACGACATCATGGAGAAGACGGTGGAACGAGCGGCCAGCAGTCAGCAGCTCATCAGCGAGGTGGGGCTCGACATCGACAAGCTCAGCAACCACAGCGATGCGGTGCTGGAGATGAGCACCCAGATCGCCACCTCGAGCGAACAGCAGAGCTCGGTGGCAGAAGAGATCACCCGCAATCTGGATCAGGTGCGCCATGAAGCGGGCCAGGTGGAAGCGTCCGCCAGTGCCTCGGTGGCCGGCACCGCCGGCCTCAAGGCCACCGCTACCGAGCTGACCCAGGCCCTGAAAGGCCTGAAGATCTAACTTGCCGCGCAATAACGACAGAGGCCATCCCCAGGGATGGCCTCTGTCGTTTCAGCATTAACATGGGCTTGAAATAACGTCACCGAACTATTTGCGTTCAATGACGCTCCACTCATTTGATCGCGGTGCTGCCTGCGTCCCCCATCATCATGACTGCAGCAGGCTGAGAGCCATATTGGGTCGGCTGTTGGCCTGACTTAAGATGGATGAGCTCGCCTGCTGCAATATCTGGGTACGCACCAGGCGGGCCGACTCACTCGCTATGTCGGCATCCCGGATCCGTGAACGGGCAGCACTGAGGCTCTCATTGGCGTTGGCCAGATTTCGTACCCGGGCGTCCAGTGCATTGGCCTGGGCCCCGAGCCGCGAACGCTGAACCCCTAGCTGTTTCATGCCCACATCCAGCGTCTTGATCGCTCTGCTTGCATTGTCATCATTAAGAACATCAATATTATCAATGGTATATTTCTTCTTGTCTGCTTGATAGAAACCCAGTGCATGCAAGCTCGCCCCTTGCATGTCGATGTTGGAGTACTTGTCACCAGATGAGTGCAATTCCATCTGGCCGATATAAGTCGTGGGGGACACATCTGGCAAAAGAGCGCTCAAAGAAGAATTGCTGCTCACTGGCGGCGCCGGTGGTGCGGGTTGCGGAGGGGGCGTTGTGCCATTAGCCAGCGCAAGACTGTTCCCCTGTGAGCTATAAACGGTCAATGTATTGCTGGCAGGATTGTTGCTGTTGGACGCGCTTACATAAAACCCTAAACCCGCTGACTGAGCCGTATTATTGATACGCTTGACCACTTCCCTCATCAAATCGTTGTTTTCGTGCGTTGGATTGACCGGATCCCATCCAGTTATATCAATCCCGCTGGTCAAGTCCACAGAGTGGCCCGCCACATCGATATAGGATGGCAAGGCGGACAAATCGACGGAAGAGGCCACGGAAAATGGCAGTTGCCTTGCTGTTACCGGCCCCTGATTATTGGGAAAGGTAGTGCCATTGATATCAGCTACGAACCCTTCCAGGGTTGCATAATCCTTGTCAAAGATCACGCCATTGAGAGTCACGGGTTGAGATGAAAGTTTTAGATCAGCAATGTCATAAGCCCCCGGCTTGCTGCCTGCCGGACTGCGCGCTTGCCACTCCATCTCCCCCAGATTTTTGGTTTGTGCATTGAGATCGGTGATGACGGTATTCTGACCTGCATAAGCTCCAACCGAGAAGATCCCCTTATAACTCCCCGCCAGCAGTTCCTGTCCGGCAAACTGGGTACCTGTGGCGATCCGGTCCATTTCCAACTGCAGTTGCTTGAATTCAGCATTCAGGGCTATGCGATCCTCTGTCGTATTGGCACCACTCCCTGACTGCAACGCGAGAGTGCGCATCCGCTGCATCAGGTTCATCGACTCATCGAGTGCCCCATCAGCCACATTGATAACTGATATCCCATCATTGGCATTGCGGATCGCCGTGTTGGTCCCGTTTACTTCACTGGTGAGACGATTGCCAATCTGCAAGCCGGCGGCATCATCGGCAGCACTGTTGATGCGCAATCCGGATGAGAGTCGTCGATAGACCGAATCCAGCGTGTTTGATGACTGACCAAGATGACGAGACGCATTGAGGGAGGAAACATTGGTCGCAATAGAGAGTGACATGGACAGCTCGATACAAGGAAAGATTCAAAATGGCCTCCACACTATCGACATCACCAAATGGCTCTTTAGAGGAAATTGCATAGAATAAAGATAAAAATACCAATATGGATATATTTTGCGCACTCAAAGAGTGAGTTTGAGTAAAAAACAAGCATTTAAGGCCAATACTGATAAGCTGAGCAGCCAGATACGCCAACGCCGAGTTTCATGAAATTACGCGAAGCCGGTACCTGATCGCTGCTCAAGGGCAGAGAGCAGTCATGCGTCGTATGCCAGCAAAGACTGGCTTAGCAGCCCTATTGCCCTTAGAATGTGGCCCCTTTTCTTTTGACCATCTGGCAACTCCCATGAGCGCTTCCATCTATCTCGTCAAAGGCCGCGAAAAATCCCTGCTGCGTCGCCACCCCTGGATCTTCTCCAAGGGGATCGAGCGGGTTCAGGGCAACCCCATTGACGGCGATACCGTCGAGATCCTCACCCATGACGGCAAGTGGCTCGCCCGTGGCGCCTGGTCCGGCAGCTCCCAGATCCGCGCCCGGGTCTGGACCTTCGACAAGGATGAGACCGTCGATCTCGACTTCTTCATCCGTCGTCTCAAATACGCCCAAGAGTCCCGTGACGGACTCATCAAGCGTCAGGGCCTCACCGGCTATCGTCTGTGCGCCGCCGAGTCCGACGGTCTGCCGGGCTTGACCATCGACCGCTACGCCGATTTTCTGGTGTGCCAAATTCTCTCCGCCGGCGCCGAGTTCCAGCGTGAGCTGATCACCCAGGCGCTGCGCACTCTCTACCCCGAGTGCAGCATCTATGAGCGCTCCGACGTGGCGGTGCGCAAGAAGGAAGGGCTGAAAGAGCGCACCGGCGTCATCCATGGTGAGACCCCGAACGAGCCGGTGGTGATCGAGGAGAATGGCGGCGTCAAGATCCTGGTGGACATCCGCAACGGTCACAAGACCGGCTTCTATCTGGATCAGCGTGACAACCGTCAGGCCGCCGCCAAGTACACCGAAGGCAAGCGGGTGCTCAACTGCTTCTGCTACACCGGTGGTTTTGGCGTTTATGCCCTCAAGGGCGGCGCCAAGGAGGTGGTCAACGTGGATCTCTCCCAGAATGCGCTGGACATCGCCCGCCAGAACGCCGAGCTGAACGGGCTGGATACCAGCAACACCCAGTTTGTCCGTCACGACGTGTTCAAGCTGCTGCGTGAATACCGCGAGAAGGGCGAGAAGTTTGACGTCATCGTGCTGGATCCGCCCAAGTTTGCCGAGAGCAAGGCCCAGCTGCTGGGCGCCTGCCGCGGCTACAAGGACATCAACATGCTGGCGTTCCAGCTGCTGGCGCCGGGTGGCGTGCTGCTGACCTACTCCTGCTCCGGCCTGATGGAACAGAGCCTGTTCCAGAAGATCGTCGCCGATGCAGCGCTCGATGCCGGCCGCGACGCCCAGATCCTGGAGCTCTTGTCCCAGGCCTCCGATCACCCCATAGGTACCGCCTATCCGGAAGGCTTCTACCTCAAAGGGCTGGTGGTGCGGGCCCGCTAAGCCGAGCAGACCAGCGCTGGCCACCCCTTCTCCCCGGCTCCAGAGCCGGGCCGGGGTCCGGCAAGCCATCCAGAAGCCCGCGATCAAAGCGGGCTTTTTTATGCAGCTCTTGCGGCCGCCAAAGAGATAACCTCCCCTCGACGTTGCCACCAGCAGCGATGGGTGCCCCTGTCTCTCCTCTTCAACTGACTACAGCCATCCTCAATATGGAATTGCCCCATCGTTAGCCCGCTTCTCATGCCTCTTTCACCCTTGGCATGGCATACACAGCCCGCCAGCAGGGACTGCCCGGCATTTGTTTTATGCAAAAACATGAAATGTTACGCATCAACATTAAAAATATCTCGGGGAAATATCGGCCATAAACGCATATTCACTCACCTGAGTGAATATTGTTGTTTTCCCCTGTGGTTGGTCACAACCCTGCCTCTCCCGGCTCGTCAAAGCACCAGGTCGGCAGGAATGCATCATTCCATTCAGTCACGTGCCGGCGCGCCCAGCGGGAAGTAGTGCCGAAATGGTCTGGCCTCGTCCACCACCCGCACAATGGAGGGATGGCTGAGCAGACGGGCGCGATAGGCACGTAGGCGGCCATAACCAGCGGGGATCTCGTGGGCCCAGTCGGCGTAGAAGAGCGAGGGCGCGGCGGCGCAATCGGCCAGCGTGAAGTCTGCGCCGGCAATCCAGTGGCGCCCTTCCAGCCGCTGATCGAGCCAGGGGTAGATCTGATCGAGCAGCTCGCGGGCCTCCACTACGCCATAGCGGTCACGCTCAGCGGCCGGGCGCAGCATATCCAGCACCACTTTTTGCATCGGCGTCATCACATAGTTGTCGAAGACGCGATCCAGCATATGCACTTCCAAGCCCGCATCGCCAGGCGGGATCAGGCAGACAGGGCCCGGGTGGTGCGCCTGCAGATGGGCGACTATGGTGCTGCTCTCGAGGATGCAGCGACCGTCATCCAGCAGCACCGGGAAGCGCTTGAGCGGCCAGAGGGCGGCAAGTTCTGCGTTGGCCGCCGGCTCTTCGAGATTCCGGTACTCGAACGGGGTGGCATTCTCGTAGATGGCGATCAGCACCTTCTGGCTGTAGGACGAGAAAGGATGGGCATAGAGTTTCATCGGGATGCTCCTGGCACGCGGATGGATGACTCACCTAGTCTAGATCCCTTCTCCACTTCCGATGCCGCGCTCATCCCTTGCTGGTTTTTGGATGATAAGTGCGCATTCATGACGACAGTCACACCCGTATGGCTCTCTTTTAGGTAGGGTGATCCCGCCTGCGGCCGCCAAGCCGGGGCCGCCGACTCATTGATGAGCGGCACCACAACAAAAATCGATGTCAGGCCAAGCTGAACATCATCAAGGATCCCGTCATGAATCAATCATTGCCACTGTTGACACCGCTGCGGGGCATCGCTGCCCTGATGGTGGTGCTGTTTCACGCCCGCTTGCTGCTCTTTCCCCAGTGGATGGAGTCGATCGCCGGCCACACCCAACTCATCGAGAACGGCTACCTCTGGGTCGATCTCTTCTTTATTTTGAGCGGGCTGGTGCTGGCCCACGTCTATGGGGAAGACTTCGCCCGCACGCCCCGCACCATAAGTTATGGCCGCTTCCTCTGGCTGCGGCTGACCCGGGTTTATCCCCTCTACCTGGTGACCCTGCTGCTGCTGGTTGGCTGGGAGCTCTACAAGGCCCACCATGGGATTGGCTTCTACGCCGGCCCCCTGTTCAAGATGTGGGAGTGGGAAGGGATGCCCCCCTTCGGCTCCCCCTTTACCCCGGCCGAGGCACTGCCAAGCAGCCTGTTGCTGCTGCAGGTGGTGACCGATCACGGATTGACCTGGAACTTCGCCGCCTGGTCGCTGAGCGTGGAGTGGATTAGCTATCTGCTGTTTCCGCTGCTCATTCCGCTCGCCGTCACCCACAGCCGCTGGAGCAACCTCGCCCCTTTGCTGGCCCTGACTGTGCTGGCCTTTATCGTGCACAGCCGGGGTACCCTGGATGTCACCAGCGGGGCACTGGCCATCGGGCGCGGGGTGAGTGAATTCGTGCTCGGCCTCTGGCTGCTGCCGAAGGTCAAGGCTGCCCGCCAGTGGCCCATGATGCAGCAAGATCTGCCGCTGCTGCTCGCCTTTCTGCTCCCCTTCGCGCTGATGCAGTTCACCATGACGCCGCAGCTGACCCTGCTGCTGATCAGCGCCTACGTGTTGCTGATCTGGATTGCCGCCTGCCAGGGCGATCGCCAGAGCCCGCTGCTGCGCCTGCTGGATAACCGCGTCACCAACTGGCTGGGGGATCTCTCCTACTCTATCTACCTGCTGCACGCCCTGGTACTGCTCACCGGCTGCGAGCTTGTCCACTATCTGGCGCCGGGGCTCACCGAGTGGTGGTATGCCCAGACCCCCCCCCTGCTGGGGGTGCTGGCCACCTTGTTGATGCTGGCAGCGCTGATCGGGCTCTCGTCCCTCAGCTACACCCTGCTGGAGCGGCCGCTGCAACGGCGCTTGCGCCGGCTCGGCAAGGCTCGCCAGCCGGTGATGGAGCAAGCCGGCTAAGTTCCCCACCAAAGATGGCCCCGATGGCAGCATGGCTTGCCTTCGGGGCTACATTGGGGAGAGCCTTGTCAGCGACATGGCGAGGGCGGCCCCCTTCCTCTAAAGCCGCCAATTCCCTGCGCTTTGTGTGAATTCCAGTTCGAACCAGAGCGGCCATTTGTGGCATAATGGCCCGTCCTGTGGCCCTTGGCGGGGCTGCGCCGGCGCATCTGTCGCCTCTCCTCCCCCGTCCTGCCAGACTGCCTTGCACGGCTGCCTGACATCGCTGCGCTCACAGCCAGCCTGGGCCACCCGAATTTCGCGCGCATACGCGCACATTTGACGGCTATACAGAGCCGCTGCACTTATTTGTACACGCAAGTTTGCACACACAAGGGGAAAGTATGTCTTCCATTCGTCTGACCCAATACAGCCACGGCGCTGGCTGCGGCTGCAAAATCTCTCCCAAGGTGCTCGACACCATTCTCAAGAGCCAGATCCCGGGCTTTGACGACCCGACCCTGGTGGTCGGCAACAGCAGTAAGGATGACGCGGCCGTGGTCGATATCGGCAACGGTCAGGGTATCGTCTCCACCACCGACTTCTTCATGCCCATCGTCGATGATCCCTTCACCTTCGGCCGCATCGCCGCCACCAACGCCATCAGCGACATCTACGCCATGGGCGGCAAACCCATTGTCGCCATTGCCATCCTCGGCTGGCCCATCAACACCCTGGCGCCGGAAGTGGCCCAGCAGGTGATTGACGGTGGCCGTCAGGTGTGTCACGAAGCCGGTATTTCTCTGGCCGGCGGCCACAGCATCGATGCCCCCGAGCCCATCTTCGGCCTCGCGGTGACCGGTATCGTGCCGCTCAACGCCATCAAACAGAACGACACCGCCAAGGTGGGTGACATCCTTTATCTGACCAAGCCCCTTGGCATCGGCATCCTCACCACCGCCCAGAAAAAGGGCAAGCTCAAGCCCGAGCACGAGCAGTTGGCCCCCAACGCCATGTGCACCCTCAACAAGATTGGCCAGCGCTTTGCCGAACTGCCCGGCGTACACGCCATGACCGACGTGACCGGCTTTGGTCTGGCCGGCCATCTGCTGGAGATGTGCGAAGGTTCCGGCGTCAGTGCCCGCCTGGACTTCAAGGCGCTGCCGCTGCTGGACGAGGTGGATTACTACCTGAGCGAGGGCTGCGTACCGGGCGGTACCCTGCGCAACTTCGACTCCTATGGCGCCAAGCTGGACGCCATGGACGATCGCACCCGCAACATCCTGTGCGATCCGCAGACCAGCGGCGGCCTGCTGGTAGCCGTCGGTAAAGAAAGCGAAGCCGAGCTCCTCGCCATTGCCGCACAGGCAGGGCTGACCCTTTCCCCCATCGGCCAACTGCAGGCCCAAACCGGCAACCAGTTCATCGAGGTTGTCCAATGAGTGCTCTGCCACTGGCCACGGATTACGCCCGGATTTTTCTGGATGACGTTCCGCTCATCGACCTGCGCGCCCCCATCGAGTTCAAGGAGGGGGCCTTCCCCTGCTCGACCAATCTGCCATTGATGACAGATGACGAGCGGGCCAAGGTCGGTACCTGCTTCAAGCAGCAGGGGCAGGCGGCCGCCATCGCACTGGGCCATCAACTGGTCGGTGGCGCGGTGCGGGCCGAGCGCCTCGAAGGCTGGCTGGCCCAGCTGCGCCGGCAGCCGGATGCCGTGATCTACTGTTTTCGCGGCGGTCTGCGCTCGCAAACGGTACAGCAGTGGCTGCATGAGACGGGAGTCACCCGCCCGCGGGTGGCCGGTGGCTACAAGGATCTGCGTCGCTTCCTCATCGACACGCTCGACGGGGCGGCAGCCGAGTGCCACTGGAGCGTGCTGACCGGCATGACCGGCTCCGGCAAGACCCACATGCTGGCCAAGGTGGCCCAGGCGCTGGATCTGGAAGGCCATGCCCATCACAGGGGATCGTCCTTTGGCCAACTACCCGGCGGCCAGCCCAGCAACATAAACTTTGAAAACAACATGGCCATCGAGCTGCTCAAGCGCCGTCAGCAGGGGGAGCAGCGTTTCGTGGTGGAAGACGAAAGCCGCCTCATCGGCCGCTGCTGCCTGCCCAATTCACTGTTTGACACCATGAGCCAGGCCCCGCTGGTGGTGGTCGAGGTGCCGCAAGAGGAGCGTGCCGAGCAGATCCGCCAAGACTATGTACACGATCTCTGGCTGCGTTATGAGGAGCGTTTCGGCGCCGAAGAGGGCTGGCCGCTGTTTGCCGCCTACCTCACCGATGCCCTGGCCAGACTCAAGCGCCGGCTCGGCGATCAGGCCCATCGCGAGCTGGATCAGTTGATGCAAGTGGCTCTCGAAGAGCAAGGCCGCAGTGGCCACACCGAACTGCACCTGGCCTGGATCACTCTGCTGCTGACCCGCTACTACGACCCCATGTATCTCTACCAGCTTGGCAACAAGCGCGAGCGCGTCATCTTCCAGGGCGACAAGCAGGCCTGCCTCGACTTCTTTGCCCAGCAGCGTGCCTGATCTTCACCGTACAAGAGGACCCCATATGTTGAAATTCGAGGTGATCCCGGTCACCCAGTTTGCCCAGAACTGCTCCCTCATCTGGTGCGACGAGACCCATCAGGCCGCCCTCATCGATCCGGGCGGAGAGGCGGACAAGCTGCTGGCCGCCATCGCCAAACGGGGGTTGACCCTCACTCACATCCTGCTGACCCACGGTCATCTGGATCACGTGGGTGCCGCCGCAGAGCTGCGCGACAGAACCGGCATCACCATCACAGGCCCCCACAGGGAAGATGCCTTCTGGCTCGACATGCTGCCCCAGCAGAGCCAGATGTTCGGCTTTGCTCATACTCCGGCCTTTACACCGGATAGCTGGCTCGAACAGGGTGACAAGGTGCAGGTTGGCAAGTGCGAGCTGGAGGTCTACTTCTGCCCGGGTCACACTCCGGGCCATGTGGTGCTGCTCAGCCAGGCCGAGCGGCTCGCCTGGGTGGGCGATGTGCTGTTTGCCGGCAGCATAGGTCGGACCGACTTCCCGCGCGGGGATCACGGGACGCTGATCAAGTCGATCACCGAGACCCTGCTGCCGCTGGGGGACGACATCATCTTCATTCCGGGGCACGGCCCCAGCTCGACGTTTGGCCGCGAGAAGGCAAGCAATCCCTACCTGACGCAACCTATCTGGTGATCTCTCGCTCCTCGCGGGTGTCCCACTGGCTCTTGAGACGCAAGATCTCCGGCATGATCTCGAGAAAACGTGCGAGCAGCCGGGGATCGAAATGCTGGCCAGCACCGTCACGCAGCGTGGCCAGCACCTGCTCCAACGGCCAGGGCTCCTTGTAAGGGCGACGCACGCTCAGAGCATCAAACACATCGGCGATGGCCACGATCCGCGACGCCTCGGGGATCCCTTCGCCGGTCTCCCCTGCGGGGTAACCCGAACCATCCCACTTCTCGTGGTGATGCAAGGCAATCTCCGCCGCCATCCGAAAGATGGGGGCGTCTGAGCGGCTCAAGATCTCGTAGCCGATGCGCGGGTGGGTGCGCATGATGACCCACTCTTCTTCGGTGAGAGGACCGGGCTTCTTGAGGATGTGATCGGGGATCCCAATCTTGCCCATGTCGTGCATGGGGGCCGCCAGCTCCAGCAGCTCCGACTGCTCCGGACTCCAGCCCGCCGCACTGGCCAGCGCGCGGGCGTAGGCGGCCATGCGCCAGATATGTACCCCGGTGTCGGTGTCGTTGTAGTGACCCGCTTCGCTCAGCATCACGATGGCGGTGCGGTAGCTGTGCTCGAGCTGATCGAGGCGCACCAGAGAGAGGTGGTTGCGCACCCGGGCGCGCACCGTGCTCGGGCAGACCGGCTTGTAGATATAATCCACCCCGCCCGCCTCGAACCCCTGGCTCTCGCTGTCTGCGTTATCGCTCGCCGTGATAAACAGCACCGGGATCCCGGCGTGGGCCGGATCGGCCTTGAGCCGGCGGCACACCTCGTAGCCATCCATGTCAGGCATACGCACGTCAAGCAGGATCAGGGCGGGCTCGTGGCGCGCCACGGCGGCCAGCCCCTCCTCGCCTCCCTTGGCGAAGAAGAGGCTGTACTCCTCCTTGAGGATTTGTCGCAGCAGCCCGAGGTTGCTCGGCTCGTCGTCGATGATCAGCACACGCGGTCGGTTCATGATCCAGGTGCCTCCCGATTCTCCAGATAATCCTCCAGCTTGCAGGTGGCAAGCTGAATGTCGAACAGCTCCAGGGCCGCACTGATCTCGCTCACCAGCTCAGTGGGCAAATAGCTCTTGGCCTGACCCAGCGCAGGCTCGATCAGCTCCAGATCCTCGCTCATGAGGGCCTGACGCAGGGCGTGCAGGCACACCTCCTGCGCCTCCCCCTGCGCCAGCGGGGAGCTGACGGCACCTGGCTCGCGCCCGGCATAGATGTCGATGGCCTGCTGCGCCCGCTCCAGCGCCTCGAGCAAGGGGGCGATGAGCTGACTGGTGTCCCCCCCCTGTTCGATGGCCTCGTTCAATTCCGCACTGATGCGCGCCACATCGGTGAGCGACAGGCTGCCCGCCACCCCCTTGAGCTTGTGGGTCAGGCTCGCGGCAGCGTCCGTCTCGTGCTGGGCGATGTAACCCGGCAGCACGGTACCGACCGTCATGTAGTCATCGCGAAAACGCCGCAGGTATTTGAGATAAACCGACGCCTCGCCCCAGTTACGAAGACCGGTATCGATGTCGATGCCGGCCACCGGCTCCTGGGCTGACGGCGCGTCGCTGACCGTGATAGGTGCCACACTGTCGGGCAGGTAGCGCAGCAGGGTTGCGATGAGCTGCTCCACGTCGAGCGGCTTGGCGATAAAGTCGTTCATGCCAGAGGCCAGCGCTGCTTCGCGTTGATCCTTGAACACCCCAGCGGTGAGTGCCAGCACGGGGATATCCTCCCGTCCCGGCAGCTGGCGCAGACGACGGGTCGCCTCGTAACCATCCATCACCGGCATCTGCACGTCCATGAGCACCAGATCGATGCGCTGCGCCGAGTCGGCAAGGCAGGCCAGAGCCCGCTCCCCATCGATGGCGGTGATCACCACGGCCCCCTCCCGCTGCAGCAAGCGGGTTGCCACCTCCAGGTTGATGTCGCTGTCATCGACCAGCAGTATGTGCACGTCCGGCAGGCGCTGATGGCGCTGACCGCTTTCCAGCGGCTCCACATGTTCGCGCTTCTCGTGAATGAGGCGCGCCACCGCGTTGTAGAGACTGGAGCCGGTGACCGGTTTGTGCAGCACCAGATCCACCTGCTCCGAACCGGGGCGGCGCATCAACTCTTCCTGGGAATAAGCGGTCGCCATGATGATGATCGGCGAGCGATCCTGCTGTTCGAAGGCACGGCGAATGGCCACGCAGGTCTCGAGCCCGTCCATGCCCGGCATCATCCAGTCGAGCAGGATCACGTCGAAACGCTCCCCCTGGCGCAGCAGATGGTGCAAGGCCTGCTCGCCCGATTCCACCACCCGTGACTGCCAGCCGAGGGAGCCCACCGTCATCGACAGGGTATCGCGGGTCACCTGGTTGTCGTCGGCGATAAGCAGCGAGACGTGCTGCAGCCGTTCGTGGAAGACTTCGGGTCGCTCTACCTGAGCCAGCCGGACACGGAACCAGAATTCGCTCCCCTTGCCCAGTTCGCTGGTGACACCGATGTCGCCCCCCATCAGGCTCACCAGACGGCGGCTGATGGTCAGGCCAAGCCCGGTTCCGCCAAACCGGCGGCTGGTGGAGGAGTCGGCCTGGGAGAAGGCATTGAAGATGTTGGCCTGCTGCTCGGGCGGAATGCCGATCCCGGTGTCGCGCACCCGAAACAGCAAGGTGGCGGTGCCATCTTGCTCGGCTTCCAGCTCGACCTTCACCTCCACCTCCCCGCACTCGGTGAACTTGATGGCGTTGCCGGTCAGGTTGAGCAACACCTGTTCGAGGCGCAGGGCATCCCCAACCAGGTGAGTGGCCCGCTCGGGGGCACTGCTCACCACCAGCTCGAGGTGTTTTTCGCCCACGCAGGTGGACATGATGGCTGCCACGTGATCGAGTACCTCTTCCAGACTGAATGGCACCTGCTCGAGCTCGAGCCGGCCCGACTCAATCTTGGAGAAATCGAGGATGTCGTTGATGATCCCGAGCAGTGCCTGCCCGGCCTGGTGGATCTTGCGCACCAGGGCCCGCTGGCCATCGTCGAGCCCTCCCTGCTCGAGCAGGTAGGTCAACCCCATGATGGCGTTCATGGGGGTACGGATCTCGTGGCTCATGTTGGCGATGAAATCCCCTTTGACCCGCGCGAGCCTGGCAGCCTCCTGCTGTGCCAACTGCTCTCGATGCCGACTGTGCACCAGCGAGGCCACTCCGGCACCGAACAGCAACAGCAAGGTGGCGCAGCTGGCCGAGATGAGCCCCCAGATGTGAGTGCGAATGGCCAGCAGCTCACTGCGTGGCACCATGGAGGCGGCTTTCCAGATCAGCTGATCGTGATTGAGTGCCGGGTACAGGGTGGTCCAGCTCCACAGCCCGTCTGCCAGCTCAACCTGGCCGCTCGACGCGCCCCAGAATGCCTGCCAGGCCCGGGGAGAAGATTGCTTCAAGGTGAGGTCCGGGCGCTCGAGCATGAACCCCCACTCTTGTGCCGGATCCGGGCTGCGCAGCCAATAACCGTCCTGGTTGAGCAGCATGGTGTGATCGGCGGCCTTGCCACTGCTGTTGGTGAACTCCTTGAGCATGCGAGCGGCCTGCACGTTGATAAGCAGCAAGCCCAGATCGCGGCCCCCCAGACGCATGCGCTTGGCGATGCGGATCATGGGATTGAAGGGGCGATCGATCACCCCGTGTTCGACGTTGAGATCGAGCGGCGAAACGTAAACCCGCTCCCAGGGCAACGCCATGGCATCGCGAAAGTAGTAACGCTCCCCTTTGTTTTGCAGCTGGTCGTCGGCCACACGCTGCAGATGCTGACCCTGACGATCGATACGCACCCGCTCCATCCCGTCCGGCGCCAACCAGCGCACCTGGGCATAGTCGGGATTGCGGTTCATCAGAATGGTAAACTGGGCAGCCATGGTGTCACGCTCGCCGCGGCTCGCCGCCTCGAGCAGAATGGGCTCTTCCGACATGCTGCGCACATGGCGCAACGGCACCGCCAGCTCGTCATCGAGACGACTGCTGGCGAGCGCCAGGAAGGTGCTCTCATCACTGCGAACACGATAGAGCTCGCGCTCGACCAGTGCGTCCCCCAGCAGGTATCCCCCCACCAGGACCAGCACCAGAATGGGTGAGAACAGTAGGAAATATCCCCGTATGATTCCCTTCATGACGGTCAACACCACCCCGTGATTGGACTTGTTCGAATACTTTATATATGTCAGAGCACCACAATTGGTGTCCTGCTGTCAATCATGCCTACAAGTAAAGACTAACAGCACTAGTTGAGTATTTTATTTTTATCGGGAAAAAATTCCGTAAAAACAAAGAGGCCACCCGATTGGGTGGCCTCTTCACAGGAACGTTCGTGGTCGATTAGACGCGAACGAAGTCCAGGTGCAGCAGCTTGTAACGTACCGGGTGACGCTGGATAGCTTTCACTTTTACGTTAACTTCTTCGCCGTTGATAACCAGAGTCAGTACGGACTCGTAGAATTCCGGCTTTTCTTGGGCCAGGATGAATTTCTTGTGGTCAACGGTGATGGACACGGCTTCTTTACCTGCACCGTAAACGATGGCAGGAACTTGGTCAGCGTGACGCAGGCGGCGGCTCGCACCTTTCCCCAGGTCAGAACGGACTTCAGCTTGGAATACGAAAGACATAGTATGTATCTCTTTTAGATGAATTTATGGTGCAGACTGCGACCGGTCGGCACCTCGCAAAACGAGCGCGAATACTATCACGGGCCCCGAGCAGTGACAAGAGACCTCAGCGTCCCTGTTCCAATCTGGCAAAACGCTGCAATCGCTGGGCCGGACTCAGGGCATCGAAACGGGCCAGCGTCTGCGGCGCCGGGCAGTAGAGGGTATCTCCCGCCTTCACCTTGATGCCCTGACCCCTCAGCGCCTGGTTGTCATCGACTATGGCCAGCAAATAGCTGTAGGTATCCCCCGCTACCCCGGTCACGGTCCCGTTCTGGGCCAGCATGGCAGCGATGCGCCAGAGGGTCTCTCCTGCGGCGACCTGATGACAGACCCGCTTGCCGCCAGCCGCCGGCGCTGCCAGCGTCAGCGTGCTGCTGACAGGCACCATCATCCCCTGCCCATCCCCCTGCGATGACTCAAATTGCGCCAACCGGGTAGCTGGCGTCTGCCAGCTGGCCTGCTGTGACAAGGCAGCCAGCAGGGGTTCCCCTTGCTCATTTGCCTTGGGTTGGCCCGGTGATGGGGGCACGGCAAACTCCGCCATGAAGGGCACGGCTAGGGTCGCCACCTCTTGTGTCGGATGAGGTTGATAGGCCGCCGGGGTAATGGGTGCCAGCCCGTAGGCCGCTTCGTCGATGCGCTGCAATCTTGCCAGATAAGCTTTGGAAAGCTCGGCCTCCCCCTCGAACAGATCGAAGGGAGGCACCAGCCGGGCCGGAAACAACACCTGCCAGCGTCCCTTCTTCTTCTTGAGCTCGAGGGTGGGAAATTGATTACCCCGCCAGGCCACGAACATGGCGGGCGGGGTGCGATGCAGCGGGTAGTACTCCGGGTTCAACTGTACCCAGGTTTGCTCGGCAATGGGTTGATAGCCACTGATGTTGACCATCGCCATCCCTAACCAGAATCCAAGCATCCTTGCTCCTCCGTTAGCGTCCAGGCAGCCGGTAGCGCACCCGCGGCCTTTCTCCTCAGCAGATTAGCACTGGGCGATGGCGTTTAGCACCCGTTTATCGGAGACCGGATAGGGGGTCCCCAGATTCTGGGCAAAGAACGACACCCGCAGCTCCTCGATCATCCAGCGGATGTTGGCCACCTCGGTGGGTACCAGCTGGGATTTGGGGATCTTGGCCAGCAGTGCCTTGTACTCCGATTCCACGCTGTGCACCTTGAGCATGTAGACCCGATCCCGGTTCGGGTCGATGGCCAGCTTCTCCAGGCGCCGCTCGATGGCGCGCAGGTAGCGCAAGAGATCCGGCAGCCGCTGCCAGCCGGTCTCGGTCACGAACCCCTTGTGAATGAGGTTGCTGAGCTGCTGCTGGATGTCGGACATGGCAAAGGCGGTGTCGAGCTGCATCTTTCCCTTGAGCCGCTTCTTGATCTCATGGGAGAGGGTCAGCACGGCTTCCACCTGTTTGGCTACCTCCACTACGGCGTCGTTGAGCTCGGCGCGGACATACTCCTTGAGCGCCTCGAAGCCGGCCTCATCCCAGGCCATACCGCCGTGCTGCTCGATGAGCTTGTCGCAGCCGCAGGCGATGCAGTCATCGATCAGCTCCGCCACCTTGCCAAACGGATTGAAATAGAGCCCCAGCTTGGCCTTGTTGGGCAGCTTCTCCTGCAGATACTTGATGGGAGATGGCACGTTGAGCAGCACCAGCCGGCGCTGACCGGCCCACATCAGCTGCTGTTGCACCACCGGGCTCTCCACCAGCTGGATGGCGACCGAATCCTTCTGATCCACCAGGGCCGGATAAGCCTTCACCTCGAAGCCGCTGCGCTTTTGGCTGTACTCCTTCGGCAGCTCGCCAAAGCTCCACAGGGTGAGGCCGGACTGCTCGATGTCGTCGTCCGCCACTTGTGACAAGGTCTCCTGCACCTTGCCGCGCAGGGACTCTTTCAATGCCTCCAGGTCTTTGCCTTCCGCCACCTTCTTGTGTTTGTCGTCCACCACCCGGAAGGTGAGTTTCAGGTGATCGGGCACCGCAGCCCAGTCCCAGGATTCGCGGGGCACGGCCACACCGGTCATGCGGCGCAGCTGGCGCTCCATCTCGTCCAGCAGCGGCCCCTGTTCGGGGTTGATGCTGGCGAGCAGCGCATCGGCATAGTTGGGGGCCGGTACGAAGTTCTTGCGCATCGGTTTTGGCATCGACTTGATAAGGGCCACCAAGAGCTCGTGACGCAGCCCCGGGATCAACCACTCGAACCCTTTCACCTCCACCTGATTCAGGAGCGGCAGCGGGATGTGCAGGGTCACGCCATCGGCGGCCTCCCCCGGTTCGAACTGGTAAGTCAGTTTGAGCTTGAGGCGTCCCTGCTGCCAGAAGTTGGGGTAGTCGAGATCGCTGATGTGGGCCGCATCCCCCTTCATCAGCATCTCTTTTTCGAAGTTGAGCAGCTCGGCGTCCTGCTTCTGCGCCTCCTTCCACCACTTGTCGAAATGACGGGCGGAGATCACATCCTCCGGTAGGCGGGCGTCGTAGAAGCGGAACAGATCCTCGTCATCCACCAGGATGTCGCGACGGCGCGACTTGTGCTCCAGCGCCTCCACCTCCGCCAGCAGCTTGCGGTTATCGCTGAAGAAGCGGTGGCGGGTCTCGAAATCCCCCTCCACCAGGGCGCGGCGGATAAACAGCTCGCGGCACAGGGCCGGATCGATGCGGCTGAAGTTGATGGTGCGCTCGGCAACCAGGGTCAGGCCATAGAGGGTCACCTTCTCCTTGGCCATGACGGCGCCGTTCTTCTTCGACCAGTGGGGGTCGCTGTGGTGCAGCTTGATGAGGTGGCCCGCCAGCGGCTCCACCCACTCGGGTTCAATCCTGGCGTTGATGCGGGCGTAGAGACGCGAGGTCTCCACCAATTCTGCGGCCATCACCCACTTGGGCGGTTTCTTGAACAGGCCCGAGGCCGGGAACAGGTGGAAACGGCCGTTGCGGGCCCCGAGAAACTCCGGCTTCTCCAGATCCTTGTTGCCAATGTGACTCAAGAGGCCGGTCAGCAGGGCGCAGTGCACCGTCTTGAAATCCGCCGGCTCCTGGTTGGCTTTAAAACCCAGCTCTTTGACCGTCTGACGCAATTGGAAGTGAATGTCCTGCCACTCGCGCACCCGCAGGTAGGAGAGAAACTCCTTCTGGCACATGCGCCGGAACGGGTTGCTACCAAGGGCATCCTGCTGCTCTTTCAGGTAGTTCCACAGGTTCACGAAGGCGAGGAAATCGGACTCCTTGTCTTCAAAGCGTCTGTGCTGCTCGTCGGCGGCCTGCTTCTTCTCCATGGGCCGCTCGCGGGGATCCTGAATGCTGAGGGCGGCGGTGATCACCATCACCTCGCTCAAACAGCCGGTCTGCGCGGCGCTGATCACCATCTTCGCCAGGCGCGGATCAAGGGGGATGCGCGAAAGCTGGCGACCAATTTCGGTCAGCTGCAGCTTGGCTTCGCGATCGCCGGTGGCGGGCAGCTCGCGCACCGCCTCCAGCTCTTTTAAGAGGGTCAGGCCATCCTTGATATGGCGTGACTCCGGCGGCTCGACGAAGGGGAACGCCTCCATGTTGCCAAGGCCGAGCGCCAGCATCTGCAGGATGACGGAAGCCAAGTTGGTGCGCAGGATCTCGGGGTCGGTAAAGGCCGGACGGCCGTTGAAATCCTCCTCGGAGTAGAGGCGGATACAGATACCGTCCGCCACCCGGCCGCAGCGCCCTTTACGCTGGTTGGCGCTGGCCTGGGAGACTGGCTCGATGGGCAGGCGTTGTACCTTGGTACGCCAGGAGTAGCGGCTGATACGGGCCGTGCCCGGATCGATCACGTAACGAATGCCCGGCACGGTCAGCGAGGTCTCCGCCACGTTGGTGGCGAGCACGATGCGCCGCCCGGCGTGGGGCTGGAACACCTTGTTCTGCTCGGCGTTGGAGAGGCGGGCGTAGAGCGGCAGCACCTCGGTATCCCGCAGGTTGAGCTTGCGCAGGGCATCGGCGGTATCGCGGATCTCCCGCTCGCCGTTCATGAAGATGAGGATATCTCCCAGCCCTTCGCGGGCCAGCTCTTCGACCGCATCGAAGATCCCCTGCAGCTCGTCGCGCTCCTCCAGCCCTTCGCTCTTGTCACTGCTTTTTTTATCAACAAACAGCGGGCGGTAGCGCACCTCCACCGGGTAGGTGCGGCCAGACACCTCGATCACCGGCGCCTTGTTGAAGTGGCGGGAGAAACGCTGCGGGTCTATGGTGGCCGAGGTGATGATGACCTTCAGATCGGGGCGCCTCGGCAGCAGTTGCTTCAAGTAACCCAGGATGAAGTCGATGTTGAGGCTGCGCTCGTGGGCCTCATCGATGATGATGGTGTCGTACTGGGTGAGCATCCGGTCGTTCTGGATCTCCGCCAGCAGGATACCGTCGGTCATCAGCTTGATGTGGGTCTGCTCGCTCACCTGATCGGTAAAGCGCACCTTGTAACCCACGTAGTGGCCAAGCTCGGACTCCATCTCCTCGGCGATACGGGCCGCCACGGTACGGGCCGCCAGACGGCGCGGCTGGGTGTGGCCGATAAAGCCCTTCACCCCGCGCCCCAGCGCCAGGCAGATCTTGGGGATCTGGGTGGTTTTGCCCGAGCCGGTTTCGCCGGCGATGATCACCACTTGATGCTCTTCAATGGCTTTGGCGATCTCCGCCTGCTTCTGGCTGACCGGCAGGTTGTCCGGATAGGTGACCCTGGGCACCCCGGCCAGACGGGATTGATAGCGCGCCTCGGCCACATCCAGGTCAGCGGCAATGGTCTCGAGCACGGCGGCCTGCTTGGCTTCCGGCAGCTTCTTGGCCCCGTGCAGACGGCTGGAGAGACGGCGGGCGTCGAGGTTCATGCAGGCAGATAGACGGCGGCGCAGCGCCTCGATAGAGAGAGACAAGGTACGAATTCCTTAAAAGAGTGCCCATCAAGGGCCATATCGATAGCTGGGGGAGATCCTAAAGAGCGAGGCTGGACGGTGCAAGCCTTAAAGCGGCGCCGAGGGGGATGAAGCCTGTATCACAGCGGGCATCGGCATTCCCCATGCGGTAATAAAAGAGCAGGCATGGTGCCTGCTCTGTGCTGCCAACGTGCTGACGAGGTGAAAACAGCGTCCTCAGGCACGAGCCTTGTGTACGAAACAGGTCCCCAGCTGGGCGTGGATGGCCTGCATCACGTCGTGGCGGCTGATGACCCCGAGCAGATGCCCCTCCTCCACGACCGGATAGATCTTGGGCTTTTGTCCCATCATCATCTCGGCCAGCTCGAGGATGCTGGTGTCGGGGCCGACGGCCAGCACCTCCTTGCGCATCACATCCCTGACCTGGGCTACCTGTTCACAGTGATAGGCCTCTTTCAACATGACGGCGATACAGTCCTGCTCGGAGACCCAACCCACCAGGTGGCCCCGTTCGTCCACCACGGGGCCGCCAAGCTGGCGACTGTTGAGAAACTTTTCCACCGCCGCCTGCACCATCATCTCCGCGCTGAAGGTGATGGGACGAGTCTGCATGTAATCCTTTGCCTTGAGTGATTCCATCGTGCGTTCCCCCAACCTGCCTCCCGGGCGGGAGGCGCGAGCCGGGCACTATGTCCGGCTCACTCCAAGCATAGCTCGCATGGATCAGGAGATGGATTGCAGCAACAGCAGCAGCTCGTTCTGGCTGTGGCAGTCGGTCTTCTTGAACACCCCTTTCAGGGTCGAGCGCACGGTTTCCACCTTGACGCCACGCAACTCGGCGATGTCGTTGCTGCTGTAGCCCTTGCTCATCAGCACCAGCAGCTCTTTCTCGCCGATGGTGAGCGGATAGAGGCTGGCCAGCGCTTCAATGTCGGGGTTGAAGGAGTGTTCGGGATCCCGCAGCACCACCTCCACATACCGTTCGAAGCGATTGAGACCGCTCATCAGGGTGCACTGGATCAGCAACGGCCGCAGATTGGGCTGACGAGGAATGGACATATAGGCGCTGGCGCCGGGCAGCAGATAGGCGAAGCCATTCAATATCTCTTTGAACTGGCGCTGTTGCTCCTTATTTTGCAGCGAGAAAATACCATTGCCCGCTCGCAGTTCCACGTTCTCGTCGGCAATACGATTGAAGGCCACGTTGGAATAATGGATATGCCCTTTGTCATCGACGATGGCGCTGGGTTTATTATGGTTTTTTACCAGCTGTTGCAGCTGATAGTTCTGGGTTTCCAGGGCCAGCAAGTTCCAATAATGTTGGCTCCAGGCCGCCAGGCCAGAATAAACTTCGCCAAGGGAAGAAATTTCCTGCGCGCTGAAATCATCCTGCGTCGCCGCACGATAGGTGGACAGGCTGCTCAGCCCCCGCCCCTTCACCCGGCAGACACCGCCGGCCGCAAACTGGGCGCCGAAACTGGCCAGCAAACCCGCCGAATTGGAGAGGCTCTTGGCACTGACGATCCCCTGGCAGCCCTTGTCCAGATAGTGATTGAACCACACATCCTGGCGATGGTGCTGGACATAGAACTGCTGCTGGGCTTCGGTCAAACCACTGGAAAAGAGCTTGATGCCGTCGCTCTTGTCGTCATCCCGCAACAAGAACAGCGACGAGCTGCCTGACACGTCGGAGCGGAACTGATCCACCACCAACTTAATGTCAGAATCATTAATACCGCACTCATATAACTGGCTTATATAGGGCGATACCCTTTCTTTTACTAATGCCTTCACACCCGAACTCCTAATTTCTTATTTTTATTGAAGTGGCATCTTACTCTGCAATGAGAAACGCGAAAAGTAGTCAAATGAACAAAGGTTTTATAACTGATCCATAAATAGTAATGATGAAACGACATAAGAGCGCTCGAAAGCGAAAATCTTAAATCCAAGTTAATGTTTTTTATGATTTTTGTCGCTGATGTTGTACTTGTCTGTGGCAAACAACAGGCTCCGCCGACGCGACAATGGTGCAACAAAGCAGCCCTCTCGTGCCATTTGCTGCGACAAGTTGCCCAGGGGTGCCAATCAACGCGACTATGTCACTCCACAGACCTGGTTATTTTGGGCCTCTCCTCGCCTAAGCGCCTGCCACCTCTCGCCCTCGGCCATGCAGGCCCCCTGCCCGACCGCTCCCTGCGCCCCTGATCATTTCTCAAATCCAACCGACTCCCTTTGCCGCCAACCTCATCGCTTACGCGCTGTCGTCGCCGCTCAAGGTGTTTCATTTTAGTTAATTTTGTGTTTAATTCACTCCTGAAACATTTAATGTATATACAAATAACAACCCAACACACGGACTGACACCCACCGCAAGGAGCAGGTATGGAATCGGACAACCTACTGTTAACCCCCATGAAGCCAGGCGCAGGCATCAAGCTGCTGCTGACCAGCCTGCTGGGCATCGCCATCTTCTTCATTCCGGTCGAGCTGGGGGGGCGCAGCACCATAGTGGTGGATCATCTGGCCGGCCTGGTGATGACCCAACGCCCCCTGGCGACCGGCCTCATCCTGTTGCTGATCGGGTATGGTGCCGTGATGCCCTTGCTCGATGGCCGCTGGCGTGCGCGCCCCATCGACAGGCTATTGAGCCTGTTCAAGCTGCTGGGGCTGGGTGTGGCCTTGATCTATGTCACCGGGATAGGGCCGAACTGGTTGATGACCCCGGATCGACTGCCTTTTCTGTTCGACAAGCTGGCCATGTCGGTGGGCCTCATCGTGCCCATCGGCGCCATGGCCCTCACCTTTTTGCTCGGCTTCGGTCTGCTGGAGCTTATCGGCGTATTGATGCAGCCCGTGATGCGCCCCCTCTGGCGCACGCCAGGCCACTCCGCCATTGATGCCGTGGCCTCGTTCGTCGGCAGCTACTCGGTGGGTCTGCTCATTACCAACCGGGTTTTCCTGACAGGCAAGTACACGGTGCGCGAAGCCGTCATCATCGCCACCGGCTTCTCTACCGTGTCGGCCGCCTTCATGATCATCGTGGCCAAGACCCTTGGCCTGATGGCGCAGTGGAATTTCTACTTCTGGTCCACCCTGATCATCACCTTCATCATCACCGCCATCCTGGCGCGCGTGCCTCCCATCGCCACCATGGCTCATGAAGGCGACACCGACGAACCCTTGCCTGCCGGCCAACGCCGCTGGCAAGCGGCCATGGCTGCCGGGCTCACCCAATCCAGCCAGGCCGAACCCTTGCTGAGCCAACTGCGGGACAACCTCAGGGACGGTCTTCACATGGCTGCCGCCGTGGTGCCGACCATACTGTCGGTCGGCTTGCTGGGCCTGCTGCTGGCCCAGCACACCCCCCTGTTCGATCTGATTGGCTGGCTGCTCTGGCCGCTCACCTGGCTGCTCGATCTGGGAGAGCCGCTGGCTACCGCCAAAGCGCTCTCGGCCGGTCTGGCGGAGATGTTCCTGCCGGCCATCCTGCTCAAGGATGCAGATTTGCTGGTGCGCTATGTCGCGGCCGTGGTCTCGGTCAGCTCGGTGCTCTTTTTCTCGGCCTCCATCCCCTGCATCCTAGCCACCCGGATCCCGGTGAGTGTGGGACAACTGGTGGTGATCTGGCTGCTGCGTACCCTACTTGGTATTGTGCTGGCTGCGCTTTGCGGTCGCCTTGCCATTGCACTCGGCTGGCTGGCGTGAAGACTCGAAGAGGATCGCGCATCAGTACGTTGGCTGAAACACTAAACAGGGAGGCAAGCCTCCCTGTTTATTTAATTTATCGACCCCCTATCCAACACTGAAAATAATACATGGCCAGCCCATTCACGATCATCAAATTGATACCGTCTGAGCATCACCAATAATGAACAACAATGGGTCAGGCACATGATGGCCGCTTGAAAAATTTATAAACAATAGAAATCCATTTAAAAAAATATGGCGAGCGTGACCAAGGCAAGTCTTGAATCAGGCCTGTCATGTCGCCCGCGAGCTCACGGTGACAGCTACGTCAGCCCCGCAGCAGGCCTCAATGCAGCCGTCTTTTAGGTTGACGAACCAACCTGACAGCAGAACAGCAGTACCCCATTTTTATTTTTACAGGCAATATTTGGTAACAACTTCCTCATTATCATTCCCCCATGGCTGTGATACTACAGTTGACTGCCGATCTCTTATTTTTGGTGACACAGATTAAATATGGATATTGTCATGACACATCATCGCCATGCATTTTTCGACAGGGTCGACAGGCAACCGCAATTCATGCGGTCAGGAGGGTCCCATGCTGCCCACTAGACCCGCAGTCGAGACTCATCTCGGTGCCTTGCTTATCATGGTCTTCGTCATCGTGCTGATGGGTCAGTTTGGCCACCAGCTATGGACGCCAGACGAACCTCGCGAAGCCGCCATCGCCTGGGAGATGTTCAACAGCCGTGAGCTGGCCATCCCGACCCTGGCCGGCAGCAGCTTTATCGAAAAACCCCCGCTCTATTACATTCTTGCCATCCCCTTGCTGGCCCTGCTGCACGATACCTTGGGCATTACGGTGACGTTGCGCCTGGTGGGGGCCCTCTGGGCCCTGGGCACACTGCTGTTCACCGGCCTGCTGGCCAAGCGGGTATTGGGTTCAGGCACTGCGGCGCTCTGGTCGGTCATTGCACTGGGAACCATGGAGGGCTTCATCATGAACAGCCACTGGATCCGGGTAGACACCAGCCTCGCCTTTTTCGTCGCCTTCACCATGTGGGCTTTCGCCGAATGGTACCTGGGTGGTCGATCACGGATGCTCTGGTTCGCAGGGTTCGGTCTCTCCCTCTGTTTTCTGGTCAAGGGGCCCATCGGCCCCATCACCCTCTTCTTTGGCTGGCTGGCACTGTTCATCCCGGCATTCAGGCGTCATCTTGCCGCTAATGAGGGAGGCCGTTTCGTGATGCAGCACCTCGGCATGAGCCTGTTGTTCGTCATGCCCATTGCAGGATGGCTGCTGACCCTGTGGCAGCATCCCGAGGGAGACGCACTCTGGCAACAGTGGTTCTGGCAAAATCAGGTGGGCAGGTTGACAGGCAGCTCTGCCGAACTGGGCCACATCAAGTCCGGCGAATACTTCTTCTACCTTGTAGGAATCGCAGAATACACCCTGCCCTGGCTGCCCCTCGTGCTCTATTGGGGCTGGCAAACCATCAGGCAGAAACAGTGGAGCGTCTCCCGCCTGTTCCTGCTCATCTGGACAGTGGGCACCCTGCTGCTGCTCAGCGTGGCCTCCACCAAGCGGACCCTCTACCTCTTTCCGCTGATGCCGGTCTTTGCCCTGATGATCGGGCAACTGAGCCTCAGCTGGCCTCGCTGGCTGAATGGCTATGGCCGTGGCTGGACTCTGTTCATGTTCCTGTTCGCTTTGGCCCTGCTCATGGCCCCTTTCTACCTGCCGCTGTTGCCGGTGGAGATCCCCGACCAGACCCTTGGCGTCATCAGCACCCTCGGCTGGCGTCATGTGCTGGCGGCGGTATTGCTTATTTTCGCGGCTGAACAGTTATGGCGCTGGCGTGAAATTGAGGGAGCCACCCTGCTGGCCAGTGCATCCGGCATCATGTTCTTGCTGGCATTTACCCTGGCCTACCCCGCCATTGATGCCGCCAAAGCGATGAAAGGCGATACGGAGCGTTTCTTGCTGAAGATCCCCATCGAGCAGCGTGCCCGGATTGCCGGCTGGAACTTTGGTGAAACCGAGCGGGGACTCTTTTCGGTGTACGGCGACTGGCAGATCAAAAACGTCGACACGGCGCGGCTTCATGACATCTTGACTTGCCGTGACCCCATCTTCACCAGCCTGCTCATCAATCAGGACGACAAGAACTTCCAGTTGGCCAGCTTGCTGGCCGGGCATACCTACCGGTTGCTGGCCACGGGGCACCCCAGAGTGGACAGAGATGCCCGCGCCATCTACTGGGTCAAGGGGCGCTGCGACCATTGATGAATTGCACGGGGATAGACCCCATCGGAGAAAGGCCATTGAGATAGACGCTGGCTCAAGGTGGCCAGTCAATTTGCCAACGCCGGCTGAACAGCCTGCTCCTGCATCACCAGATCAGGCCGCATAAAGCAAAGAAGCCAGGACTGTCGCACTCCTGGCTTCTTTGCTTTTTACGCGCTTATCAGTGTTCAACGCCTGTCAACATGACGCGCCTGCACGATATTCCCTTGCCAATGTCCTTCAAATAAGAGTCGCAGCCGAAAACCCGGCCATGATTGCTTGCCCGGACTATCAACATGACCGGCTTTTTAATGAAGAGCTCCCACCGCCATCAATTCGATTCAATCAGGCGCCCTCGGTTCACGCTATAGACATTGAGCATGCAATAAAGAGTCGTGATCAGATGGCCTGCGATAAGGCGCAGACTCTTCCCCCACTCATCCATGGCCAGGCTGAGGCAAGGCGCCGGTTCGACGCTCAACTATCATCTATGTCTCCACGATTTGATCATACTGACAGGCAGCCAGAGATGGCGCGCATGTCTGTACGCCGGTGCTCTCGTGTGCAAGGAGATCACGGGTTGTTCGAGCAGAAATTGTCGTATGAAAGCTGATCTTCAATCGTCATTGCCGATGAATGTCAGAGTTTTAACCTTATGTTCAGTAACGCTATTTCAGAGTTAGATTGATCTTAGGAACGAAGAGCACTGTTTCACCGTCATAACGTTAATAAGAGGACATAGTGAATGGACAAACACACTCATGGGGCCGGTCAGTGCCCTTTTGCACACGGAGCCAATACTTCCGCCGGCCAGGAGCCTCAAGTTTGGTGGCCCAATGCCCTCAACCTCGACATCCTGCACCAACATGACCGCAAGACCAATCCGATGGATGAGTCTTTCAATTATGCTGATGCCTTCAGCAGCCTCGATTACGATGCCCTCAAGGCCGATCTGCATGCTCTGATGACCGACAGTCAGCCCTGGTGGCCGGCCGACTGGGGCCACTACGGCGGCCTGATGATCCGCATGGCCTGGCACTCCGCAGGCAGCTATCGTGCCACCGACGGCCGTGGCGGTGCCAACACCGGCAACCAGCGCTTCGCCCCCCTCAACAGCTGGCCAGACAACGGCAACCTCGACAAGGCGCGCCGCCTGCTGTGGCCCATCAAACAGAAATACGGCAACAAGATCTCCTGGGCCGACCTGATGATCCTGGCCGGCAACGTCGCTTATGAATCCATGGGGCTCAAGACCTTCGGTTTTGCCGGTGGCCGCGAGGACATCTGGCATCCGGAAAAAGATGTCTACTGGGGCTCCGAGAAGGAGTGGCTGGCGCCGAGCGGCAGTGAAGGGAGCCGTTACAGTGGTGAACGGGATTTGGAGAACCCGCTGGCCGCGGTGATGATGGGGCTTATTTACGTCAACCCGGAAGGGGTGGATGGCAACCCTGATCCCTTGAAAACCGCCCACGACATGCGCGTCACCTTTGCCCGCATGGGGATGAATGACGAAGAGACCGTCGCCCTCACCGCAGGTGGCCACACCGTCGGCAAGGCCCACGGTAACGGCAGCGCTGTCAAATTGGGGCCCGCCCCAGAAGGGGCGGATGTGCATGAACAGGGGCTTGGCTGGATCAACCACGAGAGCCGCGGCATCGGTCGCGATACGGTCACCAGCGGGATCGAGGGCGCCTGGACCAGCAATCCGACTCGCTGGGACAACGGCTACTTCAAGATGCTGCTGGGTCATGACTGGTGGCTCAAGAAGAGCCCGGCCGGCGCCTGGCAGTGGGAGCCCGTTGCCATCAAGGAGGAAGATCGCCCGGTGGACGTGGAAGACCCCTCCCTGCGCTGCAACCCCATCATGACGGACGCAGACATGGCACTGCGCTTTGACCCCGTCTACCGGGAGATCTCCGAGCGCTTCGCAGCGGATCAAGACCTCTTCTCCGACGCCTTTGCCCGCGCCTGGTTCAAGCTGACCCACCGTGACATGGGGCCGCGCAGCCGCTACCTGGGGCCAGAAGTGCCGAGCGAAGTCATGGTGTGGCAGGATCCGGTGCCGGCGGTGAATTACCAGCTCTCCGAGCAGGAGGTGAGCGAGCTCAAGGGCAAGCTGCTGGCCTGCGGCGTGGCGCCAGCCGATTTGATCGCCACCGCCTGGGACAGTGCCCGCACCTTCCGCGGCTCCGATTATCGCGGCGGAGCCAACGGTGCTCGTATTCGTCTTGCGCCGATGAAGGAGTGGGAAGGCAACGAACCGACTCGCCTCGAGAAGGTGCTCAACGCCCTGACTGCCCTGCAAGCCACCCTGAACAAGCCGGTCAGCATCGCCGACCTGATTGTGCTGGGCGGCAGCGCAGCGGTAGAGCAGGCGGCCAAGCTGGCCGGCGTTGATATCGTCGTCCCCTTTGCACCGGGCCGCGGCGATGCCAGTGCCGATCAGACCGATGCCGAGTCGTTTGCCTTCCTGGAGCCGGTGCACGATGGTTTCCGCAACTGGCAGAAGGGACACTACAAGGTGCAGCCGGAAGAGATGCTGCTCGACCGCGCCCAGCTGCTGGGGCTCACCGCCCGCGAGATGACAGTGCTGGTCGGCGGTATGCGGGTGCTTGGCACCAACTATGGCGGCTCGGCCCATGGCGTCTTTACCGACCGGGTCGGGGTGCTCAGCAACGACTTCTTCGTCAACCTGACCGACATGGCCTATAGCTGGCAGCCGACTGGCCGCAACAGCTACCAGATCGTGGATCGTCAGAGCGGCGCAGTGAAGTGGACCGCCACCCGGGTTGACCTGGTGTTTGGCTCCAACTCGGTGCTGCGTGCCTACGCCGAGGTCTATGCCCAGCAAGATGGCAAGGAGAAGTTCGTGCGCGACTTCGTCAAGGCCTGGGTCAAGGTGATGAACAACGACCGCTTTGACCTGAAATAATCCGCCAGGTCCGTAGAAATAACGCCAGCCGCGAGGCTGGCGTTCTTTTTTGTCGGCACGCGCCGCCAGCGGCGGTGCATCAGCCCCCTCACGAACGAGGTACAGGCAAGTGAAGCAAGAGGGGGCGGAAGGGATACAAGCAGAGAATACAGGCCTTGCACCGATTCGATGTGGTGCGCGACGTGACAGACGTGGACCCCTACTCATAAAAACGCAGCTGACACGGGGAAAGTGTCAGCTGCGTCATGACTACTCGCGATGCATCCGGATGGTGAAGGCATTTGAATCGCTGCACAAGCCACTGGCTGACAACGGGAGGAAATCACCTGCCCCATCCTGGCCCATGGGTCGGCAACGACGCTCCAGCGTTACCGGAGAGAGTTGACCGGGAAGTCGGGGCAAGTGCCCCATCACGACCGACGGGCAGACCATCACGCGCAGCCTATTGCTGCGACTGGAAATGAGTCCTTAAAAGGGCATCTTGAAGCCGGGAGGCAGTTGCATGCCGCCGGTCAGCTCGCCCATCTTGGCCTTGTTCTGCTCTTCGACGCGACGCACGGCATCGTTGACGGCCGCAGCCACCAGATCTTCCAGCATCTCTTTGTCATCTTCCATCAGGCTCGGGTCGATTTCGATGCGACGCACACTGTGGCTGCCGGCCATGGTGACCTTGACCATGCCAGCGCCGGCTTCACCGACTACTTCCATCTGGGCAAGCTGCTCTTGCATCTTCTGCATGCGCTCTTGCATCTGTTGGGCCTGTTTCATCAGGTTCCCCATTCCACCTTTACCAAACATATGTCGTCTCTCGTCTTGAAATCCGGCATCCAGCGCCGGGCCGTGGGTTTACCCGTCCTAAGTGGGGACGGCCAAACCGTTTTTCAACCGGGCACCAGGCCCGGATGGTGTGATCAGTTGCTCAGCGGCTCTATGCTGTCGTGGTGCAGCATGGCGCCAAACCGCTGTTGCAAGAATTGCACGTTGGGATCCTGCTCCAGATCCCGGGTGACCTGCTCCCGCACCCCGAGGTAGAGGCGGTGCTCAATCTCGAGCGGGGTTTCCCGCTCGGGCACCACGCCCAGGGTGACGTTCACCTGTACCGCAAGCCCCAGTTCGGGGCCGATGATCTCGGCCAGATCGGCGCGCGCCCTGTCGCTCACCAGATGGCGCTGCTCGGGTTTGAGAGTCAGCAGCACCTTGTCGCCCTGCTGCTCCATCACCGAATTGATGGCCAGCTGGCGCAGGCGGCCGCCCACACCGGTGCGGGCAATCAGTTCGGCCCAATGGTCGCCGCAATTGGCCAGCAGCGAAGAGGGGATCAATCTGGCCGCCTCCTCACTCCCCTGCGGCTGGTTGTCGCTCTCCAGCTCGTTCCAGTCGATGGTTTCCATGACCGAGGCGGCTGGCTCGCTGATGGTCTCCTCAGGGGGCGTTGCAACGGTGGCCGGGGCACTCGGTGCAGCAACCGTCTGCCGGCCGGCACTGCCATCCAGATCCCAGGGCGGCAGATCATCCGCCTGGGGACGCGCGGCAGGCGCTGGCTGCATCACCTGGGTGGTTCGCTCCGGCAAGGGGGCACTGGCGAACGCATCGTTGAAACCCTGATTCAAATACTCTTCGTAGTCGCTGCCGCTCTCTTCATAGGCATCGAGCGGCGGCAACTCATCGTAACCTGACTGGACCGCCTGGGCAGGTGCCTGCACCCGGGGGGCACTCGGGGAGTGGGGCGCCGAGGGCGGCATGGCCGCAGCCGGTGCCACCGGTGCCGGTTTGGCGGTCGCCATCGGCTTGACCGGTGTCGCCCGGGCTGGCGCCGCACTGCCGCTCGGCTCGCCGCGCAGGCGGCTTCGCAGCAGATTGCGCTTGCCCAGCAGGCTCTGCATGCTGGCCACCGTTGAAGAGACACTCCCCTCCCCGCTGTCAGCCACTTCGTCAGCCACATTCGTTGGTACGGCGCCTTGTACGGAGGACGCGGGCTCGGCTGCGGCAGGCTGAGCCGTGGGCGCAATAGGTTCGGGCGCAGCCTCATAGCCCATCTGCTCGGCTTCACGCAGCAACTCCGCCTGCTCGGCAAAGAGCGGATCCAGCGCGGCGCCGCCTTCCGGCTCCGCCATGTCAGCCAACTGTGAGTGAGGCTGGGCGGCCTGTCCGGCCTCCTGCGTCCCTTGGTGTTCGGCTGGTGCAGAAGAAGTAACCGGCGCAGGCGAAATCGCGGCGTCGGCTGACGGAGCCTGCGGCATCATGCCGGTGGCCAGGGGTGGCTCAACCCCCTCGGGCTTTCCCAAGGCGGGGGCTGGGCTCCTCGCACCGGCGGCGGGCAGGCCACCGAGTGCCGGAGGCAGCGCCGTCAGGCTGGCGGGGTGCAACACCTCGCGCCGGGGCGAGAAGGCCAGCATCCGCAGGCAGGTCATCTCCAGTGCGGTGCGGCCATCGGGGGCCCAGGGCAGATCCTTGCGGCCACCCAGCACGATCTGATAGCAGAGCTGCACCTCTTCCGGGCTCATGGCCTGGGCCAGTTGCAGCAGGGCATCGGCATCCGCCCCCTGCTCCTGCACGGTGGCGGGCAACAGCTGCGCCATGGCGATGCGATGGAGCAGCCCTTCCAGCTCGGCATGGAGCTGATCAAAGTCGGGCCCCAGGGTCGCTATCTCGGTGATCTTGGCCATGGTGGCGGGTGCATCCTGGCGCAGCACAGCTTCCAGCAGTTGATGCAGATGGCGGTGATCCAGGGTCCCCAGCATGGCCAGCACGCTGTCGGTGCGCACGCTGCCATTGCCGTGGGCCAGCGCCTGATCGGTCAGGCTCAGGGCATCGCGCATGCTACCGTCTGCCGCCTTGGCCAGGGCCAGCAATGCGCGCGGCTCGAAGGGTTGTCCCTCCTGATCCAGCACCCATTCAAGCTGCTTGGCGATCTGGGTCTGATCCAGGCTCTTCAGATGAAACTGCAGGCAGCGCGACAAAATGGTGATGGGCAGCTTCTGTGGATCCGTGGTGGCCAGCAGGAACTTCACATAGGGGGGCGGCTCTTCCAGGGTTTTCAGCAGCGCGTTGAAGCTGTGGCGCGACAACATGTGCACTTCGTCGATGAGATAGACCTTGAAACGGCCACGGGCCGGTCGGTACTGGACGTTGTCGAGCAGCTCGCGGGTATCTTCCACCTTGGTGCGCGACGCCGCGTCTATCTCCAGCAGATCGACGAAGTTGCCCTGATCGATCTCGCGGCAGGTGTCGCACACGCCGCACGGATGACTGCTGATCCCCTGCTCGCAGTTGAGACTCTTGGCCAGGATGCGCGCGATGGTGGTCTTGCCGACTCCGCGAGTACCGCTCAGCAGATAGGCGTGATGCAGCCGTCCCTGATCCAGGGCGTTGGTCAAGGCGGTCAGCACATGATGCTGGCCTACCACTTGTTCAAACGTATGGGGGCGCCATTTACGCGCCAGAACCTGATAGCTCATAGATCTCGATGCAGGGATGACAAGGCATTGAGGCTGGATGCTAACACAAATGCGGGGCGGGCTGTATCGGCTATCGGCCGAGGCGGGAGGGATCGCTTGAATTTCAAACCGATGCCCGCTCGGGCACCGGTTTGGACGCAGGCAACGGACTGACGAGGCCCGTCTGCGTGATCGGACTGGCGGCTTATTCGCCCGGCAGTTCGACCAGGGAGACCACCTTGACGCCGGCGGCGGTCAGGCGGGCATCACCACCCAGCGACGGCAGGGAGATGATGAAGGCGGCATCGGCCACTTCACCGCCAGCGCGGCGGATCAGCTTGACGGTGGCATCGACGGTGCCGCCGGTAGCCAGCAGATCGTCTACCACCAGCACCTTGTCACCGGGCACGATGGCGTCGGTGTGCAGTTGCAGGGTGTCGGTGCCATATTCGAGGGCGTAGGACTCCTCGATGACGGCGCGGGGCAGCTTGCCCGGCTTGCGAACCGGCACGAAGCCCAGACCCATGGCGAAGGCTACCGGCGCGCCGAAGATGAAGCCGCGCGCTTCGGTACCGACAATCTTGGTGATCCCTTGATCACGATAGTGATTGGCCAGCAGATCAATGGTGGCCTTGAAGGCCTCGGCATTCTCGATCAGGCTGGTGATGTCGCGAAACAGAATGCCCGGCTTCGGATAGTCGGGAATGGTCTTGATGCTCGCTTCGATAAATTTCAGGGTTTCCGGATTCATGGTTTGACCGTTTGTTTTTCGACGCAGATGGTCGTTTCTCTCAGCTTCCCGCCAGCGGGAAATAAAAAGGCCCGTCACGCAAAAATGACGGGCCGACTCCATAGCATTATTGCCGCAATAGCTTAGGGACTTCACTTCTCCATTGCAACTGGCTCCAGCACCGGCAGCCGCATTAACCAGGTGAGCAGGATCACCATTATGGCAATGAGCAGCAGCCTGACCCACAGCAGGGGCACCACCGCCAGCGACACCGAGAAGGAGAGCAGAATAAAGAAAATAGCGCGCCGCCTGGCATGGCGGCGAATGCCGCGATACTGCTGCCAGTCAGCAATGGGAGGCCCGAACCAAGGATGGCTTAGCAGCCAGCGATGAAAGCGGGGAGACGAGCGGGCAAACAGCGCCGCCGCCAGCAGCATGAAGGGGGTGGTCGGCAGCAGGGGCAGGCCTATCCCGACTATCCCGGTGGCGAAGGCAAGCCAGCCCAGGGCCATCAGACACCAGCGTTTCATGGGTACTCCTCTGAATGTATCTCTGCCTTTAGCCTAACAGAGTTGGCCTGGAAGCTGACAGCCTGGCCCAGGCGGTGGCCGTCGATTGGGTTCATCGAGTGGGCAAACGGCTGACAATCCCGGCCATTGCCACTACAATCTGCGCTCTTTTTTCTCTGTTTGCCCTGCGGAACCGGTTATGCGCGTTATTTTGGCCCCCATGCAGGGGGTACTGGATCACTTGATGCGGGAGGTGCTCACCTCCGTCAACGACTACGACCTCTGTGTCAGCGAATTCATCCGGGTGGTCGATCAGCTGCTGCCGGCCAAGGTGTTCCATCGCCTCTGTCCCGAGCTCAAGCAGGACGGCAAGACCCGGGCCGGCACGCCGGTGCGGGTACAGCTGCTGGGCCAACACCCAGAATGGCTGGCCGAAAACGCGCTGCGGGCCATCGAGCTTGGCTCCCCCGGCGTCGATCTCAACTTTGGCTGCCCCGCCCCCACGGTCAACAAGAGCAAGGGAGGGGCCGTGCTGCTCAAGGAGCCCGAGACCATCTATCGCATCGTCAAGGCAGTGCGCGAAGCGGTGCCGGCCCATCTGCCGGTGAGCGCCAAGATCCGCCTCGGCTACGATGACAAGGATCTCTATCTGGAGAACGCCCAGGCGGTTCATCAGGCCGGGGCCAACGAGCTGGCCGTGCACGCCCGCACCAAGCGCGAAGGCTACAAGGCGCCGGCTCACTGGGAGTATGTGGACGCCATTCGCCGTGCCCTGCCCATCCCGGTCACCGCCAACGGCGAGATCTGGAACCATGCCGATGCCCTCGCCTGCGCCCAAGTGTCCGGCTGCGATGCCCTGATGGTGGGCCGCGGCGCCATCTCGTTGCCCAACCTGGCCAACGTGATGAAGAGCGGCTGTGCCCACATGAGCTGGGCCGAGGTGCTGCAGTTGATGGTGAACTACACCGAACAGGACCTAACGAGCGAGAAGGCCGACTACTACCCGAGTCGCATCAAGCAATGGTTCAGCTACCTCAAGCGGGAGTATCCCGAGGCAGACCAGCTGTTTCAGGAAATCCGGGTACTCAAGGAGACCCATCCCATTCGGGACGCCCTGCTGCAGGCCGCGAAAACTGTGATCTAACCGTTCTTTACTTGACGCATATCATCTTGATAATCCTGTCGCTTCCCTATACTGCCCACAATTTGTTATTCGTCCGTTGGGGGCTAGTGTGTGTGAAATGACGCAAGCTCAGTTGGCCGTGTGGCGTGATCGCCTGCTGACTGACTGGGCGCAAGTAAGAGAAGAGCTGATCTGTCAGCTCAAAGCCTGTCGGCGTGACGAGTGGGCGGAGCAGGTGGATCACTGCGAGCGGGATCAGCTGGTCGATCTCACCAGCCGCCTCGACTTGCCCAAGGTGGAGCAGAGCGTGGCCCGGCTCAAGCGGATCGATGCGGCGCTTTGCCAGATGGATCTGGGCCTCTATGGCCTCTGCTCCGACTGCGAGGAGCCGCTGGCCATCGAATCGCTGGAGCAGGACCCGACCCTGCAACGTTGCCCGCGCTGCGAAGCCCGCTATCGCAAGGGATTCCACGCCCACGAGCTCTGAGGGATGCACCTTCGTGCATCCTTTCCCCCGGGCTGGTCAGCCCGACATTTCTATTCAATAATCAACAACAACCACGCTGAACAGGGATAGCTCCGTGTACAGAGTCTTGTTGTTATGGTGTTTGTGCACCGCCGCCTGGGCGCAGGAGTCACTGCAGGTGGGCTGGGCCAGCTGGCACCCGTTCAGCTTTCGCGACGAACAGCAGCAGCTACAGGGGCTGGACATCGACCTGCTGCAAGCCATCTTCAGCCGGGCCGGCTTTAGCGCCAGCTACAGCGAGATGCCCTGGGCCCGCGTACTGCGCGAGCTGGAGTTCGGCACCATCCAGCTCACCATGTCCGCCAACCAGACCGCCGAGCGCGAGCGGTACGCCCGCTTCAGCCTGCCCTATCGCAACGAAGAGACAGTGCTGCTGGTGCGCCGTCAGGACAGGGCGCGCTGGCAAGGGATCACCCAGCTCTCGGACCTGCTGCCACGGCAGGATTTCACCATAGGGATGATGCGTGATTTTGATTACGGCACCGATTTTCGCACCTTCATGCAATCGCCCCAGATGCAGGATCGGCTGCTGGCCCGCCTGCGGATGGAGCCCTTGCTCAAGCTGCTGCTGGCCGGCCGCATTCAGGGGGTGGTCATCGATCCCATGGGGCTGCAGGAGATAAGCCTGGCCGGTATCCCGCTTGATGACCTCACCCCCCTGCTCAATATCCAGCGCACACCGGTGCATCTGATGCTGAGTCGGCGCACCACCACGCCAGCCCAGCTGCACCGGCTGGACGAGGCCATCCAGGCGCTGCTCACCAGCCCGGAATACACCCAGATCCTGGCCCGCTATCGTTATCAGTTGCCGCCCATCAAATGAAAAAAAACGGGCCCAGTGGGCCCGTTCTCTTGTGTACTCGCTCATTGGGCCAACAGATGGCCAACCAGCTCAAAGCGCCAGCCCTGCAGCAGCATGGGCTTGTCGGCTCGGGCCCGCTCTTCGTCGCTCATGCGCCAGCTCCAGGTGAAGTACTGGTGAATGATCTTCTTGCTGGCTACCAGTTCGGGCGGAATATTGCTGGCCTTGGCCTTCTCTTCCACCATCCCCTTGATGCGCTTGAGCTCGGCCTTGTATTGGGGGTAATCCACCAGCCGGCGAATGGGCTCGGGCCAGCCGGCAGGATCGCTCTGCTGAGCGGCGGCCACGATGTCCAGCATCCGCTTGCCGTGGATCTTGATCTCGATGGGGGCCAGCCCCAGCTCGTTGAGATCCCGCAGGGAGGTGGGCTTGCGCTCCGCCACCTTGAACAGGTGCAGCTCCTTGACCACGAAGTTGAGGGCCAGATCCCGGCGCACCGCCTCCTGCTGACGCCAGGCGGCCAGCTCGCGCAGTATCGCCAGCTCGCGGCGCCCCAACTGCCAGGCGTTGACGATGTCGAGATAGGCCTGACGGGGATCGCTGCTCTGGGTCTTGCGGGCGGAGTGGTTCTGGCACTCCTGCTCGAACCAGGCGAACTTGCCGCTTTCACGCAGCGCCGCCATCACCTTGTCGTAGAGAGGCAGCAGATAGAAGACGTCGGCCGCCGCATATTCGAGCTGACGGGGGGTGAGCGGACGCGCCAGCCAGTCGGTGCGCGCCTGATCCTTTTCCAGGGTCACGCCGAGAAACTCGTTGACCAGGGCGCCGAAGCCCACCGAGACCCCGTGGCCCAGAAAGGCTGCCGCCAGCTGGGTGTCGTGCATCTGGTTGGGCAGATGACCCGCCTGATGCTGGATAAGCTCCAGATCTTCGCCGGAGGCGTGCAAAATGGCGATCTGCCCTGCCCGACCGAGTCGCTGCCAGAGGGAGGAGAGATCCAGCGTCAAGGGATCCAGCAGTGCCAGCTGGTGGCCGTCATAGATCTGGAACAGGCCCAGCTGGGGGTAATAGGTACGGGTGCGGACGAATTCAGTATCGATGGCCAGGGGAACGTCGGCCAGGGAGGCGAGATACTGATCCAGTTCGGCTTGCTGTGAAATGAGTTGATAATGCATCTGTGCCTGCGCGTTGATCAGGGCCAAAAGAAAAAACCGTGGGCTGACCCACGGTTTTGCATAACGACGGCATGCTGCTTGGCAGCGCCACGCCGGTTACTGCTTGGCAATCTCCTCGTCGCGCAGCACGCGGCGCAGGATCTTGCCCACATTGGTCTTGGGAAGTTCGTCACGAAATTCTACCAGTTTCGGGACCTTATAGGCAGTCAGATGTTTGCGGCAGTGCGCAATAATCTCGTCTTCCAGCAGCTTTGGATCTTTCTTCACCACGAAGATCTTCACCAGCTCGCCAGAGACCTTGTGCGGCACGCCGACGGCGGCCACTTCCAGCACTTTCGGGTGGAGCGCCACCACGTCTTCGATCTCGTTCGGATAGACGTTGAAACCGGAGACCAGGATCATGTCTTTCTTGCGATCGACGATCTTGAAGAAGCCCTGCTCGTCGCACACCGCGATATCGCCGGTACAGAGCCAGCCATCCTGCATCACCTCGGCGGTGGCTTCCGGCCGCTGCCAGTAACCGCTCATCACCTGCGGGCCGCGTACCTGCATCTCCCCCGGTTTGCCGAGTTCGTGGATCACCTGACCGTTGTCATCCACCAGCCGGATGTCGGTGGAGCAGACCGGCAGGCCGATGGAACCGTTGTAGTCCACCAGATCGTAGGGGCAGACGCTCACCAGGGGTGAACACTCGGTCAGGCCGTAACCTTCCAGCAGCGGAGTGTCGGTCAACGCCTTCCACTGCTCGGCCACCGCCCGCTGCACCGCCATGCCGCCGCCGATGGTGAGCTTGAGCTTGTCAAACGGCATGCTCTGGAACTCGCCATTGTTGACCAGCGCGTTGAACAGGGTGTTGACCCCGGTGATGCAGGTGAAGGGGTACTTCTTGATCTCTTTGACAAAGCCCGGGATGTCGCGCGGGTTGCTGATCAGCAGGTTGTAGCCACCCAGACGCATGAACAGCAGGCAGTTCACGGTCAGCGCGAAGACGTGGTAGAGCGGCAGCGCGGTGACCACGAACTCCTTGCCCCGCTCCAGCACAGGGCCATAGACACCGAGGCACTGCTCCACGTTGGCGATCATGTTGCGGTGGGTCAGCATGGCCCCCTTGGAGAGGCCGGTGGTGCCGCCGGTGTATTGCAGGAAGGCGAGATCGTCGTTGTTGATCTCGGGCTTGATGTACTGCAGATAGCGCCCCTTGGCCAATGCCTGACGCATGGTGCTGGCGTGGGGCAGATTGTACTTGGGCACCAGCTTCTTGACGTATTTCACCACGAAGTTGACCAGGGTCCCCTTGGCCAGCCCCAGGTTGTCCCCCATCCGGGTCAAGATCACGTGCTTGACCGGGGTGTCGTAGACCACTTTTTCCAGGGTGTGGGCAAAGTTGGAGACGATGACGATGGCCTTGGCGCCGGAGTCCTTGAGCTGGTGCTCCAGCTCGCGCGGGGTGTAGAGCGGGTTGACGTTGACCACTATCATGCCGGCACGCAGGATGCCGAACACGGCGATGGGATACTGCAGCAGGTTGGGCATCATCACGGCGACCCGGTCACCCTGGCTCAGCTTGAGCTCGTTTTGCAGGTAGGCGGCAAAGGCGCGGGACTGCTCCTCGAGACGACGATAGGTAATGGTCTGCCCCATGTTGACGAAGGCAGGCTGGTCGGCAAACTCGTTCACCGACTCTTCAAACATCTCGACCAGGGAGCTGTATTGGTCTGGATTGATCTCGGCGGGCACCCCTTCTGGATAACGCTTCAGCCAGACTTTTTCCACGAACTTCTCCTGCATAACTAGCACCTGTGCGCTCACTGTGTTGCCTCCGTCCCTGTTCACATCCATTTCAAGCAGTTGTTTTAAGCTCATACTCTAATGTCGCCCATATTTACATAGGGCAACATCAATTAACAGCGAATTAACAACAGAAAAATGTGAGGGGGAAGACAAACCTGGAATTATTGAAAGCCGCCGATTCTACCGAATTTGACAAAATTTTTCGATACAAACCGCGGTCTCTGCCGAATTTTCCATATGAAAATGGTGGTTTCCCGCCAAAACGACACGTTCAATGCGTGTAAAGGCGGCATGACGCTCTCCCCACTGTACCTGCAGGCTGGCAAATCCCTCTGCGCCGGCGATAAACAGCACCGGGCAACGGATGGCCCGGATCAGCGCCTGAGCCTGCCCCTCGCTCATGCGCATGGGGGAGAGATCCCGCAGACGGGGATCGCTGCGCCAGTGCCAGCGCCCTGCCCGGGCTTCCAACTGCCGCTCGCAGATAAGGCGTGCCGCACTCGGGGTGATGTCCGCCACCTTGCAGCGCGCCGCCACCGCTTCGTCGATGGAGGCAAAGCCCTGGGAGGCTCGCTCGCGGGTTCTGCTGCGGTTGAGGATGGCCCGGCGCAGCTGCTCCGGCACGGCGTCGTCCGGCTGACTGAGGGGTCCGAGCCCCTCCAGCAGAATGAGCCGCTCCACCTGCTCGGGGAAGACCCCGGTATAGGCGGAGGCAATCAGCGCCCCGAGGGAGTGGCCCAGCAGCACAAAGCGCGACCAGCCGGCGGCCTGGGTGATCTGATAGAGATCGTCCAGCCAGTCGACAAAGACATAGGGTGTGTTCTTGTGATCCGAGTGACCGTGCCCCGGCAGATCGACACAGACGAGGTGAAAGTGAGTCAGAAAGGGGGCCAGGGGCACAAAGCTTGCGCTGTTGTCGAGCCAGCCATGCAGGGCAAGCAGCAGCGGTTTGTCCCCCTGCTCTCCCTGCGCCGGCGGGCTCTCGAGCAAGGCAACCCGGCGGCCGTCGGCCAGGGTCAGGAAGCGCTCTTGCAGCAAGGTGTTCATGCCCAGCTCCTAGCGGCGCAGCGGCCGTCTCGGCCAGTAGGGATCATAGAAGGGGTCGTAGAAGTAGGGATCCATGTAGCGGATCTCCACCTCCTTGACCGGCGGCCACAGCTTGCTGCCCGTCACCTTGAGCACCGAGAAGCGGTATTTATGCTCACCAATCTGGCTGTCCACCGGCTGGGCTATGGTGCCGAGCACCGTCAGGCTGCGCCCCTTGGCATAGAGGGTCGGGTCGACAAAACCCTGCATGATGGCCAGAAAACGGCCCGGGCTCTGTTCGGTCTGCTCCGGCACCCCGTTGGACTTGAGCGGCAGATAGACCACCTCGATGACGCTCTGATCCGCCTTGTTGTGTACCGACGAGATGACGCCGCTCCAGCGGGCCGGCTTGCCTTCCAGGCCGGCAAGCGCCGGCTGGTAGGCCACCAGCTGGTTGGCGGGCTCATAGGCCAGCTCTTGCGGGACCGAGCTGCAGGCACCGAGCAGAAGGCCGGCGGCCCCCATCACCATTGCACGCTTCAACATGTCACTCTCCTTGGGTCGGGCTGGGCCCGACCTCTCAACCGCCCGCATGGGGCCTGTGTCGACCGGCATGAGCGACAAGTCTGCCACTCCTGCCCTTATTCGCGACCCGGCAGCTTCTTCCAGGTCACCTTGTCACGCAAATATACCGGGGTCGCCTGCTCGACCGCCACCGCCTCGCCGGCCAGCCAGGCGCTACGGGCAAGCGGCAGCATGTCCTCTGCCGCCGGGAAGCGTACCTGGCTCGCCACCAGCTCGTCGGCCAGCGCAGCGAGGGTCTCGCCATAGGTCTCAAATCCGGTACCGACGCGGGTAAAGCTGCCCGGCAGCATGCCGCGGGACGCCACCAGTGCGGCGGGGCCGCTCACCACCTCTTCGCCCACCAGCTGGATGCGGCCATCGATGAGCTCATAATGGCCGAAGTAGACCTCGTCCATGCGCGCATCGATGGCGGTCAACACCCGCTCGGCGCCGTCTAGCCGATGAGCCCCCTGCGCCATGGCGGCCAGGGTGGAGATACCGATCAGCGGTACACCTGCGCCCAGCGCCAGCCCCTGCGCCACGCCGATGCCGATCCGCACCCCGGTAAAGGAGCCGGGACCACGGCCGAAGGCGATGGCATCGAGCTCGTCCAAGGTTACCCCGGCCTCGTCCAACACAGCCTGAACCATGGGCAGGATTTTACGGGTGTGATCCCGCGGCGCCTCTTCCCAACGGGAGAATACCTTTTCCCCCACCAGCAAGGCGGCGGAGCAGGCTTCGGTGGCGGTATCTACGGCCAGGATCTTCAACTCGTTCATGCTTTCCAATCTCTATAAAATCAGTCAATTACATAATCTGCAAGCAGGCTCTGCCAGCAGTTTTCACATTCTGGTGCGCGAATTGCGGGCCGCCTCGGCCCCTATCGGCAGCGTGGTCGTCACGCCATCGCACGGGTGCGCAGCATCTTCGGTAGATTCAGCCCTTGCGATCGAAAAACCCGCCCAGGGTGGCCAGCTCTCGAGTCCGAGGAATCGCGGGCAGGCTCTTGATGAAGGTCGCGCCGTAGGGTTTGTTGACCATGCGGGGATCACAGATGACCAGTACGCCGTGATCACTGCGATCACGAATGAGTCGCCCCACCCCCTGCTTCAAGGCAATTACCGCCTTGGGCAGCTGGATATCGGCGAAGGGATCACCGCCCCTGAGCTTGCAATCATCCACCCGCGCCTTCAGCAGCGGATCGTCGGGGCTGGCAAACGGCAGCTTGTCGATGATAACACAGGAGAGCGCGGCACCACGCACGTCGATCCCCTCCCAGAAGCTGCTGGTCGCCACCAGCACGGCGCGGCCATTCTCGACGAACTCCTTGAGCAGCCGCTGCTTGTTGTCTTCCCCCTGCAGCAACACGGTGCGACCGATCTCCCGGCGCAGCACCTCGGCCACCTGGCGCATCACCTGATGACTGGTACAGAGGAAGAAACAGCCCCCCGGCGTCTTGTTGATGAGCGGGATCATCAGGTTGGCCAGCTGCTCGCCCCGACCAAAGGCATTGGGCTCGGGCAGGAAGCGCGGCACACACAGGCGCGCCTGCTCGCCATAGTCGAACGGGCTGTCGAGAATAAGCTCGGCGCTGCCGGCCAGCCCCAACTCCGCCTTGAAGTGATCAAAGCGCATGTCCACCGTCAGCGTGGCCGAGGTAAACACCCAGGCCACCTCGGGGCGCAGCACCTCGGCGCCGAAGCGCTCGGCCACCGACAGCGGGGTCAGATTGAGGGTGAAATGGAGCCGCGAGCAATCATACCAGTAGGAGAATCCGGTCTGGTTGACCGCCAGCACCTCGCCAAGACGAGTGCGCAGCTCGCTGATGCGCTCGAAACAGTGGTCAAGCTGCTCCCCTCGCCCCAGCGCCAGCTTCAGCACCTCGTAACACAGGCCGAGTGCATCGTTGAGGCGGGCCAGCGCCTGGCCCCAGAGCGGTTGGCGCAACATGTCACGGGTGTTGCCACGACCGCCGTCCACCCCGAAGGCGAGCCGCAAGTCCTGGCTTGCGATGGCGAGCCTGTCCGCCGCCTTGCCAAGCTGGCCCATGTCGTGGGCCTCGGCCCGATAGGCAAGCTGGATATCCTGCGCCAGATCCTGGATGGTGCGGCTGCCCACCGACTTGCCAAAGTAGTTGGTGGCGATCTCGGGCAGCTGGTGCGCTTCATCAAACACATAGACCTGTGCTTCGGGCACCAGCTCGCCAAATCCGGTGTCTTTCACCGCCATGTCGGCGAAGAAGAGGTGGTGGTTGATCACCACCACCTGGGCATCCATGGCGCGGCGACGGGCCACCACCAGATGGCAGTCGTCGTAATAGGGGCAATCGCGGCCGAGGCAGTTTTCATTGGTGCTGGTGACGTGCGCGAGGATCTCGGCATTCTCCTGCAGCCCCGGAATATCGCCCACGTCACCGTTGTCGGTGGCGGTGGCGGTGGACCAGGACTTCACCTTGACCAGATCGTTGAGCACTTCGGGCTTTTGCAGGTGGGATTCGCTGAGCAACCGGTTCATCCGCTCGATGCACAGATAGTTGCTGCGCCCCTTAAGGAGAGCCACCGGCGGGGTATAGGAGAGTGCGCCGGTGATGGTCGGCAGGTCTCGATAGAAGAGCTGCTCTTGCAGGTTCTTGGAGCCGGTGCTGATCACCACCCGCTTGCCGGATTCCAGCGCCGGCACCAGATAGGCGTAGGTTTTGCCGGTACCTGTGCCCGCCTCCACCAGCAAGCGACCGTGTGACTTGATGGCGTTGGCCACCGCTTCGGCCATCTCCAGTTGCGGGGCGCGGGCGACAAAACCGTCGATATGGCTGGCCAGAGGGCCGTCTGGCTTGAACAGGGTCTGGATGGTCAAAGGGGCGTCCCGCTGCAACAAAAGGGGGCATTATGCCAAAAAGGTGGCAAAAGCGGGACTGACTTCTGCCCCTAGACGAAGAGATCGATCTGGTGATCGGGATCCGGCTTGTGATCGTCCTCTTCAGGCTTTTCCTGATCACGCTTGGCCGAGGGGTAAGGCTGCTGGCGCTGCTGGGAGTCGCCGTTGTCGGTGCTGGTCTTGCGCAACTGATGCTTCTGGCTGATCTGGGTTACTTCCCGCTTGATGTCGTCACTGCTCGGCGCGGCCGGCGCCCTGGGCAGAATGGGGAATAACAGGTCCTGGCTGGGCATGATGTCGCCTCCTCTGGCTCACCTTGTCTAGTTATCGACCATAAAACCGTTTTCTCAACTTTAATCGACCAAATCACATTTTCCGGTTGCTTTTTCCGTCAAGGCAGGTAGTTTAAATCGGGCGTCAACTACGACATCTTATTTGTAAAGGATTGATTACATGCAGTTCACCAGCCTGAAGACTCATCACCACCATCATCATCCCGAATAGTCTTTCAGGAGGTTGACTGCTGGAAGACACTTAACTGGTGACTTCCAAAAGGACCGCAAGATTCATAAACCCTCGGAAGCACCCACTTCCGAGGGTTTTTTCGTTTTTGACTAGAAGGAAATCGAGCAATGGAAACACAACGTCTGCGCATCGCCATGCAAAAATCCGGTCGTCTGAGCCAGGACTCCCAGGCCCTGTTCAAGAGCTGCGGCCTCAAGATCAACCTGCGCGAGCAGCGCCTCATCGCCCATGTCGAGAACATGCCCATCGACATCCTGCGGGTGCGCGATGACGACATCCCGGGGCTGGTGATGGAAGGGGTGGTCGACCTTGGCATCATCGGCGAGAACGTGCTGGAAGAGGTGCAGCTTATCCGCGCCTCCCAGGGCCAGCCCTTTGCGGTCAAGACCCTCAAACAGCTCGACTTCGGCGGCTGCCGCCTCTCCCTGGCGGTGCCGGACGATGTCAACTACACCGGGCCAGAGAGCCTCGCCGGCAAGCGCATCGCCACCTCCTACCCTGGGCTGCTCAAGCGCTTCTTCGACGAGAAAGGGCTCGCCTTCAAGAGCGTGATGCTGGGCGGCTCGGTAGAAGTGGCGCCGCGCGCGGGCCTGGCCGACGCCATCTGCGATCTGGTCTCCACCGGTGCCACCCTGGAGGCCAACGGCCTCAAAGAGGTGGAGGTTATCTACCGCTCCAAGGCGGTGCTGGTGCAAGCGCCCAACCCCTTGTCCGATGCCAAGCAGAAGATCATCGACACCCTGCTGCCCCGCATTCAGGGGATGCAGCAGGCGCGCGAGAGCAAGTACATCATGCTGCACGCCCCCAAGGACAAGCTCGATGCCATCACCGATCTGCTGCCGGGGGCCGAACGTCCCACCATCATGCAGCTGGCGGGCGAGACCAATCAGGTGGCGTTGCACGTCGTCTCCAGCGAGACCCTGTTCTGGGAGACCATGGAGCAGCTCAAGGCGCTGGGTGCCAGCTCCATTCTGGTGCTGCCCATCGAGAAGATGATGGAATAAGGAAGGGACATCATGCAGACCCTGATCTGGAAGACCCTCTCCCCCGCCCAGCAGGCCGACGTGCTGACCCGGCCCGCCCTGAGTGACGAAGCCGACATCGGCGCCGTGGTGCGGGAGATCATCGGCTCGGTACGCAGCCGGGGCGATGAGGCCCTGCGCGAGCTGAGCCAGCGTTTCGAACGTGCCCCGCGTCAGCAACTGCAGGTAAGCAATGCCGAAATCGAGGCCGCCTGCGAGCGCCTCGATGACGACATCAAGGGCGCCATCGAGGCGGCCATCGCCAACATTCGCACCTTCCACGCCGCGCAAGCGCAACCCGTGGTACGGGTGGAAACCCAGCCCGGAGTGGTGTGCGAGCTGCGCACCCAACCCATCAGCCGGGTCGGCCTCTACGTGCCGGGAGGCAGCGCGCCGCTCCCCTCCACCGTGATGATGCTGGCCATTCCGGCAGCGATCGCCGGTTGCCGAGAAGTGGTGCTCTGCACCCCGTCCCCGGCCAGCGACGAGATCCTGTTTGCCGCTCGCGCCTGCGGGGTCGAGAAGGTGTTCGCCATCGGCGGTGCCCAGGCCATCGCCGCCATGGCTTACGGCACCGAAAGCATTCCCAAGGTGGACAAGATTTTCGGCCCGGGCAACGCCTATGTGACCGAAGCCAAGGGCCAGGTGTCCCGCGACTGGCGCGGCGCCGCCATCGACATGCCGGCCGGCCCCTCCGAGGTGCTGGTGATCGCCGACGAGAGCGCCAACCCGGCCTTCGTGGCGGCGGATCTGCTCTCCCAGGCCGAGCACGGCCCCGACAGCCAGGTGGTGCTGGTGACCACCTCACCGCTGCTGGCCGACGCCATCAACGGCGAGATCAAGCGCCAGCTGGCCAAGCTCACTCGGCGCGACATCGCAGCTAAAGCACTCGGCAGCAGTCTGGTGATCCTCTGTGACGATCTGGCCGAGGCCTGCGCCATCTCCAACGCCTACGCGCCGGAGCACCTGATCGTGCAGACCCGCGCCCCGCGCGAGCTGCTGGACCGGCTTGAAAACGCCGGCTCCATCTTCCTCGGGGCATGGACACCGGAATCGGTCGGCGATTACGCCAGCGGCACCAACCACACCCTGCCTACCTATGGCTATGCCCGCACCTGCTCGAGCCTTGGCCTCGCCGACTATCAGCGCCGCTACACGGTGCAGGAGTTGAGTGCAGAGGGCATCCAGGGCCTTGGTCCCATAGTCCAGCGCATCGCCCAGGCCGAGGGGCTTGATGGCCACAAGAATGCCGTCACCCTGAGGTTGAACGCCCTGGCCGCCGCGCCCCAACAAACAGCACAGCAGAAGGATTTGTCATGAGCATTGCCAATCTGGCGCGCCGCGTGGTGCGGGCCCTCACCCCCTATCAATCTGCCCGCCGCATCGGCGGCAAGGGCCACGTCTGGCTCAACGCCAACGAGGCCCCGCTGGCCTATCCCTTCACCATCGAGGGGAGCCGCCTCAACCGCTACCCCGAGTGCCAGCCGACCGAGGTGGTGAACGGCTATGCCGCCTACGCTGGGGTCAATCCCGATCAGGTGCTGGTGAGCCGCGGTGCCGACGAGGCCATCGAGCTGTTGATCCGCACCTTCTGCGAGGCGGGACAGGATCAGATCCTCATCTGCCCCCCCACCTACGGCATGTACGCCATCAGCGCCGAGACCTGTGGTGTCGGTATCGTCGAACAACCGCTCACCGCCAGCCGCCAGCCGGACTGGCCCGCCATCGCCGATCGCCTCGGCGACGTGAAGCTGGTATTTCTCTGCTCCCCCAACAACCCCACCGGGGATCTGGTGGGGCGCGACGGGCTCATCGCCCTGCTGGAGAAGGCGCAGGATCGCGCCATCGTGGTGGTGGACGAGGCCTATATCGAGTTCTGCCCCGAGGCTTCCGTGGTGGACCTGCTGGCTCGCTTCCCCAATCTGGTGGTGACCCGCACCCTCTCCAAGGCCTTTGCCCTGGCGGGGATCCGCTGCGGCTTTACGCTGGCAAACCCGGAGGTGATAGCCATGCTGGCCAAGGTGATCGCCCCCTATCCCATTCCCGAGCCTATCGCCCAGATAGCGGCGCAGGCCCTCTCCCCCATGGGGCTCGAGCTGATGCGCGAGCGAGTGGTGGAGCTCAACAGGCAAAAGGTCGCCTTCAAGGCTGAGCTGGCAGGATTTGCCTGCGTGAAGGAAGTGTTCGAGGACAAGGGCAACTTTGTACTGGTGCGCTTTGTGGATGGCGCCACCGTCTTTGCCGCCATGAAGTCCGCCGGCATCATACTGCGGGACTTCTCCAGCAAGCCGGGCCTTGATAACAGCATTCGCGTCACCATTGGCTATCAGGGCGAGATGGACGCCGTGCTGGCCGTGCTGCGTGACCTGCCCTCTCCCACTTTGTAAGACAAGGATGTAGCGATGAAGACCCCGTTTTTGTTTATCGACCGCGACGGCACCCTGATTGAAGAGCCGGTGACCGACAAGCAGGTGGACAGCCTCGCCAAGCTGCGCTTCGAACCCATGGTGATCCCGGTACTGCGCGAGCTGCAGGCCGCCGGTTACGTGCTGGTGATGGTGACCAACCAGGATGGGCTGGGCACCGCCAGCCTGCCGCTGGAGAACTTCCAGCCGCCCCACGACCTGATGATGCACCTGTTCGAATCGCAAGGAGTGAGCTGGGAAAAGGTGCTGATCTGCCCTCACTTCCCCACCGACGGCTGCAGCTGCCGCAAGCCCCACCTCGGCCTGGTCAAGGAGTATCTCGCCTCGGGTCGCATCGACTTTGCCAACTCCTTCGTGATTGGTGACAGACAGACCGATCTGCAGCTTGCCGAGAACATGGGCATTGGCGGTATTCGCTACCACCCGCAAGATCACGGCTGGCTCGCCATTCGTGATCAGCTGCTCTCCAAAGGACGAGTTGCCGAGGTGGAGCGCTATACCAAGGAGACCCGCATCCAGGTGGCTGTGGATTTAGACAAGAGCGGCGGCAACCAGATTGAAACCGGCATCGGCTTTTTTGATCACATGCTGGATCAGATAGCGACCCACGCCGGTTTCAGGCTCAAGCTCAAGGTCAGCGGCGATCTGCACATCGACGATCACCACACGGTGGAAGATGTCGGCCTCGCGCTCGGTCAGGCCCTGCGCCAGGCTCTTGGCAACAAGCGCGGCATCGGTCGTTTCGGCTTCGTGCTGGCGATGGACGAGGTGCAGGCGGTGATCGATGGCCGCCCGCGTGCGGATGAAGAGACCCCGCTCACCGAGCAGGAGGTAGCCACCGCGCTGGATTTGAGCGGTCGCCCCTACTTCGTGTTCGACTGCCCGAGCGGTTTTGGCCGCGACAACGTGGGCGAGATGGCCACCGAGATGGTGCCCCACTTCTTTCGCTCCCTCTCGGACGCCATGGCCATCACATTGCAGATGAAGGTGGGCAGCGGCAACACCCACCACCAGGTGGAGGCGCTGTTCAAGGGCTTTGGCCGTGCCCTGCGCCAGGCCATTCGAGTGGAAGGGAGCGAACTCCCCTCCAGCAAGGGGGTGCTGTGATGGAAGTGAACAAGCAGAAGCTGGTCATCATCGACACTGGGTGTGCAAACCTTGCCTCGGTCAGGATGGCGTTCGAGCGCCTCGGCGTGCAACCGCGGGTCTCCCGCGAGGCGGCCGACATCGAAGCGGCTGACAAGCTGATCCTGCCCGGCGTCGGCACCGCCGTGGCCGCCATGAAGAACCTCAACGAGCGCAATCTGGTGCCGCTTATTCGCGCCGCCAAACAGCCACTGCTGGGCTTTTGCCTCGGCATGCAGATGCTGGCGGAGGCCTCCGAAGAGACCATGAGTGAGGGCGAAGACAAGGGCGGGCTGATCGACTGCCTCGGCATAGTCCCTGGCAAGATCCGGCTGATGGAGGTGGGCAACCTGCGCCTGCCTCACATGGGCTGGAATCAGGTGGAGCACGACGAGAGCCACCCGCTGCTCAAGGGGATCCCAAGCGGCAGCTACTTCTACTTCGTCCACTCCTACGCCCTGGAGGTGACCGACGCCACCATCGCCACCTGCGACTACGGCCAGCAGTTTACCGCCATTGTCGGTCGTGACAACTTCTTCGGCGCCCAATTCCACCCGGAGCGCTCCGGCGCGGCCGGTGCCCGCCTACTGCAAAACTTTCTGGAGCTTTAACAAGGATGATTATCCCAGCCATTGATCTGATTAACGGCCAAGTCGTCAGGCTCTATCAGGGCGACTACGGCCAGAAGACCGCCTACAGCGACAGCCCGCAGGCCCGTTTCGATGAATATGTCTCCCAGGGGGCGGTGCAGCTGCACCTGGTGGATCTGGACGGTGCCAAGGATGCCAGGGCGCGCCAGCTCCCCCTCATCGCCCAGCTGCTGTCGGCCACCGAGGCACCGGTACAGGTAGGGGGTGGCGTGCGCAGCGAGCAGGATGTGGCGGACCTGCTGGCCGCCGGCGCCAGCCGGGTGGTGATCGGCTCCACCGCCGTCAAATCGCCGGATCTGGTGGCCAACTGGATGGAGAAGTACGGCCCCGAGCGCATCGTGCTGGCACTGGACGTCAATATCGACGCCCAGGGCAATCGCCATATCGCGGTAGCCGGCTGGCAGGAGAATAGCGGGGTGACCATAGAGGCACTGATCGAGCGCTTCCTGCCCGCCGGGCTCAAGCACGTGCTCTGCACCGACATCAGCCGTGACGGCACCCTGGCCGGTACCAACGTCGAACTCTATCGGGATCTCTGCGCCCGCTACCCGAGCGTCGGTTTCCAGGCCTCCGGCGGCATTGGCGGCATCGAGGATATCGAGGCGCTCAAGGGCTCCGGGGTCAAGGGGATCATCCTCGGTCGCGCCCTGCTGGAGGGCAAGTTCTCGGTGGGGGACGCCATCGCCTGCTGGGGCAGCCACGGCAGCGCCGGCTGATCCCGCCACAGCAGACAACCTCCTGACGTTGACTGGTGAAGGCCCGCCTGCGGGCCTCTCTCCAGCAAGGGGTAAATCGGGGTAAGTCCTTATTACTTGGTAACAATTGACTCTATACTCGAACTCACTGAGACAACGTCACGGAGGATCCATGTTTACATCTCACTCCGCCACCATCCTGATTGTCGACGATTCCCCCGAGAATCTGATGGTGCTGACCGACCTGCTCTCCTCCACCTACCGGGTGCTCGCGGCCCAGAGCGGAGAGAAGTGCCTGCGCATCGCCACCGGCAAGATCACACCGGACCTCATCCTGCTGGATGTGATGATGCCTGGCATGGACGGCTACGAGGTGCTCAAGCAGTTGCGTCTCAACGGGCAAACCAGCCGCATCCCGGTCGTGCTGCTCACCGCCCTCGCCGATCCCCAGAGCGAAGAGTACGGCCTGTCGCTGGGAGCCGCCGACTACATCACCAAACCCATCAAACCCGCCATCGTCCAGGCCAGGGTACGCACCCAGCTGGAGGCCAAGCAGGCCCGCGACGGTCTGCAGAACCAGAATGCCGCGCTGGAAGCCGAAGTGGCACGGCGCATGGCGGAAAATGATCTGACCCAGCAGGTCTCCATCCGCGCCCTCGCCCATCTGGCGGAGATCCGCGATCCCGAAACCGGCAATCACATCCTGCGCACCCAGGGCTATGTCAGGCAGCTGGCCAGCGCGCTGTCGACCCATCCCCGCTTTGCCGAGACCCTGACCCCCCGCTACATCGACCTGCTGAGCCGCTCGGCCCCGCTGCACGACATCGGCAAGGTGGGCATACCGGATCAGATCCTGCTAAAACCGGGCAAGCTGACGCCCGAGGAGTGGCAGATCATGCGCACCCACGCCAAGCTCGGCAGCGATGCCATCGAGGAGGCTGAACGGGACATTGATCAGCCACTGGTATTTCTCACCCTGGCCAAGGAGATCGCCCACTGGCACCACGAGAAGTGGGACGGCAGCGGCTATCCGGACGGTCTGAAGGGAGACGCCATTCCACTCTCGGCCCGCTTGATGGCGCTGGCGGATGTGTTCGACGCCCTCATCAACGTGCGGGTCTACAAGGCGGCCATGCCCTATGACGAGGCGCGCGCCCTGATCCTCTCCGGCAGCGGCCAGCATTTTGACCCGGACGTGGTGACCGCCTTTGACAGCCACTTCGACGAGTTCATCGCCATCGCCGAGCGCTACAAGGACGACAACGAGGTCCCTCATGGCTGAACGGCCGCCCTTGACCCGGGCCCATGTACTCAATGTGGTGCTCACCTATGCCGCCGTGGCGAGCCTGTGGATCCTGCTCTCCGACAAGGCGGTGGAGTGGCTGTTCAGCACCCCGGCGCAATTCGCACTGGCCAGTACCATCAAGGGGTGGCTGTTCATTGTCATCACCGCCACCCTGCTCTACGCCATGCTGCGCCGGCGCATCGATCAGCCCACCGTCAGCAGCACGCCATCGAGGCGCCAACTGCTTCCCTTCGTGCTGTTCAATGGCCTCATCATCGCCCTGACCGCCATGGCCATCGCCCAGAACATCAATCTGACCCAGGACAAGGAGGCGACCCGGCTCGAGACCATCGCCGACCTCAAAGGCAAGCGCATCACCGAGTGGCTCAACTCCCGCGAATTCGACGCCCACATACTGCTCGAAAACCCGCTCTATGGCGCCCTCTATCGCGAAGCCCAGACCAGCCATGCCGGCCAGGCCGACCTGATGGCCAGGCTCGATGAGTTTCTCTCCATCCGCCGTTTCAGCGCCGCCACCGTGCTGGCGCCGAGTGGCGAGGTGCTGTGGCAGACGCAGGGGGCCAGCGGTCTCAACTCCGCGCTGCGCAATGCCCTGGCCAGTGTCAGCGCCGGGCGTATCACCCGGGTGGGCCCCTACCTGGACGAGCAAGGGCATGCCCGGCTCGATTTCATCGCTCCCCTGCCGGTGACCGACGGCAAGCCCCCCCTGATCGTGCTGCAGATCAGCAGCAGCGATCCCCTCAACAGCATTCTCAAGACCTGGCCGGTGCCGGACAGCAGCGGCGAAGCCCTGCTGTTTCGCCGCAACGGCGAGCAGATCCAGTTCATCAATGACGTCCGCTATCGTCCGGACTCGGCCCTCACCCTGCAGTTGCCGGCCAGCAGCAAGGAGCTGCTGGCGGCCCAGTACCTGCGCCATGATCACGACGCCCAGGACAAAGCGATCTTCTTTGGCCGGGACTATCGCAACGTGCCGGTGTTTGGCACCGCCCGTCCGGTGCTGGGCACCGACTGGTACCTGCTGGCCAAGATAGACGAGGCGGAGCTCAACCGCGCGGTATTGAAAGAGAGCATCTGGATCGGGCTCATCGGCCTGCTTGCCCTCTTCATTACCAATGCGGGCATCGTACTGCTGCGCCAGCACACCCGGCTGCAGATGGCCGAGCAGGTTCGCCAGTCCCAGGCCGGCCGGCTGCAGGCGCTGCAGTTGCTCTCCGCCATCGCCGACAGCTCGGAAGACGCCATCTTCGCCAAGGATCTGGAGGGCAAGTACATCCTGTTCAACCGCGCCGCCAGCCAGTTCGTCGGCAAGTCGGCCAGCGAGATGCTGGGCCAGGATGACACGGCCATCTTTCCCCCCGATCAGGCGCGCATGCTGATGGAGATTGGCCGCCAGGTGATTGCCAGCAACCGGGTGCAGACCCAGGAGGAGTTTCTGACCCTGCCAGGCGGCGAGCGGGTGTTTCTCGCCACCAAGGGGCCGCTGCAGGGCAGCGATGGCGAGGTGATCGGTATCTTTGGCATCTCTCGCGACATCACCGACTTCAAGCGGGCCGAAGCGGGCCTGCGCGAGCGTGAAGGGCTGTTCCGCGCCCTGGTGGAGCAATCCCTGGCCGGCATCTACATCATCCAGCAGGGTCAACTCTGCTACATCAACCCCGGTTTTGCCCGCCTGTTCGGCTACGGTTCGACTGCGGCACTGCTGAAGATTGGCTCCCTGCCAGCCCTGGCCAGTGCCAAGGACAGCGCCAGAGTGGCCGAACAGCTGCAGCGCTGCGAGCAGGAAGACAGCGAGATCCACACCCGCTTCACCGCCCTGCATCACGATCACCAGAACATCGAGATGGAGCTGTACGGCCGGCGTGTCGACTACCGTGGCCAGCCCGCAGTACTCGGCCTCTTGCTGGACATCACGGAGCGGGAGCAGGTCGAACAGGCCCTGACCCGCCAGGCGAGCGAACTGCGCCAGCAAAACAACGAGCTGGAGCGGTTCAACAAGGTGATGGTGGACAGGGAGCTCGCCATGCTGGCCCTCAAGCACAAGATCAATGAGTTGTCGCTCCAGCTCGGAGAGCAGCCCCCCTACCCGCAGGCCCCCACTCCACCGGAAGAGTCCCTATGATGAACTGGTCTTCGCTGTGGCATCTTCGCCCCACCAAACAGCGCTGGGGCGTCTGCCTGCTGGCACTGCTGCTGCCCGTCCTGATGCTGCAGATCCGGGTCCAGCTGCCGATTGCCTTTGGCGAGCGCCCCCTGCTGGTGCTGTTCATGCTGCCCATCATCGTCTGTGCCCTGCTGGGGGGGCTGTTGCCCGGTCTGCTCTGCACTCTGATGAGCGGCCTGCTCACGGCCTACTTCGTGTTGCTCCCGGTCCACGAGCTGCGCATCGGCTCCGGCCAGGATCTGGTGCAGTGGGGCATTCTGGAGGTCAACGGCATCCTCATCAGCCTGCTGAGCGCCGCGGTGCACAACTCCCGCAGCCGGGAGACCCAGCGTTGGCAAGAGCTGGCCAGCATCCAGTCCCGTCTGCAACAGAGTGAAACCCGCTTCCAGGCCACCTTCGAACAGGCCGCGGTCGGCATTGCCCTGGTCGCCCCCGACGGCAAGTGGTTGCGGGTCAACCAGCGGCTGTGCGACATGGTGGGCTATCAGGCCGACGAGCTGATGGGGATGACCTTTCAGCAGATCACCCACCCGGACGATCTCTTCATCGACCAGACCTATGTGACCCAGATGCTGGCCGGCGAACGCCAGCAGTACACCCTGGAGAAGCGCTACCTGCGCAAGGGGGGAGAGATCCTCTGGATCACCCTGACGGTGGCGCTGGTCAAAAATCTCAAGGGGGAGCCCGACTACTTCATCTCGGTGATCGAGGACAACCAGCAGCGCAAGGAGGCGGAGGAGGCCCTGCGCCGCAACGAGGGGATCCTGCGTGAATCCCAGCACCTGGCCAAGATCGGCAACTGGCGCTGGCACATCGCCGATGACAGCCACTTCTGGTCGCCGGAGATCTACCGCATCTATGGCCGCGATCCCTCCCTGCCCCCTGCCATCTACCCCGAAGTGAAGAAGTATTTCACCCAGGAGGGGTGGCGAACCATTGCCCAGTCGGTCGAACGCTGCCTGCAGGATGGTCAACCCTACGAGTGCGATGCCGAGGTGTATCACGAACATGGCGACCCCGCCTGGATCATCGCCCGGGGGGCGGCACTTCGAGACAGCGAGGGGACCATAGTCGAGCTTTACGGCACGGTACAGGACATCACGGAGCGCAAGCTGGCCGAGCAGCAGTTGCTGCACAACCAGCAGATAGCGCTCGATACCCAGCGCCGCGCCCGACTGGCGGCGCTCAATCTGATGGATGACGCCATCAGCGCCCGCATCCGCGCCGAGACCACCAGCAGCGCCCTGCGCGAGAGTGAACAGCGGTTGCTGCTGGCCCAGGAGGGGGCGCACATCGGGATCTGGGAGTGGAACATCCAGAGCGGTCGCCTCTACTTCTCCCCCGAGTGCGCCCGCCTCTATGGCCGCAGCGCCGAGCAACTCAGCGAGATCCACACCTGGCAGCGCTGCCTGCATCCGGACGACAAGCCACGGATCGACAAGCTGCTGGCAGATCTCCCCGCCGGCGGCAAGCCGGTGGAGCTCGAGTTCCGGATCCTGCTGCCCAACGGCGAGGTGCGCTGGCTCAGCAGCAAGGGCAGCGTCTATCGGGATGCCCAGCAGCGCCCGCTGCGCCTGCTCGGCATCCATCTGGACATCACAGAGCGCAAACTGGCCGAGCAGCAGCTGCGCCAGCTGTCGCTCGCGCTGGAGCAGAGTCCGGACGGCGTCTTCATCACCGATACCCATGCCCGCATCGAGTATGTCAACGTCGCCTTCCTGACCACCAGCGGCTACCAGCAGAGCGAAGTGATCGGCCAGACCCCGACCCTGCTGCGCTCCGGCCTCACCCCCAGGGCCACCTATATCGCCCTGTGGGACGCCATCAAACGCGGCCAGCGCTGGCACGGCGAGTTCATCAACAAACGCAAGGACGGCTCCCACTATCATGTGCTGGCCACCGTCTCCCCCATCCGCCAGGAGAACGGGGTAGTGACCCACTACGTGACGGTACAGGCCGACATCACCGAGAAGAAGCAGCTCGGCGAGGAGCTGGATCAATACCGCTATCACCTGGAGGAGATGGTTGACGAGCGCACCCTGCAACTGGCCCAGGCCCATCAGCGGGCAGAGAGCGCCAACCGCGCCAAGAGTGCGTTTCTGGCCAACATGAGCCACGAGATCCGCACCCCCATGAACGCCATTCTGGGGCTCACCTATCTGCTCAAGCGCGACACGCCGGATCACACCCAGCAGGAGCGGCTGGAGAAGATCGACAACGCCGCCCAGCATCTGCTCACCATCATCAACGACATTCTGGATCTCTCCAAAATCGATGCCGGCAAGATGGCGCTGGAGCAGAGCGACTTCTCCCTCACCGCCATGCTGGACAACGTCAGCGCCCTGATGAGCGAGCAGGCCCGCGCCAAGGGGCTCACCATCATAGTCGACATCGGCGACACCCCGGCCTGGGTGCATGGCGACATCACCCGTTTGCGCCAGGCGCTGCTCAACTACACGGCCAACGCCATCAAGTTCACCGAGCAGGGCTCGGTCACCCTGCGGGTACGACCGGAGCGCCAGCTTGGCAGCGACTATCTGCTGCGTTTTGAGGTGGAGGACACAGGAATCGGCATCAGCCCGGAACAGACCGAGAAGCTGTTCCAGGCCTTCGAGCAGGCGGACGTCTCCACCACCCGCAAATATGGCGGCACCGGGCTGGGGCTCGCCATCACCAGCCGGCTCGCCACCCTGATGGGCGGGGATGTGGGGGTCAGCAGCACCCTCGGCAAGGGCAGCTGTTTCTGGTTTACCGCCCGCCTCTCGGCAGGCCAGGGCGAGCCGCAACAGCCCGCCCGGCTGGAGCAGACGGTGCAGCAGGCTCTCTTTTTCGCCAACCATGCCAGGGTGCTGCTGGTGGAGGACAACGCCATCAACCGCGAGGTGGTGCTGGAGCTGCTCGGCAACAGCGGCCTGGTCATAGAGACGGCGGTGAACGGCCATGAGGCGCTGGAGCGCGTCAGTCAGCACCCCTTCGATCTTATCCTGATGGACATACAGATGCCGCTGATGGATGGCTACAGCGCCACCCGCGCCATCCGGGCGCTGCCGGGTTGGGATAAGGTGCCCATTCTGGCGCTTACCGCCAGTGCCTTCGAAGAGGACAGAAGGGCCTGCGAGTCCGCCGGCATGAACGACTTCATCGCCAAACCGGTCACCCCGACCCGCCTGTTTGCAGCGCTGCAACAGTGGTTGCTTAACAGCTCAGCCGCCAAACCCGCTTATCAACGCCGGGCCAACGATCTGCTGATCGGCCCCCTCGCCCGCCTGCAAGGGGTGCCCGGGCTCGACCTGCAGCAGGGGCTGGCGGTGTTGCAGGGCAACCAGAACAAGTACGTGACCCTGCTGCGCCACTTCGCCAGCGAACACAGTCTGGACATGCAGCAGCTGGCCGCTCAGCTGCAAACCGGTGACAAGCCCGCCGCCACCCGGCTGGTTCACACCCTGCGCGGGGTTGCCAGCACCCTGGGGCTGGTCGAGCTGGCCGCGCTCTGTCAGCAGCTGGAGCAGGCCCTTGCCAAAGGAAACCTGGTCCCGGCCGAGCTGATGATGCCCATCGAGCGCCACCTCTCTGAGCTGCTCAACCTGCTGGGAGAGGAGGAGCGCCTGGTCCCCGCCACCTCGACACCCCTTGGCGGCCAGTGGCAACAACCGCTGCTGCGTCAGATGGAAGATCTGCTGCTGCAAAGCGACACCGCCGTGCTGCCGCTGTTCGAGCAGTATGCCGCCCCCCTGATGCTCACGCTGGGCGCCCAAGGCGAGACGCTGGCCCGTCAGCTCAAGGTGTTCGACTTTGATGGGGCCCTGCTCACTCTGCGGGCACTGCTGGCAACGGATGATTCTCATGGGGAACCACTGGCACGCCAGCCCGATGGCAGCATGGGATCCCAGGGGGCCAACAGGGCAGATAAAGGGTTGAATCACTGAATAAAGTCGTGCATATAGTGGTGTTCCCCCGCGTGAAAACACCGTCCGGATCCGGTCTTTTCTCCCGTACAGGAACCCGCTGTTAAAGCATGCCATTGACATTTTTTCACTCGCCACCGGGCTCTCGGGCCCGTTAGCAACAACGTTAGTTTTAACAGTGCTTTACATGGAGCAACGAGCATGTTGTCAAAGCGTATTATCCCCTGTCTCGACGTCAAAGATGGCGTGGTGGTCAAGGGAGTGCAGTTTCGTAATCACGAGGTGATGGGCGGCATCGTCGAGCTGGCCCGCCGCTACGCCAGCGAGGGGGCCGACGAGCTGGTGTTTTACGACATCACCGCCTCGAGCGATGAGCGGGTGGTGGACAAGAGCTGGGTGAGCCGGGTGGCCGAGGTCATCGACATCCCCTTCTGCGTCGCCGGTGGCATCAAGAGTGTCGAGGATGCCCGCCAGATCCTGGAATTCGGGGCCGACAAGGTCTCCATCAACTCCCCGGCGCTGGCCGATCCCACCCTCATCACCCGACTGGCCGAGCGCTTCGGCGTGCAGTGCGTGGTGGTGGGCATCGACTCCTATTTTGATGCCCAGAGCGGTCACTATCAGGTCAAGCAGTTTACCGGCGACGAGAGCCGCACTCGCACCACCGCCTGGCATACCCTCGACTGGGTCGAGGAGGCGCAAAAGCGTGGCGCTGGTGAAATCGTGCTGAACGTGATGAACCAGGACGGCATGCGCCAGGGCTATGATCTCGAGCAGCTCAAGCTGGTGCGGGCCGTCTGCAAGGTGCCGCTCATCGCCTCCGGCGGCGCCGGTGCCATGGAGCACTTTCGCGATGCCTTCACCCTCGCCGACGTGGACGGTGCGCTGGCCGCCTCCGTGTTCCACAAAGGCCTTATCCCCATTCCCGAACTGAAACGCTGGCTGAAAACCGAAGGAGTCGCCATCCGTGAATAATCAAGCAGTAAACAACGACGCATCGCTGGCTGAGCGCCTGGACTGGGCGAAATGTGACGGCATGATCCCCGCCATCGTCCAGCATGCCGCCAGCGGCGAGGTGCTGATGCAGGGATTCATGACCCGGGAAGCCCTGGATAAAACCTTGGCGACTGGCCAGGTCACCTTCTTCAGCCGCAGCAAGCAGCGCCTCTGGACCAAGGGGGAGAGCTCGGGCCATGTGCTCCAGCTGGTCGCCATCACCACCGACTGCGATCAGGACTCCCTGCTGATCGCCGCCAACCCCGTCGGCCCCACCTGCCATCTGGACAATCCCTCCTGCTTCGACGGCCACCCCGTGCCACCGCTCGGCTTCCTGGCCGAGCTCGAGCAGATCCTGGCCGCACGCAAAGGCGCGGATCCGGCCACCAGCTACACCGCCAGCCTCTATGGCAAGGGCACCAAGCGCATCGCCCAGAAGGTGGGTGAAGAGGGTGTCGAAGTGGCGCTGGCCGCCATGGCCAAGGATCGGGAGGAACTTATCAACGAATCCGCCGATCTGCTCTACCACCTGACCGTCTTGCTGCAAAACGAGGGACTAGGTTTGAAGGATGTGGTGCAGCGGCTGTATGAGCGCCACACCAAGTGATGACCAGCCGGTGAAGCACAAACGGGCCCTGATGGGCCCGTTTCATTTAATGGCCAGCACCGGCACGAGAGCCGGCAGACCGCACACTCTTTCAGCCGATACGGGTCCAGAAGCTCATGCTCACCGAGTCAGGCTCCAGCAGAGTCAGGTACTCCCCTGCCACGGCATTGTGCAACCACTGCTGGCAATAGGCTTCGACCAGTGACTGGCTGGGGGCCATCACCAGGTCAGCATAGAGGCCGTCGGCGCCACGCAGCAGGCAGTGCACAATGAGCTCGGACTGCTGGACAAGAAATTCGGACTCGACCCTGTGTGCCAGGGCAAGCAAATCCGCCTCCGTCACCCCCTCCTTGAGCCTGAAAGTGGCAAACTCGACGCCCCCTGCCCCTTGCATGTCGCCCTTGATGATCATCTTGTTCTCTCCGTTGTGGATGGTCTGGAGAAAACAGCATAACGAAGGGCTACTGACAGCCTTGTGTCAGTCCTGAATTGCCGTTTCGGCACCACTGCGCGCATGGGTGAACTCGTCCGACTGTCGCAGGGTGAGGTAATCGGCCAGGGTCACGCCAGGGGGCGCCCCTTCCCCCTGACGGCACTGTGCCAGGGTATCGATGCGATCCACCCTGAAATCCCGGTAGGCCTGACGCAGCGCACACCAGGCGCCGAGCGTCCAGCATCCGCCCCAGTAAAAGAGTCCGAGGGGATAGATGTGGCGGCCCGTCTTGCAGGCTCTGGCATCCTGATAACCTATTTCCAGCCAGCGGCCGGCGGTGATGGCCTCGTGCAACTGATCCCAGCGGGCGTATACCGGATGCGCCGTGCGATAGTCCGGTACCCGCACCACGGGGTTGCAGTCCATCTGAATGCCCTGTGCCGGCAGCGCCGCCTCTATCTTGGCGAGCAGGGAGCGGGCCGGATCGGCCATCCCCTTGCCGGTCAGCACCGCCACCAGGTTCACCCCGGTGATAAGGGCCTCCAGCTCGGCTGCGCTCAACTGCAAGGGGGCCATCTCGAACCCCTCGCTCAGCCGATAGCCCAGCCCGGCTTCACCATAAACGGGAATGCCAGCCAGAGAGAGATCGTCCATATAGCGGTAGATGGTGCGCTCCGAGACACACAGGCGCGTTGCCAGCTCGCGGGCGGTCAGAGGCTGGTGAGCCCGCAGCAGGTTGGTCAATTGAAACAGTCGATCCGATTTTCTCACGGGCATCCTCAGGCTGGCGGGATATGGCAGGCATGGTAAGCCCGGATGGGCCCGAAAGGCACGTATTGTTGGCTGGCAACCGCTACCATCGAAACCTTGCTTCCTGCATCTCGCAAAGAAAAACGGGCCCGCAGGCCCGTTGATTGACTTGGCGCTCTCGTCAGAGTCACCCCAGCTGCTGGCGCAGCATAAATTTCTGCACCTTGCCGGTGGAGGTTTTCGGCAGTGGGGTAAAGATGATGCGCTTGGGCGCCTTGAAGTGGGCCATCTGCTCGCGACAAAACGCAATCAGCTCGGCTTGGCTGAGTTCGCGCCCCTCCTTGAGTTTGACGAAGGCGCAGGGCACCTCCCCCCACTTCTCGTCCGGCATGGCGATCACTGCCACCTCGTCCACATCGGGGTGGCGATAGAGCACGTCCTCCACCTCCAGACTGGAGATGTTCTCCCCGCCGGAGATGATGATGTCCTTGGATCTGTCCTTGATCTCCACGTAGCCGTCCGGGTGCCACACCGCCAGATCGCCGCTGCGAAACCACCCCTCCGCCATCGCCTCGGCGCTGGCGGAGGGGTTCTTGAGATAGCCCTTCATCACCACATTGCCACGCAGCACGATTTCGCCCATGGTCTTGCCATCCAGGGGGACCGGCTCGCCGCTGACCGGATTGATGACCCGCATCTCTCCCTGCAATGGTGAGGCTACCCCCTGGCGCGCCTTCAGACGCGACAGCGTGGTGGCATCTTGCCCCTGCCAGCTTCTTTGCGGCTCGCACAGCACGCAGGGGCCATAGGTTTCGGTGAGGCCATAGACGTGGGTCACGGCGATCCCCATCGCCTCCATGCCGGCGATCACGGTGGCGGGGGGCGCCGCCCCGGCGGTCATAGCCTTGATGGGGTGGTCGAGCCCGCGTTTGAGGGCCGGATCGGCGTTGTTGAGCATGTTGAGTACGATGGGGGCGGCGCAAAAATGGGTCACCTTGTGCTCGTGCAGCGCCTCATAGATGGCCGCCGCCTGCACATGGCGCAGGCAGACGCTCACCCCGGCCGTGGCCGCCAGGGTCCAGGGGAAGCACCAGCCGTTGCAGTGAAACATCGGCAGGGTCCAGAGATAGACGCTGTGCTTGGGCAGCTCCCAGGAGAGCACGTTGTTGACCGCATTGAGGTGGGCGCCGCGATGGTGATAGACCACCCCCTTGGGGTTGCCGGTGGTGCCGGAGGTGTAGTTAAGGGAGATCGCCTGCCACTCATCTTGTGGCAGCCAGCCGGGCTCATCCCCATTGCCCTCGGCAAGAAACGCCTCATAGTCGAGGTCACCGACCAGTTCCCCCTCCCGGTAGAGGGGATCGTCGATGGCGATGAGGAGCGGCACGAGTTCAATCAATGCCAGCGCTTTGCGCACCACGGCACCGAACTCCCGGTCCACCAGCACCACCTTGCTCTGGGCATGCTGGAAGATAAAGGCCATCGACTCGGCATCGAGCCGGGTGTTGATGGTGTTGAGCACGGCGCCGCTCATGGGCACCCCGAAATGAGCCTCGAACATGGCCGGGGTATTGGGGGCGACGATGGAGACGGTATCCCCCTCGCCGATGCCATGGCGGCGAAGGGCCGAGGCCAACTGGCGGCAGCGTCGCTCGGTCTGGGCCCAGCTTTGGCGCAGGGGGCCATGGATCAGCGCCGGATAGTCGGGATAGACCCGGGCGGCCCGTCCCAGAAAGCTGATGGGGGTTAGCGCCTCATAATTGGCGGGATTTTTTTCCAGATCGCGCTGATAGATGTTCTGCTCTGTCATCGGGTTCCTTCCTCGCAGGTAGCAAAAGCGGTGCGCTCCCGGGAGCGCCGGCAACCATCGTCTGGCGTCCTGCCAGAGGGTGCTCGTATCGGGGATCACAGCCTAGCGCGAGGCGATGGCCACAGGTATTAGCAAAACGTCTTAGAGGCGCTGCGCCGGCAACGCGAATCTGACTAAGCTGCATGCTGATGCCTGTTTTTTCAGCGACAAATCTCGACGGCCAATATCCTCGGCATAAAACCCGGCAAATAATGAATATGCTGATGCTTGCATGCAAGCTGGCCATATCAGGTTGCAGGCTTGCCGATATCGATATATTTCAAAACACTGCCAGCTGGATATTTATGGCATAAGCAAGCACATCGGTTTTTTGCCAATAAATTAATGACAGATTCCTCATGAAATATATTTTGTGACGGCTTCCATAAAGCAGACCCGCAGCGCTGTTCATGCTTCACCTCAACGGGTTATGGTTTCTTGGTGAAATAATCTACCGGATGTTCAATATCAGGCCAGATTTCTCGCCATACGATGCGCTACAACCAGTGAGTTTGCACACTCCCGCTGCATGACGAAGGAACCCTATCGACCCGATATTCCGCCGAGCCCGAACCTGCTTTATCGAGGAGCATTTTATGTGTGCCGAGCCGAATACCCAGACCCGCAGACAATTTCCCACCGCGTTTACCATCTTGTTTTTGATCATGTTGTTGGCCATCGCCCTCACCTGGATAATTCCGGCAGGCGCCTATGCCAAGCTCTCTTATAATGCCGCCAGCCATATGCTGACCATCAACACGCCGCAAGGGGAAACCCGGCGCGTGCCTGCCACTCAGGATGAGCTGACCAGACTCGACATCAATATCGGGGTGGAGCAGTTCGTCAACGGCACCATCCGCAAGCCCATCGCCATCCCCGGTACCTATGAGCGGCTGGCCCAGGCGCCGAAGGGACTCTCCGACGTGGCGGTGAGCATGGTCAAGGGCACCATAGAGGGGGCCGACATCATCGTCTTCATCCTGGTGCTGGGCGGGCTTATCGGCGTCATCAACAAGACCGGCGCCTTCAGTGCCGGGCTGGTGGCGCTGTCGCGCAAGACCCGGGGCAACGAGTTCCTGTTTGTGGCGCTGGTCTGCTTCGTCATGGCATTGGGGGGCACCACCTGCGGACTGGAGGAGGAGGCCGTCGCCTTCTACCCCATCCTGGTGCCCATCTTTCTGGCGCTCGGCTATGACGCCATCGTCTGCGTCGGGGCCATCTTCCTTGCCGCCTCCATGGGCACCACCTTCTCCACCATCAACCCCTTCTCGGTGGTGATCGCCTCCAACGCCGCCGGCATCCCCTTTACCGAGGGGCTGAGCGTTCGCGCCGTCGGCTGTCTGGTGGGCACCCTGGTGGTGATCGGTTATCTCTACTGGTACTGCAAGAAGATCAAGGCCAACCCGGCCTTCTCCTACACCTATGAAGACAGAGAGAGCTTTCGGGCCCGCTTCCTGAAAGAGGGCACCCTCGATGAAGGGGTTCCCTTCACCCTGCGCCGCAAGATCATCCTGACCCTGTTCATCCTCGCCTTCCCCCTGATGGTGTGGGGCGTCTCCATGGCTGGCTGGTGGTTCCCGCAGATGGCGGCCTCCTTCCTTGCCGTCGCCATCGTCATCATCCTTATCTCTGGGCTCAAGGAGAAAGAGGCAGTCGAGGCCTTCACCCAGGGGGCCTCAGAACTGGTGGCCGTCTCGCTCATCATCGGGCTGGCGCGGGGGGTCAATCTGGTGCTGGATCAGGGGATGATCTCGGACACCATCCTGGCCTACGCCTCCAGTCTGGTGGCCGGCATGCACGGCGCCGTGTTCACGGTGGCCCAGATGCTGGTGTTCACCCTGTTGGGGCTGGTGGTGCCCTCCTCCTCGGGGCTGGCGGTGCTCTCCATGCCTATCATGGCGCCGCTGGCGGATACCGTGATGATCCCGCGCTATATCGTGGTGTCGGCCTACAACTGGGGCCAATACGCCATGCTGTTCCTGGCCCCCACCGGGCTGGTGCTGGTCACCCTGCAGATGCTCGGCATCCAGTTCAACCAGTGGGTCAGGTTCGTGCTGCCCATGGTGGGCTTTGTGCTGGGTTTCGGCGCCCTGATGCTGGTGGCGCAGGTGATGATGATCTAGGGCAGATGGCCCCCGCCCCGGCGGGGGTCATACCTTATCCAAGCCGTAGATCCGGGGCCTAGTGGCGCACCCTGTGCTGCTGGCGAAAACAGAAGAGCTTGAGGCTGATGTCGGCAAGGTCGGCGGGCAGCTCCTGCGCCGTCTCGCAGAGGGGTTGATAGAGGGAGTCCAGCAGCCGCTGGGCTTGTTCCCGGGTGATGATGCCGGCCTGCACGGCCGGTTGTATCCATCTTGGCAGCATCGACATATGAACCCCCTTGCTGACCGGATGACCGCAGCCGATCTGGCCTGACTGCGGGTGGCGCCTGCCGGCTCACATTGCTGCGGGCCGCCAGAGACGCGCGATTGATCCTCTCTGCCAACAGAGCAAGCATAATGCTTGCCGTGATCTGTTATCGGCCGCCAATTCTCCCGGCAACAGTGATTTATCAAGCGGTTGGTGCCCCCTGACTGGTCCTTGTTGGCGGCAAGGCCCCCCTTGTTTGCCACTGCGCCAGCCGGCGGTGGCAGGAGATTGGCGCAAAATGGGAAAATAGGCCCAGCTGAATCGCAAAATGCCATTCGCAGATCGCTTTTGCTCCCTTCAGCCGCCCTTTGTCGCCAAAGCCCGACACCTTTTTGGCGAGGCACTTTTCGGTGCAGTCAGGGGCTGTCGTGCCCGCACGGGCTTTGCCTTGTGCCTCCTTGCCCTTGTGCCAAGATGAGCGCAAGCAAGAGACGCATCCCGTGATGCATTTGAGGAGAAGAGAAAATGAACAAATCCATGTTGGCAGGAGTCGGGATCGGTGTGGCCTCTGCGCTGGCCTTGTCAGCCGCCGCCAGCGGATCCCTGTTTTCATCACAGCCTCAGTTCGCCGAAGTGCTGGCCAGCAAAGCGGTGACCGAGACCATCAAGACCCCCCGTCAGGAGTGTCGCAACGTCACCGTGACCCACCGCAAACCGGTACAGGACGAGCACAAGATCCTGGGTACCGTGGTCGGTGCGGCGCTGGGCGGCGTGCTCGGCAACCAGTTCGGTGGCGGCAACGGCAAGAAGGTGGCGACCGCCGCCGGCGCCGTGGCAGGCGGCTATGCCGGCAACCAGGTGCAGGGCAACATGCAGGCCGGTGATACCTACACCACCACCGAGCAGCGCTGCAAGACGGTGCAGGAGAGCAGCACCCGCACCCTGGGCTATGACGTCACCTACCGCCTCGCCGGTCAGGAAGGGGTGATCCGCATGAACAAGGCCCCCGGCGCCACCATCCCGGTCAAGGATGGCAAGCTGGTGATCGACGGCTCCCAGAGCGGCAGCTGATCCCGTCAGCTGGTCCAGCTCAGAGGCCCATCCTGGTGATGGGCCTCGTTGTTTTCGGCACTTTGGCCTGCAACAACAAGGTGGCCAACAACAGAAAGGGGCCCGCAGGCCCCTTTTTATATTGAGGAGTCATCCTCAGTGGCGCCCGAAGGGCCACCAGGACTTGTCGTTGTCGAGAATGTCGACCCGGGCCTCCTGCAGGTTGCCCGGCTGGGCACCCTGCAGCGCGGCCAGGCTTACCTTGAACTGCTCGGTGGGCTCGACAAACCAGTCATCGATGATCAGCACCTTGACCGACTTGCTGCCCCCCTCGCCCGCGGCCCAGCTCACGGTCTGGCTGAACCAGGGCAGGAAATCCAGCCCCCAGCGCGCCGTAACCCCGTCAAGGGCCACCCGAGCCCGGGCCGGCTTGCTCAGATCGCCGCTGCGCACCAGCGGGATCTCGGCAAACCACTGCCCCTCGTTCACCGTCAGGCTGGCGTGCGCCAGCGAGATGGTGGACGGCGCCAGCTTGTCCTTGATGGTCACCAGGGTCTGGTGCTGCTCGCCCAGGGTCGCGCCGCTCGCATCAAACAGCTCCAGCGTAAAGGTCTCGTCCCCCTCGTTCAGGGTGTCGCTCTTCACCGGGATGCTGATGGTCTGGCTGTCGCTCTGGCCAGCGGCCCAGTGCAGGGTGCCGGTGAGTGGCGCCACGTCGCTTGCGTCCGCGCTGCCGTAGGCAATGCGATAGCTGACGCTGGCCTCCCCATAGCTGCCGTCACGGCGCGCCACGCTCAAGGTCAGGGTGTTGCCCTCCTCTACATTCGCAGCGGCGCTCTCGAGGCTCAAGACCCCGGCGGGCGGCAGCGGGTACTGGATGGCCACCAGCACGGGATCGTGATCCGAGGCGCTGAAGGGCCCTTCGGATTTCGCCAGCTGGCCGCTGTACTTGGTGCCGTACTCGAAGAAGTTGCTCTCGGCGGAGTTGATGTGCCAATCCTCGATGCCGATCACCTTGGCAGCGAGGCTCGGGTTTGCCAGGGCGTGATCCAGGTTGCCGAGCTCCCCTTCATAGCTGTAGGAGTAGGTGTCGGTGCCGTGGAAGCGGGTGTTGAGGTTCACCAGGCCATACCCCTTGCCCAAGGCGCTGCCGCTCTCCTCGAAAGGCTGACCCGCCAGGGTGGTGAAGGAGGCGCTCATGATCTGGCGCGCTTGGGCGGCCGGATCATAGTCGGTCAGCACCCGGATGGGATCCTCCATGCCGTAGGCGTTCATGTCGCCAATGAGCAGCAGATCCCCGGCCAGATCCTTGAGCTGTTCCCCCAGCACCTTGGCGGCAGAGACCCGCAGCGCGTTGCAGTGGCCCTGGCCATCCAGCGGATCGGCAGTGGCATAGTCGGGGTAATCCTCAAAGCAGGCGGAGCCCTTGGACTTGAGGTGGTTGACCACCAGGGTCAGCGGCGCATCCCCCTTGGGCGAGCTGAAGCGCTGCACCAGCGACTCGCGCATCCCCTGATTGATGGTCACCGGCTTGCCGCTGGCGTCCTGCGCCTCGGCCTGCTGCACCGGCAGCGCGATGAGGCTGGCGGCCCCCTCCGGGGTCACCTTGGCGGGCCGGTAGATGAGCCCCACCGTGATGGCGTCGGTGCCGATGGACTTGCCATCCGGCGAGGCAATCCAGCGGTAGTGATCCGCCTCGTCCGGCAGGGCCGCGTTGAGGGCCGCCACCAGGTTGGCGATGGCGGAGTTGTCGCCGTAGCCGTTGTTCTCTATCTCCATCAGCCCCACCACGTCGGCATTGAGGCGGGTGATGGCACTGACGATCTTGGTGCGCTGCAACTCGAACTCCGCCACCGTCAGGGCGCCCCGATTGCTGCCGGTGGGGTTGGCATCGCCACCCACGACAGTAGTGAAGAAGTTGAGCACGTTGAAGCTGGCGACCCGCAGATCCCCCGCCTCGGCGAGTTCCGGCGTTTCCACCCGATCCCAGCCGCTGTGATCTATCTGGCTGGCATCGATGCGGTTGCTGGCCACCAGTCGGAACAGGTTGTAGGAGTAACCGAGCGCCCCTTCCAGCCCGTTGAGCTTGTCGCCGATGCGCAGGTAACCGTCCTCGGCGTTGAAGCCGGGGAACCAGGGCAGCACACCGTCCGGCGCCTTGGCGTCGGTCTCCACCACCAGCTGGTTCTGCTGGTTGCGCAGGGCCCAGTTGCTCGCCTCCTCGCTCATGGCGGCAAACTTCTGGGTCGACTTGATGAGCGGCGCGCCATAAGAGAGCACCAGGTTGTTGCGCTTGCCGTCGTAATCGAAGCTGAAGTTGCGGGTCACTACCAGGCTGGATCCAGGCACCAGCCGCACCTGCATCCCCTCGTGACGCTCCAGCAGCTGGCTCAGGCTCTCCCCCGCCACCGGCACCAGATCCACCGCAGCCGGCACGGCCCCAGCGGGCCGGGTCACCACCAGCTCGTCTGCGTTGAGCTGGGTCTGGTTGAAATACTCTTTCACCTTGCCAGAGACGCACACCTCGGCACCCGGCACGATGGCGGCGTTGGCCTTGGTGCTGTAGACGAAGAGGCCGTCGGAGGTGGCCGGATCGCCGTCCCCCTGCTCATCCTGGATGAAGAAGCCCTTGTAGAGGCCGTTCACTACCTGAGTCACCACACCGCGGGTGGCGTAGGCCTGTTCCGATTCAAACTTGCCGGCCGGCACCAGCGGGCTGCTGTTGCCTGGGCCCTGAATGGCGGGCACCGGCACCAGGTTGTCCACCGGACAGACGAAGGCGGGCGGCTGGGTGCCATCGCAGGGACCATCGCCGCTGCAACCCAGGCCACTGGCGTCATCTTTCGGGGCGGCCACGTATTCCAGCGCCGGATCGAAGGGGGCGGTTGCATCAGTCCGGCCGGTGGTGACGGTGGCCTTGCGGCGCAGGGTCATGTCCAGGGTCGAGACGTTGCCCGACACCCAAGCCGTGCCCGGATCCACCCCCACCTGGCCGAAACTGTCGATTATCTCGCTGCCGCGATAGAGCACCAGGGCGTCGTCACCGTTGAACACCAGGTTGCCGCTGGTGCGGTTGGCCTTGGCCAGGATCTCGCTGCTGGCGGAGGGGTTGGCCAGCACCAGAGTGGCGCCCGGGGCCAGGGTGCCCTGCAGCGCCAGGCTGTTGGTAGGTGATTCGCTGATGGGTTTGCCGTTGGCGTAGAGCGCCAACCGGTATTGGGAGAGATCGACGGCGTCGCTGCCGAGGTTGCTCAGCTCCACCGCCTTGTTGTTGCCCGAGCCTTCCAGGTATTCGCTGATGAGCAGCTGTGCCTGTGCCTGTCCCGCCAGCGCCAGCCCGACGGCCAGCGCTACCAGAGAGTGTCTTCCTGACATGCCAGTTTCCTTTTCTTTTTGACGTTATGTTTTGCGCCCCGCCAGGCGGGCCGCAGCACCTTGTTACGATTCTGATTGAGCATCATGGCGGCCTCGGCCAACCACGGCGCCTACTCTGCCCGTTTCGGCGCAGGGCCGCCGCGAGCTGGCTAACAATTACAGAAAAATGTTGCGGCCACGTGACGAAAAAGGGGCTTTTTTTTCGCCCCCTTGCCGTTATTTTCCGTTATTTCCCGCCCACCGGTATTTGCTGCCGCCAATATGCAAAAGAGGCGCACAAGATGGCGACACAAGTTGACATAGTGCGTAAAAACAGTCGCTTGCCATTTCCAGACCGCTGCGCGGACCAGGCTGCTTATTATTTGTACTGACAGCCCGGCAGTGCAGTATGCTTGTTCCCCAGTGCCCGCCCGAAATAACGGGATGCGTGTTTGACCGGCGGGGTGAAAATAACCCTCCCGGCATATTTCAGGCGCTGTCATATCAGCACCGAACGACGGTTTGCGAGGCTAATCGAGGGGCGACCCCATCACCCCTTGCAGCACTTCTTCACCGCCCGCACCACGTTCTGGTAACCGGTGCAGCGGCACAGATTCCCCGACAGGCCGCGGCGGATCTCCGCATCAGTTAAGGGTCGGCGATCTGTCTTGTCGAGCAGGGCGGCGCTTGCCATCACGAGGCCCGGGGTGCAAAAACCGCACTGCACCGCCCCCTCGTCGATAAAGGCCTGCTGCACGTCGGAGAGCTCATTGCCCTGCCGCTCCCCCTCCACGGTGCGAATGGATTTGCCATCGGCCCACACCGCCAGATAGAGGCAGCTATCGATAGCCGTGCCATCCACCCGCACGGTACAGGCGCCGCACTCGCCGACGCTGCACCCCTCTTTCACGCTGATCAGCCCCTGCCCGCGCAGGAAGTGAAGCAGCGACATGGTGGGCGGCACAGCATAGGAGTAAGGCTTGCCGTTGATCTCACACTGGATCGCAACAGTGGGACAGCTTTGCGGTTGCATCATAGGATCTTGCCTCCGGCACGTTCGACGGCGCAGGCGATCACCCGCTGCGCCAGGGTTTTGATCAGGTGCAGGCGAAACTCTTTTTCTGCCCGCCAGGAGGAGCGCGGCGCCACATCGGCCACCACCGCCTCGGCAATGGCCGCCAGCGTCGCCCGGGTCAGCGGTTGCCCCTCGGCCGCCGCTTCGGCGTGGGGCGTGCGCACCGGCGTCGGGGCCGCCACCCCGTAGGCCAGCCGCAGGCGCTTGAAGTGACCATCCTCAATCTGGCAGTAGGCGGCGCAGCCTATGGTGGCGATGTCCATGGCGCCCCGCATGGCGTACTTGAAGTAGTGGGAGCCCACCTGGGGGTGCGCGTCCGGGGTAAAGTGAAACGCTACCAGGACTTCCGCCGGTTGCAGCGCCACCTTGCCCGGGCCGGTGTGAAAACCGGCGATGGGGATGCGGCGCGTGCCATCGGGGCCGGCGATCTCCAGCTCTGCTTCCAGCGCCACGGTGGGCGCCGCCGAGTCGGCACTGGTGGCGCCGTTGCAGATGTTGCCGCCATAGGTGGCGACGTTGCGGATCTGCGGACCCGCAATGGTGGCGGCCGCTTCCGCCAGCATCGGCAGGCGGCGCTGCACCAGCTCGTTTTCGATGAGCTCGGTAAAGGTGGTGCCAGAGCCGATGCGAATAGCGCCGTCGGCCAGCTCGCTCACCCCCTTGAGTTCCGGCAAGTCGTGAATATCGACGATATGACGATAGGCGGCGTTGAGGTGATGGAGCTGGATCATCACATCGGTGCCACCGGCCAAGAGACGCGCTTCGGGGTCGGCCTGGCGCAGAGCGACCGCCTCGGCCACGCTGTGGGCCTTGTAGTAACGGGCAATATCAAACATGGCGTTGCTCCTCCCCTGATCCCTCGCCAATCAAACCCGCCGCGACAAACTCCCGGAACAGGGTCTTGGGGGTGATGGGCAGCTCGTTGATGGCGACCCCGGTCGCCATGCGGATGGCGTTACGGATCGCCGGGCCCGGCGAGATGATGGGCGGTTCCCCTAGGGATTTGTGACCATAGACCGACTGGGGCTCGTAGGTCTGCACGAAATCGCATTCGAGATCGGGCAAGTCCAGCATGGTGGGGAACTTGTAGTCGAGCAGGTTGGGGTTGCGCACCACGCCGGTTTTGGCGTCGATGATCATCTCTTCGAACAGGGACCAGCCGATCCCCATCCCCATGCCGCCGTGCACCTGCCCCTGTGCCAGCTGCGGGTTGAGGATCTTGCCCGCATCGTGCAGGTTGAGGATGCGGTTGATGGTCACCTTGCAGAGATCGATGTCGACGCTGAGATCGACGAAGGTGCAGCCAAAGCTCGGCGGGTTGGTAGTGGTCTTGTGGGAAACCTCGGAAGTGATCTGGCCGCCGATGGTGAGGTGGTAGTAGGCGTTGACCGACACCTCGGCGACGCTGATGAGCACCTTGTCCGGCGCGCCGGCCAGCACCACGTAACCGTCGATCAGGGTGAGCGATCCCACATCCTGATGGCAGAGCTGGGCCGCCAGCGAAAGGATACGGGCCCGCAGCTGCAGCGCAGCCTGATGGATGGCGGGGGCCGCCACATAGCTCTGGCGCGAGGCGAACGAGCCCGGATCGTAGGCGGTGATGTCGGTATCCTGGGTCGAAATGACCCGGATCTGCTCAAACGGAATGCCTAAGGTCTGGGCCGCCATCTGGGCAAAGACGGTGTCCGATCCCTGCCCTATCTCGGTGGCGCCGATCTGCAGATTGACGGTGCCATCCTGATTGAGCAGCATGCGGGCGCCGGCAATTTCGACCCCCACCGGATAGGTGTTGGATCCATAACTGAAACAGGCCACCCCGATACCGCGCCGTACCCGACTCGCCGGATCCTGCGCCAGACACTCGGCCTTGAGCCGTTCCCACTGGAACTGCTCGCCACCCCGACGCAGACACTCGGGCAAACCCGCACTGTAGATGGTCTTCTGGTTGACCTGATTGACATCCCCCTCGCGGGCCACGTTGGCGATGCGCACCGCAAGCGGATCCAGACCCAGCTCGGCGCAGGCATCGTCCAGCATGCATTCGAGGGCAAACACCACCTGTGGCGCGCCGTAACCGCGCATGGCACCGGCGGTGGGCAGGTTGCTGTAGAAGGTTTTGGCGTCATAGCCAAAGGCGCTGCGCGGATAGAGGTAGCTTATCTTGTTGGCGCCGGCGCTGGCGATGGAGTGGCCGTGGGAGGCATAGCCGCCGGTGTTGGAGAGCACGTCCAGTTGATACCCCTTGAGGGTGCCATCCCGGCTGATGCCAAGGGTGCCGTCGATGGCAAAGCCATGGCGGGTACGAGAAGCAAAGAAACACTCCTCCCGGCTCAAGGTCACCTTGACCGGCACGCCGCCGAGCTGGTAGCTCAGAAACGCCGCCATCGGCTCTTCCAGCACATCCTGCTTGTTGCCAAAACCGCCGCCCATGTAGGGCTTGATCACCCGCACGCTCGACCAGGGCAGGCCGAGGGACTTGGCTACCCGGCTGCGCACAATCTGGGGGATCTGGGTGCTGGTGACGACGATGATGTGGTCCGGCTGATCCATGTAGGCGTAGCAGGTCACCGTCTCCAGATGACAGTGCTGCACCACCGGCGTCTGGTAGTGCCCCTTGAACTGCAAGTCGGCCGCGGCGATGGCCTGCTCCGGCTCACCCGCCCGGATCTGGCTCTGGCGCAGCAGGTTGCCGGTCGGGTGGATGGGATAAGCCCCCTCGGCCAGGGCGCTGGCCGCATCCGTCATCACCGGCAGCGGCTCGTAGGTCACCTTGACCAGGGCGGCGGCCTTCTCGGCGACCAGGGGATCGCGGGCCACCACGATGGCGACGCCATCGCCGAAGTGGCGCACATGGTCGGTGAGCAGGCGCCGGTCTTTCACGTCACGCTTGGTCTCATCGAGGGACCAGGCGTGACCGGCGGTGCGAAAACAGGTGGTGGGCACATCCTCGTGAGTGAACACGGCTTCGACCCCGTGCAGGGCCAGCGCGTCGCTGGCGTCGATGGTGAGCACCTTGCCGTGGGCGATATGGCTTCGCACGTACTTGGCGTGGCGCATGCCGAGCATGATGTTGTCGTCGGTGTAGCGGGCGCTGCCGGTCACCTTGGCCTCGGCATCCACCCGCTTGAGCGGTAATCCTATGGACATATGCAAGTCCTTTGTCAGGCAGAAAAAATCAGAACCGGTATAAAAACAGCAAGATATGCGCCCGTTTCCGGCACCTCGGGCCAAGCGGGGGGCAAAGGCGGCGAGCAAAGGGAAGAAGTGTGAAGAAGATCCCATCCGGCGCCCATCAGGCTCTCCGTCATGGCCGTGACCGGCCCCGCAGCAGCTCCCCATGGATGACTCGGCGGCGCCAGTGTCGGGCGGCGTTATCAATCTGGTAAGCCCCGTTATCAAAATGGTATGAGTGCGGTTTGCAGCGCGGGGCCGGCCAAGAGAGGCTGGCCCCGCGATAAAGAAGGACGCGATGCGGACTAGATGGCCCAACCGCCGGCGTAGAAGAGCACCAGCGCCAGGGCGATGATGACGGTGCCGACGTTGAGCTTGCGCCACTCCTTCGAGCAGATGCGGCCGATCACCAGGGCGCTGAAGCCCAGCATGATGCCGGTGACTATGTTGCAGGTGAGCACGATAAAGACGGCGCACAGCAGGCCGGACATGGCCCCGACGAAGTCATCGAAATCGAGTCTGGCGACGTTGCTCAGCATCAAGAGCCCCACGTACATCAACGCCGGTGCGGTGGCATAGGCCGGCACCAGGTAGGAGAGCGGCGAGAGAAACAGCATCAACAAAAACAAGACCCCCACCACGGTGGCGGTGAGGCCGGTCTTGCCGCCTGCCGCCGTGCCCGCCGCCGATTCGATGTAGACGGCGGCCGGCGCGGCCCCCACCAGACCGGAGAAGATGCTGCTGATGGAGTCGGCGCTGAGCGCCTTGCCGCTGTTGATGATGTGGCCATCCTTGTCCAGCAGGTTGGCCTGCCCCGCTACCGCGCGAATGGTGCCGGTGGCATCAAACACCGCTGTCATCACCAGCGCCAGCACACTTGGCAGCACCAGCGGCGAGAGCGCCCCCATGATGTCCAGGCTGAAGATGAGGGACTTGCCCTGCTCGTCGGCGAGGCTCGGCATGGCGAACAGCCCCTGGTACTTGACCGCCGGATCGAAGATGAGGCCGAAAATGGAGATGGCGATGATCACCAGCAGGATCCCGCCCGGAACTTTAAGCTTCTCCAGCCCGACGATGACCGCCAGCCCGATGAGAGACATGATGACCGGCATAGAGGTAAAGGCCCCCAGCGCCACCGGCAGCCCCTCCAGCGGGTTCTTGATCACCAGCCCCACCCCGTTGGCGGCGATCAGCAGCAGGAAGAGCCCGATGCCGATACCGGTGCCGTGGGCGATCCCCATCGGCAGGTTGTCGAGGATCCAGCTGCGCACCCCGGTCACCGAGATGGCGGTAAACAGCACCCCCATCAGAAAGACGGCGCCGAGCGCCACCGGGATGGAGATCTGCTGCCCCAGCACCAGGCTGAAGGCGGTAAAGGCGGTGAGCGAGATGGCGCAGCCGATGGCCATCGGCAGCTTGGCCCAGAGCCCCATCAGCAGCGAACCAAAACCCGCTACCAGACAGGTGGCCACGAACACGGCGCCGGGGGGAAAGCCCGCCTTGCCGAGCATGCTGGGCACCACGATCACCGAATAGACCATGGCGAGGAAGGTGGTGAGCCCCGCCAGCACCTCCTGGCGCACGTTGCTGCCTCGCTCGCTGATCATGAAGTAGCGATCTAGTGCGCCGCCGGCGGGCTGTCGTCCCGCCGCCGCCCCCTTGTCCGCAACTGCCCCGTCCATCTCGTTTATCCTGTTTGTCTGGCTCATGGCCGACTCCTTCCTGCATCCCTGAATGTGTCGTGTCGAAATGGCGGTCGGTGCCGTGGATCTCTGCTGCCACGGTCGCCGGCATCATGGGGTTGGCAGACAAGGCAAACGTTTAACTTGCCGTCTAAAAAAAACCGGGCCATTTCACCTGCTGTGGCGGGGCAAGCGCCTCGCCTGTCGTGCGGCGCAGGCACCACGCTGGCCCCTGCTGCCGTGTTCCCGGGGCGAGCATGCCCGCCCCACTCCTTTGAAAACCGGATCAGCCCCGTTCGTGCACCAGCTGACCATCCACATAGGTGCGGTAGATGGATCTGTCATCCCCCAGGGTCAGCAGCACGAACAGCTTGTCGCGCAAGGTGGTGGAGTTGTCGTAGCGCAGCTGCTGCAGCGGGGTGGCGACCGGGTCGAGCACCACGAAGTCCGCCTCTTTGCCCACCGCGAAGCTGCCGATCTGCTCGTCCAGCCCCAGCGCATGGGCGCCGCCCAGGGTCGCCAGGTAGAAGGCCTGATAGGCCGAGAGGCGCTCGCCCTGCAACTGCATCACCTTGTAGGCCTCGTTGAGGGTCTGCAGCATGTTGAAGGTGGTGCCGGCGCCGATGTCGGTGCCCATCCCCACCTTCACCTGCTTGTGCCACGCCTTGTGCAGCTTGAAGAGGCCACTGCCGAGATACAGATTGGAGGTGGGACAAAACGCGATGGTGGAGCCGGTCTCTTTCAGGCAATCCCACTCCTGTTCTTCCAGATGGACGCAGTGGGCAAACACGCAGTTGTGGCCGGTCAGCCCGTGCTGGTGATAGACGTCGAGATAGCCCTGATGCTCTGGGAAGAGGGATTTTACCCAGGCTATCTCGTCCTTGTTCTCGCACAGGTGGGTGTGCAGATAGGTGGTCGGGTACTCTTCGCGCAGTCGTCTCGCCATCGCCAGCTGCGCCGGGGTCGAGGTGGGGGCGAAGCGCGGCGTGATGGCGTAGAGCAAGCGACCGTTGCCGTGCCAGCGCTCGATGAGCGCCTTGCTCTGCGCATAGCTGCTCTCGGCAGTATCGAGCAGATAATCTGGGGCATTGCGATCCATCATCACCTTGCCGGCGATCATCCGCATGTTGATGCGGCTGGCCGCCTCGAACAGGGCATCCACCGATTCGGGGTGGACGGTGCCAAACACCAGCGCCGTGGTGGTGCCGTTTCGCAGCAGCTGCTTGATGAAGAAGGTGGACATCTCGCGGGCGTACTCGAGATCGTTGTAGCGCCGCTCGGCCGGGAAGGTGTGGCGGTTGAGCCACTCCAGCAGCTGCTCGCCATAGGCCCCCACCATCTCGCTTTGCGGGTAGTGGATGTGGGTATCGACGAAGCCCGGCACTATCATCTTGCCGCGATAGTCCCGCACCCGCACCTGGGCCGGAATGCGATCACGGCCCTCCTCCCACTGGCCGAACCAGTCGATGCAGCCGTTGCGGATGATCAGCAGGCCATCCTCTATGAGGCGGGCATTGGGCTCGATCTCCTCGGGCTGGCTCACCACCCGGGTGATGTCAAAGAAGCTGCCACGCACCGCCTTGACAGAGTTGTCGTTTTTCATCTCTCAATTCCCTCTTGTTGTTCGTTAGCCGCGATCCACTTGCGGGGCGCGCACCTGGGCCTCGTCCGTCGCCAGCCCCTGTTGGCGGGCGGTGGCCGACGAGACGGGCCGGGTGGCAAAACGGGTGTCGGGTTTGTCGCTCAGCTGGCTCAGCTCCACCGCCTCGGCGGCATTGGCGGCCGCCTTGCGTCTGCGGCTCTGGGGCAGCACCCGGTTCATGATGATGGCGGTGATGCCGCCGGCGCAGATGGGGTTCTCCACCAACATGTAGATCCCCGCCGGCAGCACCTTGAAGACGTTCGGGTCGTAGGAGACACCAAGCCCAAGACCCAGGGAGGTGGCGACGATCAGGGTCTCGCGCCGATCGAAGCCGTGACTGATGATGATGCGCCCGCCGGCGATGGCGATCATGGAGAACATGATGACCATGGCTCCCCCCATCACCGGTGACGGTATGGTGGTGAAGAAGCGCCCCACCACCGGGAAGAGGCCGAGCAGCACCAGGATGACGGCGATGAACTTGCCCACATGGCGCGAGGCCACCCCGGTCATCTGGATGACGCCGTTGTTCTGGGCGAAGGTGGTGAGCGGCAGGGAGCCGAGCGCCGAGGCGATCACCGACACCAGGCCGTCCGCCAGCACGCCGCCGGAGAGCCGTTTTTGAAACTCGGGCCCCTGGATCTGCCGGTGGGAGACCATGGCGGTGGCGGTGATGTCCCCCACCGCCTCCAGCACGCTCAACAGATAGATGGTGCCAGCCAGCACGAAGGCGTGCAGATCGAAGGAAAAACCGTACTTGAACGGGATGGGCACAGTGATAAGCGGCAGGTTCTCAAGGGCGGAGAAGTCCACCATGCCGAGCATCAGGGCCACCGCATAGCCCACTAGCAGGCCGATGGCGATGCCGCTCATGCGAAGCAAGGGGCTCTTGCTGCAGTTGAAGGCGACGATGACGCAGAGCACCAGCAGCCCCAGGCCGATGTGCTCGTATTTGCCGAAGGTGCCGCTGCTCATGGCGGAGAAGCCGCCGCCAAAGTCGATGATCCCCACCTTGATGGGGCTCAGGCCAATCATCAGCACCACCACCCCGCTCACGGTCGGGGTGATCACCCGCTTGAGATAGGGCAGCACCAAGGAGGAGCCCATCACCAGGAAGGCCCCGACGAAGGAGACCCCGAGCAGGGTCGAGACGATCAGCTCCTCGTGCAGGCCATCTTTTTTCATGGCGCTGCCAAGCGCAATCATCACGGTGACGAAGGAGAAGTTGACCGACTGGATGGAGAGCAGCCCCGAACCGATGGGGCCATAACGGTTCACCTGCAGCCAGGTGCCGATACCGGAGGCGATCATCGCCATGGAGACCAGATAGGCGGTGGTCTCGGTGGAGAGGCCAAGAGCCCCGCCCACGATGAGGGCCGGCGTCACCATGGGCACGAAGATGGCCAGCAGGTGGGTCACGGCCCCCATCAGGGTTTGGTAAAAGGGTGGTTTGTCTTCGAGCGCGTAAATCAGGTCCGAGTGCTTGCGTGTTGTTTTAGACATCTTGATTGTCCCATCACACAGAATATGGGCGGAGTACTCATTCCGCTGTCAGGTGCTGGGGGCGAGCCTGCGCCCGCCCCTCACCTTTTCTTTTGTTATGCCGACGCTTGTTGCTCCAGCTTGCCCAGTTCGCGCAGGATCTGCTCCGGCGTGAAGTGCCACTTGCGCAGCCAGACACCGCAGGCGTCGTGGATGGCGGTGGCGATGGCGGGCGCGGCGCCATTGACCCCGATCTCCGAGATGGACTTGGCGCCATAGGGGCCGACCTTGTCATCACTCGGTACCAGGAAGGCCCGAAAATCGCGCGGAATGTCGCCAATCTTGGGCGCGCCATAGCTCTTCAGATCCCGGGTGAGCGGGATCCCCTTGCCGTCGTAGCAGATCTCCTCGGTCAAGGAGTGGCCGATGGCCCGCATGGTCGCCCCGTAGATCTGGCCGAGCGCCAGCTCCGGGTTGATGGGGGTGCCGCAGTCGAGCAGGGCGTAGAACTTGTCGAGCCGGATCTGGCCGGTTCTGACGTTGACCGCCACCTCGGCGAAGTTGGCGCCGTACGGGAAGGCGAGCTCCGACGTGATGTAGCTGGCAGTGCCCACCAGGATGCCGAAGCCGGTACCGGTCTCGGCCTTGTGGGCCAGCTTGGCGAGGCTCACCTCCCCCAGCTTGCCGCGCACCAGGCCCGGGAACGCCAGCTCAACATCGGCTACCGGCTCGCCCAGCATGGCGGCGCCGTGCAGCAGGATCTTCTCCTTGAGGTTCTCGGCCGCCTTCTTGGCCGCGTTGCCGGAGAAGCAGGTGCCTGACGAGGCGTAGGCCCCCTTGTCGAACAGGGCGTGGTCGGTGTCGCCCGAGATGACGTGCACATCCCCGAGCGGGCAGTGCAGCACCTCGGCGGTCAGCTTGGCCACCACGGTATCGAGGCCGGTGCCGATATCGGCGCCACCGGAGTGGACGATAAAGGTGCCGTCCGATTCCAGCTTGACCATGCAGTTGGCCTGATCGATGTCCGGGATCCCCGATTTTTGCATGATGATGGCAACGCCACGACCGATGCGCCAATCCCCGTCGGCGGGTTTGGGGCTGTCCCAGGCAATCAGCTCGCGACCCTGCTTGAGGATGGGTTCGAGGGCACAGCTGGCCGCATGGGGCACAGAAGTCGGCATCTTGCCCTCGCCGATGGCCCCCAGCACCTTGAGGATGTCCCCCTCGTGTACCCGGTTGTGCTCCACCATGTCGAGCTGGTCAATCCCCAACTTTTCGGCAAGTTCGGCGATGGCCATGGTCAGCGCGAAGTTGCCCTTGGGTGCGCCGTAACCCTGATAGGCGCCGGTCGGACAGATGTTGCTGTAGTAGGTGTTGACGGTAAAGCGCACGTTCTCACACGGATAGAGCGGCAGGGAGAGCGCCGGGCCGTTGCTCGGCACCGTCAATGAGTGGTTGCCGTAAGGGCCGGTGTTGGCGCGAAAATCCATGTCGATGGCGGTGATGGTGCCATCTTTCTTGGCCCCCACTTTCACCTTCACCTTGGCCACGTGGCGGGAGGTGTTGCTGATGAACTCCTCTTCCCGGGTGTAGCGGAAGGTGACCGGACGGCCGGTGACCCTGGTCGCCCAGGCGCACACCTCTTCCAGCAGGATGTCCTGCTTGGAGCCAAAGCCGCCCCCTACCCGCTCCTTGATCACGTGCACCTGGTGCTGCTTCATGCCGACGATGCGCGCCACCTGACGGCGCACGTGCCAAGGCACCTGGGTGGATGCGTGAATGACCAGACGATCACCATCCATGTAGGTGAAGCAGATGTGCGGCTCGGTCGGGCACTGCTGGGCCTGGGTGGATTCGTAGGTGCGCTCGACAATTTCATCCGCCTCGGCAAAGCCCTTGGCCACATCGCCAATCTGGCCATGGACGCTGGCGGCCAGGTTCTCGTGCGGGCGAGAGCCGATGGGGAAGTTGATGATCATATGCTCGTCGCCACGGCGCACCGAGCAGGCGTTCTGCTGCTCCAGATCCGCCGGCGCTCCGGCCATGTAGACGATGGGCTCGTCGTGCACCAGCGGTGCATTGGGGGCCATCGCCTCGTCTATGCTCATGACCGCCGGCAGCACCTGATACTCGACCTCGATGAGTTTGAGCGCCGCCAAGGCGATGGCTTCGCTCTCGGCCACCACGGCGGCCACCCGATCCCCCACGTGGCGCAGCTTGCGGCCAAACATGCGGCGATCGAGCGGTGACGGCTCGGGGGCACTCTGGCCACCCGGGGTGTAGTAGACATCCGGGCAGTTGAGGTGGGTGATGACATGCACCACCCCCGCCATGGCTTCGGCGCGGCTCACGTCGAGTTTGGTGATCACCGCATGGGGATGGGGGCTTCGCAGCATCTTGATGACCAGCGCATCCTCGGTGACCCTGTCCTCCACGTAGCAGGGTTTGGCCTGCACCATCTTGGCGGCGTCCACTTTCGGGCAGCTCTTGCCGATGTGGCGCAGATCGTCACGAAACTCGGGGGCAATCTGGCACAGGTAATCGGGATCCTTGAGGCGCGAGCTGGCGAGCTCGATGGCCTGATAGAACTGCTGGTAGCCGCCATCGCGGTGAAAGAGGCCCGAGAGGGCGTCGTCGATTTGATCACGGGTGGGTTCGGGATGGCGATCAAGCAGGTCGGTGACGATGAGCGCCGCGGCCGGATCGTTGTAGCCGGACTGCACCACGCCCACGTCCACCATGGCCTGCTGCACAAGACTGAGCTGGTTCCAGCTGCCCAGCGACTCGGCGGTGCGCACCTCTGCCCCCTCCAGCTGGGCTGCGATCAGCAGGGAGGCGTTGATCACCTTGCCATTGAAGAGGATGGCGTCGGAGCCGGCAAAGCCGAAGCCGTCGTCGCTGTTGCGCACCGAGTGCATCCGACACTGGTTGAACAGCACCCGCTGGGCATTCTCGCCAGCCGGGGCGATGACGGTGCGCAGGGCACCGTTCAGGGTAAAGTTGAGTTCCATCATGCCTGTACCTCCTGCTGCTGGCACTCCACCAGCAGATCCGCCACCACCACGCCGCTGATATAGCGCTTGTAGGCCACGCTGCCACCGAGATCCGCGCGCGGCGCAATCAGTGCGCTCACTGCCGCCTCCAGCGCTGCATCCCGCAGCTCATGACGCTCCACGTCCCGCAGGCGCATCGGTTGCGGCGTGCCCCCCGCCAGGGCGACCCGCATCTCGCCAAGGGCGTCGAGGGCCACCGCGGCTGTCATCACCGCCAGACCGTCGGCGTTGCGGCTGATGCGGCGAGTGGCGCAGCGCAGCTCGGGCTCAGGCAGCACCACCCCCAGCACCAGCTCCTTGCGCTGGCCCGCCAGGTAGGCGTCGATGGGCTGCAGCTGGTTGTTCTCCAGCACCACCACGGCTTCGAGCACCAGCAGCACCGGCAGCAGGGGGGAGTCCTGCTGTTGGCAGGCAAGTTCGCCACCGAGAGTGGCCTGATTGCGCAGATGGCGGGAGTAGACAAACCCCAGCGCCTCGCACAGGGCGGCCGGGGTACGGGGATCATCTTTCAGGGTCTGCAAGGTGACGGTGGCGCCGATATGGAGCTGGCCGTGCTGCTGCTCAATCTGGCCAAGTCCGAGCTTGTCCAGCGAGATGGCGACCTTCTTGTCAGTGCGGGTCGGGGCTGCGTTGAGCTTGCTGCCGCCCCCCATGTAGACGGCGTCGTTGCCAAAGCGGGCCTTGAGTTCCAAAGCCTGACCCAGTTGTTCGGGTCGGAAGAATTGCTCAATCATGTGTCGTCCTTACTCTTGCAGCCCGCCGCCGGGCAAATCCACAGGGCGGGCAATCCAGTCCAAAACGTGCGGAAGGTGGCCTCAGGCCAGCTGATCCATCCGTTGCCACAGGCGGCTCGCCACCTTGCTGGCCTGTTGATAAATGGGCTCGACGTCAAAGGCGAACTCGCGATCCTGATAGACCATGCGACCCTCTACCATCACGCTGTTGACCGAGGATGAGCCCATGCCGAAGGCGAGATGGCCACCGAGGTTGCGCGGCGCCAGCGGGGTCGGTGCGGCGTAATCACAGATGGTGAGGTCGGCCTTGTAACCTGGCTCCAGGCGGCCAAATTTGGCGCCGAAGTTGCGCTCCAGCAGGGTGTTGCCGTTCCAGAGGAAGCGGGCAAAGCTGTCGGGCCACAGGGCGCCGCCGGCATCCTTGTGCTTGAAGTAGGCAAACTTGAGCTCTTCGAGCATGTCGGAGCCGATACCATCGGTGCCAAGCGCCAGGTTGCGAAACTGTGGCAGGTGCATGTTGTAGCCCACGTGGTTGTTCATGTTGGAGCGGGCGTTGTGCACCAGGAAGGCATCGCGGCTGTTGAGCAGCTCGATGTCAGCCGGGCTCAGGTAGATGCCGTGGGCGATCAGGGTCTTGCTGTCGACAAGGCCAAACTCGTCCAGCCGGGCGATGGGCTCCTTGCCATGGTGGTGGTGACCGTGGGCCATGTCGTAGCGGTCTTCCGCCACATGGATATGCAGACCGCGACCGGTGACCTGCACCGCTTCGCGCAGCATGGCGAGCCCCTCGTCGGGCACGGTGAAGGGGGCGTGGGCGCCGATATGAGCCTCCACCAGATAGGGTTCGCTCCCCTTGGCTTTGGCCGCATCGATCTGTTGGGCGAACAGGATGTTCTCCTCCACCCCGGCCTGCAGCTCGGCGAGGCCGCCGTTGCGATCCGTGGTCTCGAAGCAGGTCATGCCACGCAGACCCGCTTCCACAAACCCTTTGCGCAGCACGTTCAGGGAGCCCTTGATGAAGTTGGGCGAAGCATGGTGGTCGATCACCGTGCTGCAGCCGCTCTTGATCGCCTCCAGCGAGCAGATGAGGCCGCTGTAGTAGAGGGACTCTTCATCGAGCGCCCGATCCAGCCGCCACCAGAGGTTTTTCAGGGTGGAGATAAAGTCCGGGCAGGGGGCGATGTTGGCCATGATCCCCCGCGACAGGCCGGAGTAGAAGTGGTTGTGGGCACAGACGATGCCTGGCATCACCAGCTTGCCGCCCATCTCCCGATAGTTGGCCTCCGGGTAGAGGGCCCGCAGATTGGGCCCCACCGCCTTGATAAGCGATCCTTCGATGGCGATATCCACCCCTTCCAGCACCCGGGTCGGCTCCAGCTGGACGGCGGTGACGTTCTTCAGAATAAACATGGTTGGCTCCTTCGCTTATTCGTGGTTCGCTCAGGCCGCGACGGCCCCCAGCAGGTAGTGGTGATGGGCGTGGACATGGCTGATGATCCGGCACATGTCGCCGAGCGCCTCGGGCGCATCCTGGATCCGGCTCTGGGCGTCTATGGTCAGGCGATAGATCTCGCCGCCCTGACGCACCCGCAGTTCGCCACCGTCAGCCAGATAGAAACCGGGGTTGCGGCTGTTGTCGAAGTCCTCGGGCAGGCTGAAGATGGTGACCTTGTCCTGATAGGGCTTGCCCTGCCAGGGGCAGAACTGGGCGCAGTTGCCGCATTCGTTGCAGTAGGCATCCAGGTGCAGGGTCTGGAACTGGTCCTTGAAGCCAGGCACCGCGATGGCGACGTTGGCCCGGTTGGGGCAGACATCCACGCACTTGCTGCAGAGGTAGTTGCACTCGAGGCAACGGTGCGCCTCTTGCGCCACGAAGGCATCCCGCTCCCCCTTGTCCACCAGGGTGACGGCGATGTTTCCCTTGCGGCGGTAGATCTCGTCCTTGTCAGACGGCTGGCTGGTCACATCACGCTGCTGGCTGGCGATATGCTCACGGGCCAGCACCAGATCCGCGGCGCGGCGGGCACCGCCGATGGCACCGACGATGGAGGACGGGCCGCTCTGCACGTCACCGATGAGGAAGACGTTGCGACGGCTGGTTTCGCCGCTCTGACCATCCACCTCGGGCCAGCCATCGCTGCCAAGGGGAATGCCCATGGCTTTCAATACCTCGCAGTCAGGCTGCTCGCCGATGGCGGTGATCAGCGCATCCATCTGCATCACTTCGGTCTGCTCGGTGGGCACCGGACGGCGGCGGCCCTGTTCGTCAGGTTCCCCCAGCGCCATCATCCGCACGACAAGCTTGCCATCTTTGTCAAAGCGCTCCGGATTGGTGAGGAAGCAAAAACGTACTCCATCCTCCACCGCTTCCAGAACCTCCTCGCGATAGGCGGGCATCTCTTTCTCGCTACGGCGGTAGATCACGGTCACATCGCTGACACCGGGCACCTTGAGGGCGGCGCGGGCGCAGTCCATGGCGGTGTTGCCGGCACCGATCACCGCCACATGGCGGCCCAGCGGCAGCGGTTTGCCCTGATTGAAGCTGCGCAGGAAGTGGAAGGATTTATAAATCCGCTCGTGTCCCCCATCGAGGCACATGCCGCCATTCTTGTCGGCGCCGATGCCGACGAAGACATAGGCAAAACCCTGAGCGTGCAGCTTGTCGACGGTAAGCGCCGGATCGCAGCCAAACTCGAACTTGACCCCGTGGGCGGCGACAAAATCGATGTCGTGCTGGATCAGCTCCGCCGGAATGCGGAACTCGGGGATGATGTGTTTGACCACGCCACCGGCATCCGCTTCGCGCTCGAACAGGGTGACCGGGTGACCGGCGCGGGCCAGGAAGTAACCGGCGGAGAGACCGGCCGGGCCGGCGCCAATCACCGCCACCGGGTGTTTGTCACCGCTGCCTGCCGGCTTGTGCCAGCGGGCCTTGTACCCTTCCCAGCCACGCTCCAGCGCCACTTTTTTCAGCTCACGGATATTGAGCGGGCTGTCGTAATCCAGACGGGTGCAGTTGTACTGGCACTGGTGATCGCAGATGTGGCCGGTGATGGCGGGCAAGGCGTTGCGCTGATAAATCAGCTCAAGGGCTGCCACATACTCTCCCTCGCCCATCAGGCGAATGTACTCGGGGATATCCTGATGCACGGCGCAGGCGGTGACGCAGGGCGCCACGTAGCAGTCGGTCAGCGGCAGACCGCCGCCCACTTCGATACGATCGTCAGACTTCCACTCCTTCTGGGTGTAATCCATGGTGAGCGCCTTGGCGGCAAGCGCCTCCAGCTTGGCCACATCCACCTGAGCCATGGCCCAGCTATCGGAGGCGTCGATCTCGTTGAGGCACTCGATCTGGCGCAGGTAGCCGCCCGGTTTGAGCAGGTCGGTCGCCATGGTGATGGGACGAATGCCGGTCTCGAAGATCTCGGCGATGTTGAACTTGCTGGCACCACCGGAGTAGGAGATGGGCAACTTGCCATCGAAGGCGCGGGACAGCACGGCCGCCACGTTGATGGAGAGGGGGAACAGCGCCCGGCCGGACATATACATCTCATCGCCGGGCAGTGCCCCCTTGCGGTTGATGGTGCCGAGGGTGTTGGTGAGCTTGACCCCGAAGGTGAGCCCTTTCTCGGCCCCCAGCGCCATCAGACGGGTCAGCATGGCCTTGGCCTGATCCAGCTTGAGGTCGTGATCGAACGACGCTTCGCTCAGACCAATGTAATCAAAGCCGCAGGTATCGAGGATCTCGCGCACCCGCGGGTAACCCAGCAGGGTCGGGTTCAATTTGACGAAGGTGTTGAGCCCCTTCTCTTCCAGCATGTAGCGGCAGATGGCCTCAATTTCGTTCGGCGGGCAGCCGTGCATGGTAGAGAGGGTGACGCCGTGCACCAGCTTGGCCGGGATGCGCTCCACCAGCTGTTGCAGGCGAGCGCGTCGCGTCCCCAGTCCCAGCTCGGCGATAAACTGCTCGTCAGCCACGAGGTCTCGCACCACCTGCTGGTACTCGGCAAATTTCGGACTTTGGCTTGCATCCATCAGGCTGTGGATGAACTGCTGCATCGGCGGCTGTTTGATGCCATCGAGGTTGTACCCCACGCTCATGTTGAAGATGAAGGACTTGGCCTCTCCGTCGAGGCGCGGGTCGAACACCTCCTCCAGCAGATAGAGGGCAAACCAGGCCTTCAGGTACTCGTCAAACGCCTTGGGCAGGGTGAACTCGGTGGACCACTCGGTGTTGAAACACTCGTCTTCGGCATCGATGCAGGGCTTTTCCAGTTCGAGACGGTCCAGGATCTGCACCGTCTTGAGCTCGATAAAGCGCCCGCCGGTCAGCCAGGAAGTGACGATGTTCTGGGCCAGCTGGGTATGGGGGCCGGCTGCAGGGCCTATGGGGGTCTCGCAGGTTTCACCGAACACCTTGATCTTGCGCTCGTCCTGCTTGCGATAGAATTGCGCGGCGGGAATGCCGAAGATGGATTGACTCGCTTTATATTCCGAGAAGATACGGACCAGAAGGTTCTTGAAGGGAACGGGTCGCATAATATCGCCCATGTTGATCTCCTTGCAGCGGCACTGCTCATTGACAGGGTGAATAAATGGGGCCCATCCACAACCACGCATAAAAAGCCCCTTGAAACTGACAAGAGCAACAATCAGGCCAGCGCCGGATCTTTTTATTTTTCAGCCATAAAAACGTGAGGCACCTCCAATTAATAAAACATCGAAAGCCGATACCAGTTTCGACAATGAGAGTGGCTATCAACACCGAAATTAAATAATGGAAACGCCGCCCTTGTTGCTGAAAATGATCTCACTTTGGCGCGGCGTTCTATCAGTTTGATAAAGAGCGAGACCAGCGCCATTATCAGGCCGGCCAGGATGATAACGGCCGCTGTTGGCCCCTGATAACGGGTTAAACAAAGGGATAAATATGCAAACCAAGGCCGGGCAAGCTCCTGCCAGCCGACCGGTTCAGCGCTCGAATGCTTCGGTTGCCAGCAGCGCCTGATAGCGCTCCGGGGTGTCCACATCCTGCAGGATGGCGGCGCTCTGCACCTCGATGAAACGATGGGGGTGCGTCAGCAGCCAGCGGCGCACCGAACCCTGTGCCGGTGCCGCCGCCAGTGCCATGGCAAGGGCTCTGGGCAACAGCACGGGGTGGCCCGCCTCCCCCTGATAAGAGGGAAAGAGGGTCTCGTCCCCCCGCGCCTGCCAGAGCGTGCGGTACACCTCGGGGGGGATGCAGGGCAGATCGCCGTGGCTCACGAAGAGGTGATCGCTGGTACAGGCGGCGAGCCCCGCACGGATGGAGCTGCCGAGCCCCTGTGCATAATCATGGTTGTGCACCAGCCGGATACGGGGGTGATTGACGTAGCGGCTGATCAGCTCATCGGCGCGATGTCCCACCACCAGAATGACCCGGTCACACAGCACCAGGGCATTTTTGAGACTCTCATCAAGAATCGTGCTCTGGCGATACGGTAGCATCAATTTCCACGCGCCCATTCGTGATGAGAGCCCGGCCGCCGTAATTAGGCAGTCACACCGCTCGCGCGAATGCCAGTGCTTCTCACTGACCGCGCCTCTATTTTCATCGGTCGTCGCCATGGCTATTTCATCACCCATTCTGCTCACCTCGCCAAATATCGAGAGTGTATTAAACCCGCTCACCGAAAATATTGATGGGCGTACCACTTTAATTAGTCTTTGCGGCGCCGGAGGGAAAACCAGCACCCTCTTCTGGCTGGCCGACTATTTCCATCAACAGGGCAAGAAGGTGCTGCTCACCACCAGCACCCGGATGTTTCTGCCCGCCCCCTCCTCTCGGCGCACCCTGCTGATCGAGGCCGACCCCATTCGTCAGCTGACCCGCTGCCAGGCGCTGCCCGATGAGCCGATGCAACTGGTGCTGTTCAGCCACCTCGATCGGGCCAGCGGCAAGGCGGTGGGGCCGAGCCCTCAGCAGATCGATCTGCTCAAGGGGCAGCAACGCTTCGACATCATCCTGGTGGAGGCGGACGGCGCCCATCACAAGTTATTGAAAGCGCCCGCTTTGCACGAACCTTGCATTCCTCGGCACAGTGATTGGGTGATCGCCCTGGTGGGCGGCGCCATGGTGGGCGCCAGCGCCGACCCGGCGCAGATCCACCGCTGGGCTGAATTGCAGGCCCTGTGCGGGATTACGGCCGGTGAACGGCTCGACTGGGCCCTGTTTGACCGGCTCATCGCCCACCCCGAGGGGGCGTTCAAGGGCACCCCGCCCGGGGCGCGCCGGGTCTGGTTTATCAATGGCGATTATCAAAATGAGCAGCAGTGGCTGCCCGCCCTGATAAACCTGCTGCAACGCCACCCCGAGCTCCACGCCATCTGGCAGGGGGCCGTGCGTGAACCCGGCGCCATTCACCATGTTTGCTGTCGGCCTGCCCCCGAAGCCGCGCAGTCGCTGACCCGTTAAGGATGATACGAGGTACCTTATGAATCTGTTTGCACACGCTGCCCGACTGGAGCAGGAGAACACCCCCTTTGCCATGGCCCAGATCATCGAGAGTCGCGGCTCCACCCCGCGCCATCAGGCCCAGATGCTGGTGATGGCCGATGGCCGGATCCTCGGCACCATCGGCGGCGGCATGATAGAGCGGCTGGTGATCGAAGAGGCCGTGGCCGCCATTGCCGAGCGCAAGCCGCGCATCTTCCACGGCCGGATGGCCCGCAACGGCGAACATGCGGTGGGCTCGGATTGCGGCGGCGCCATGTCGGTCTATATCGACGTCTACGGCCTGCGCCCCCGCCTGGTACTGATCGGCGCCGGCCACGTCAACCGGGCACTGGCCCATGCCGCGGCGCCGCTCGGCTTTGATATCCATGTGGGGGATTGCTTCGAGGGGAGCCTCAGCCCAGATCTCTTCCCGGCCGACACCCACCTGCAGCAGGCCGACACCATCAGCGCGGTGATCGAGGCGCTGGCCATCGAGCCCGCCAACTTCGTCATCATCGCCACCAACCACCAGGACAAGGAGGCGCTGGAGCGGCTCATCAGCCGTCCCCTCGCCTATCTGGGGCTGCTCGCCAGCAAGCGCAAGGTGCAGACCTTCACCCAGGCCCTGCGCCAGCAAGGGGTGAGCCAAGAGCAACTGCAGCGGCTGCACGCCCCCATCGGCTACAACATAGGTGCCGAAACCCCCGAGGAGATCGCCATCAGCATCCTCGCCGAGCTGCTGCAGGTGAAAAACGGTAAAGCGGGTGGTCTGATGCAGGATGACGTGCGCCTCAAGCGGGATCAGCTGGTGGTGATGCGTGGCTCCGGCGATATCGCCACCGGGGTGGCGCTGCGCCTCTACCATGCCGGTTTCAAGGTGGTGATGCTGGATCTCGACAAACCCACAGTGATCCGCCGCACCGTCGCCTTCGCCCAGGGGATGTTCGACGGTGAAACCCGCGTCGAAGGAGTGCGAGCCAAGCGGGTGGAGAGCGTCGAGCAGGCGTTCGAGCAGCTGGATCTGGGCGTCATACCGCTGCTGGTTGACCCCGACTGCACCACCCTTGCCGAACTCAAGCCCCGCTATCTGGTGGATGCCATCCTCGCCAAGCAGAATCTCGGCACCCACAGGGAGATGGCCCCCATCACGGTGGCCCTTGGCCCGGGTTTTGAGGCGGGTCGCGACTGCGATGCGGTCATTGAGACCAACCGCGGCCACCATCTGGGCCGGGTCATCTATCAGGGCCCTGCCCAGCCCAATACCGGCATTCCCGGGGTGATCGAGGGGCACTCCACCCGCCGGGTGGTACGCGCCCCTGTCGCCGGAGTGATGAAGAGCCTGAGCAAGCTCGGCGATCTGGTGCAGGAGGGGGATGTGATCGCCCATGTGGGGGACGCCCCCATTATCGCGCCGCTCTCCGGCATGGTGCGGGGGCTGCTCAGCGATGGCATCGAGGTCACCGTCGGCTTCAAGATCGGTGACATCGACCCCAGGGGCGAGCGGGCCGATCCCACTACCGTCTCTGACAAGGCGCGAGCGATCGGTGGCGCCGTGCTGGAGGCCATGATGCATTTGGCCCAGCGCAGATAAACCAGCGCGCCAACAAAAAGGGCCCGCCATGATGGCGGGCCCTTTTCCATGCTCGTTCCTCTAATCGGCTTAGCCCTGCTTGACCCGGGTCTCCCCCGCCACCGACACCACAGAGCGCTTGCCCTTGCGGCTGATGACGAGAAGCGCCAGCACGATCAGGGCGATACCGCTCCCCTCCACCGGCCCCGGGTTTTCACCAAGCAGCCACCAGGAGAGCAGCACGCCGCTCACCGGCACCGCCAGGGTGCTGAGCCCGGCGATCCCCGCCGGCAGCTTTTTCAGCACGAACAACCAGAGGCTCCAGGCCAGCGCCGTGGCGAAGATGGCGCTGTAGGCGAGCGCACCGAACACGTAGGGCTGCCAGTCGATGGGTCGCTCCGGCACCAGCGCCGCCACCAATGCCATCACCAGGGTGGCGTAGATCATCTGCCAGGTGGTGAGGGACATGAGATCCACCGCAGGGTGGCGGGCATACATCCGCTTGGCGATGATGGCGCTGATCCCCCAGCAGATGCCGGAGGCAATCCCCAGCAGCGCGCTCTTCATGGAATCCAGGTGCAGCTGCCAGGGCTCGATCACCAACAGCAGGCCGCAGGCGGCCACCCCGACCGCCAGATAGTGGAGCTTGCGCATCCGCTCACCCAAAAAGAGCGCCGCGAAGATCACCACCCAGAACGGCATGGTGTAGCTCAGAATGGCCACCTTGCCCGCCCCGCCGCTGATGAGCGCCCACTGGGCCAACCCCACCATGCCGCAGGTCTGGAACAGGGCGATGGCGAGGGTATAGCGAAACGGGGTGGGTGTAAGGTATTGGCGTCCGCGCAGGCACTGCACCAGCAGCAACACCAGGGATCCGCACAGGCAGCGCAGGGCGGTGAACTCGAACGCCCCCGCGTAGAGCATCACCTGCTTCATCACGATCCAGCTGTAACTCCAGATGGCGGTGAGCAGGATCAATCCCCCCAACGCCGCCATGTTCAACTTGCTATTCATTGTGCTGCCTTGTTGCTGCGGCGGCCGGTGCGTCCGCCATTCGGGGCGCAATCTTACTCCTCTGCCGTCCCCCTGCCCACCGCGGATAAGAGCTGGCCGGCCCATGCTTCCCTCTGCCAATCCCCTGTACCAGCCAACAGAAAGGGGGCCTTGGGCCCCCTGTTTGCAACCATCAAAGACGAGGCTACAAGCTGATCAGGGTGCCGGTCTTGCCGGCAATGCCGTCAGCGGCCTTCTCCAGCAAGGTGATCAGGGATTTGCGCCCCGCCATGGAGGTGGCGAACGAGAGCGCCGCCTCCACCTTGGGCAGCATGGAGCCTTTGGCAAACTGCCCTTGGGCGATAAAGTGCTGGGCATCCCCCACGCTCAGCTGATCGAGCCACTGCACCTCGGGCTTGCCGAAGTTGATGGCGACCTTCTCTACCGCAGTGAGGATGATCAGCATGTCGGCATCGATGAGCTCCGCCAGCCTGGCACTGGCCCAATCTTTGTCGATCACCGCGCTGGCACCGCGCAGGTGGTTGCCCTCGCGCAGCACCGGAATGCCGCCACCACCGACAGTGATCACCACCTGACCGGCTGCCAGCATGGCAGAGACGGTCTCTTTCTCGATGATGTCGATGGGTTTGGGAGACGCCACCACCCGGCGATAGCCGCGACCGGCATCCTCTTTGAGCCGCTCGCCCTTGGCCATCAGCGCCTCGGCCTCCTCCTTGCTGAAGAAGCCGCCGATGGGTTTGCTGGGGTCGAGGAAGGCAGGATCGTTTTTATCCACCTCCACCTGGGTCACCAGGGTGGCAACCGGCTTGTGAATGCCGCGCTCAAGCAGGGCCTCGCGCAGGGCGTTTTGCAGGTCATAGCCGATGTAGCCCTGGCTCAGGGCCACGCAGACCGACATGGGCAGATGGGGCGCCTTGGGATCGTGGCGGGCCGCCACCTCGAACGCCTGCTGGATCATCCCCACCTGCGGGCCGTTGCCGTGGGTCACCACCACCTCGTGCCCCTGGGCGATCAGGTCGGCAATGGTGCCCGCCGTGCTCTGCACCGCCTTCATCTGCTCGGGCAGGTTGTTGCCCAGCGCATTGCCGCCAAGGGCCAGTACGATTCGCTGTTTCATCTTGTTATCTCCAGTGAGGGGACAAGCCGGCGCGATACCGGCCCACCTTTCGTTGTTCGCATAAGTTTGCGGGTTAGCCTGTTTCGAACGGATTGTCAGCCTGCCACTGTGGGACAAGGCCAGTGCCGATCCGGCGCCAAGGCCGGATCAAAGGGCGCTCTGGCCAGAAAACGGCCGTGACCACGGCGCCCCAGAAACTCGCCATCGCGAGCCACTATCTCGCCGCGACTCAGGGTCAGCCTGAGCCGACCGGGGCAGCGCATCCCCTCGTAGGGGCTGTAGTCGCCGTTGTCGTGCAGCGCGGCGTGACGGATCAGGGTCTCGCCACGGGGATCCATCACCACCAGATCGGCGTCAGACCCAAGTTGCAGGTTGCCCTTGCGCGGCCAGAGGCCAAACAGGCGCGCCGGGTTGGCGCTGGTGAGGGCCACGAAGCGGGACGGCGAGATGCGCCCGCCGAGCACTCCGTGGGCAAACAGCAGCAGCATCCGGTTTTCGACCCCGGGCAAGCCGTTGGGGCAGCGGCTGAAATCTCCACCTGACAAGGTCATGCGCTGGGCGTGGGAGAAGTTGCAGTGATCGGTCGCGACGGTGTCGATATCGCCAGCTGCGATGCCGACCCACAGCTTGTCCTGCTCGCTGCGCCCGCGCAGCGGCGGGCTCAACAGGAAGTCGACCCCGTTCTCCTTGTAATAACACTGCTCATCGAGCAACAGATATTGCGGGCAGGTCTCCACCCAGACCGGTTGCCCCTGACGGCGCGCCAGTTTCAGATACTCCAGCCCCAAGCCGTTGGAGAGGTGGACGATATAGAGTGGCGCATTGCCCGCGAGCCCCGCCAGATTGATCATCCGGGCGATGGCCTCCGCCTCGCACTCCAGTGGGCGGCTTTGCGGGTGATACCAGGGTTCATGGTGACCGGCGACCAATAGGGCCGCGCGGCGCGCCGCGATGGCGGCATCGTTCTCGGGATGGACGGTGGCAAGCGCCCCCACCTCCTTGAGGCGGGCCAGGGCGCGCAGCACGTCGTGATCCCCCAACTTGTACTGGTAGGTGAGATAGAGCTTGAAGCTGCTGATCCCCTCCTCCTGCACCATGGCGGCCATCTCGTGGAGGATAGCGTCATCCACATGCTGGACAACGCCGTGAAAGCTGTAATCGACCACCGCCTGATCGGCGGCATAGTCGTGATAGCGGGCCAGCTGGTGATGCAGGTTGCACCCCGCCGGGCCAAATCCCATGTGATCGACGATGGTGGTGGTGCCACCACAGGCGGCGGCACGGGTTCCGCTGAAAAAATCATCGCAACTGCGGGCAATCCCCACGTCGATGTTGAAGTGGGTGTGGACGTCGATGCCGCCCGGCATCACGTAACAGCCGCAGGCATCGATCACCTCGGTTTCGCTATCGGGCTGGATATCGGCGGCACGGGCACGGATCACCCCGTTCTCGATCAACAGATCCTGACGATATTCACCCTGTGCATCGACCAGCACGCCGTTCTTGATCAGCCGTTTCATCCACTCCCCCTCAACTCCTGTTGCCCTTCACGCAGCAAGCCCCGCCTGAGCGGGGCTGATCATGGTGGACAGGGACGCCAGTCTCCCTGCCCTGCGCTCTTACTTGTCCAGCTCCGCCAGATAGAGCATGGGGATCACGGCGTACATGGCGGCGCACTTGACCAGATGCTCCTTCCAGGTCTTCTCGTTCGGCGCGTGGGCTTCCGGCTCCTTGCCCGGGCCAAATCCGATCACCGGAATACCGTGGCGACCCATGATGGAGACCCCGTTGGTCGAGAAGGTCCACTTGTCCACCACAGGCGCCTTGTTGAACAGCTCGCGATAAGCCTTGGAGAGGGTCTTGACCGTGATGTGATCCTCTTCCACCTTCCAGGTCGGGAAGTAGCACTCGGTCGGGTAGACCAGACCTGTGTAGGCCGGACGGTCGTACTGGTACATGGAGACCTCGGCGCCGGCGGCTTGCACCGCAGGCAGGGCGCGGATCTCGTCGAGCGCCCCTTGCCAGGTCTCGCCCCAGGTGAGACGACGGTCGATGGAGACGGCGCAGCTGTCCGCCACGGCGCAGCGGCTTGGCGAAGTGAAGAAGATCTCGGAGACGGTCAATGTGCCCTTGCCGAGGAAGTCGTCATGGCCAAGGTTGTGACTGAGCTCCTGCAACTCGCCAAGGATGGGGCCCATCTTGAAGATGGCGTTGTCGCCGCGCTCGGGCGCAGAACCGTGGCAGCTCACCCCCTGCACCTCGACGCGGATCTCCATGCGGCCACGCTGGCCGCGATAGATGTTGCAGTCGGTCGGTTCGGTACTGACCACGAATTCAGGGCGGATCTTGCTCTGCTCTATGATGTACTGCCAGCAGAGGCCATCGCAGTCCTCTTCCTGTACGGTACCGGTCACCAGCAGGGTGTACTCGTCTTCCAGCCCCAGATCCTTGATGATCTTGCCGGCGTAGACCATGGAGGCCATGCCGCCTTCCTGGTCAGAGGCACCGCGACCACCGACTACCTCGTGATCTTCCATCCCCTCATAAGGGTCGAAGGTCCAGTTGGCCATGTTGCCGACCCCCACGGTATCGATGTGGGCATCCATGGCGATCAGGTGCGGGCCGTGGCCGATATAGCCCAGCACGTTGCCCATGGGGTCGAGCTCCACCTTGTCGAAGCCGACCTTCTCCATCTCCTGCTTGATACGCAGCACCACCCGCTCTTCATCGCAGCTCTCGCTCGGGATGGCGATCATGTCGCGCAGGAACTGAGTCATCTCGGCCTTGTACTGGTAGGCCTTCTCCAACACCATTTCAAACGGAATTTGCTTGCTCATTGTGATTCTCCATAACAACTGAGAGTGCGCGGCCTGTTCGTCGGCAGCGCCCTGTGCCCGTTACCGCGCCCCGTTGGTGAGGCGCGATCAGTTCTTCAATTCGTGTCTCTGTTCTCGCGGGGGATTAGTCGCAGGCGGGGTGCTTGCCTTCCCACACCACTTCCCGGTAATGGGCCACGTCGGTGTCCCCTTCGGTGTTGATCACCAGCACTACCGACTGCTCATCGAGCCCCAGCCGGGCCATCAGCGCCGCGCGATCCGGGTGGTGGCGCACCGCCGCCAGCACGCCGGTGCCGACCGAGCCGGACTCGCCGGAGATGATGCGGGGATCATCGCCAAGGGGGTTGCCGAGCACTCGCATGCCGAGCGCCGAGACCTTGTCGTGACAGGAGATGAACTGGGTGGTGCAGCCGCGCAGCACCGGCCAGCCAAGGGGATTGGGTTCGCCGCAGGCGAGACCGGCCATGATGGTGCGCATGTCGCCCCCCACGTTGACCATCTCCCCCGCCACGCCGGAGCGGTAGATGCAGTCGGCCTGATCCGGCTCGACCACGATACTGTGCAGATTCTTCGCCCCGAAGCAGTCCACCAGATAGCCGAGCACGCCGCCCGCCAGCGCCCCGACCCCGGCCTGCAGCAGCACGTGAGTGGGCTGTTGGATGCCCATGGCCTGCATCTGCTCGACCGCTTCGTCGGCCAGGGTGGCATAGCCCTGCATGATCCAGGTCGGGATCTTGGTGTACCCCTCCCAGGCGGTGTCCTGCACTATGTACCAGCCGCGCTCCTCGGCCATCTTCATGGTCAGGCGCACGGTGTCGTCGTAGTTCATGTCGGTGACGATGCACTCGGCCCCCAGCGCCAGAATGTGGTCCACCCGCTCCTGGGCCGAGCCCTTGGGCATGTAGACCACCGCATGCTGGCCCACCTGCTTGGCGGCCCAGGCGACGCCACGACCGTGGTTGCCGTCGGTGGTGGTGGCGAAGGTCATCGGCTCCTTGATGGTGCGCTTGATGAGATCGAAGGTGAAATCCTCCACCGCCACCCCGTATTTTTCACAGAGCAAGTTGGCGATGGCGTAGACCCCCCCCAGCATCTTGAAGGCGTTGAGGCCAAAGCGTTTGGACTCATCCTTCACCAGGATGTTCTTCACCCCGATATAGGCGGCGAGCGCTTTCAGATCGCACAGGGGGGTGGGCTCATAACCGGCCAGTTTTTTATGAAAGGCGCGGGCCTTTTGCGCCTCGATACGGGAAAACAGGGGCAGCGACTCACCGGTAAAGAAACGGTTATCGGCAATCTCCATCTTCAGGGAAAATTGGGACATGAATACCTCGCAAAGAGTCATCTCGCCGGGGATCATCGAGTGAAAAGCGCCCCGGGGAGAGAACCCGTGACAATCAATGCGTGATGACGACGGCCGGGCGGGCATTATTTCCCGCCCGGCCAGGCCATTATTTGACGCGTTTTTGCGCCTCTTTTATCAAGCTTTCGAGGGCGGCGCCCGGTGCCGAGAATTTACGGGCGACAATCATGGCGGCGATAATATAGGGCTTCCAGCTCGCCTCTTTATAAGTGGCGATCCGGTATTTCTCGAATACCCCTTCACTCACTTCCCCTTCCTTGCAGGAGACGCCGGAAATATCCGCCGGCAGGCAGTGCATATAGAGCGCCTCACCCCCCTTGGTGAGGGCCATCATCTCTTCGGTGCAGTGCCAATCCTTGTGCTTGGCGTTCTGTGCCAGGCAATGCTGCTCCAGCTCTTTCAGGCCCGCATGATCGTTGGCCCGCAGCAGCTCGGTGCGCTGCTCCATCACCTGATAGGGAGCCCAGGACTTGGGATAGACGATGTCGGCATCCTTGAACGCCTCTTCCATGGAAGTCACCTGGCGAAAGCTCCCACCGGAGGCCTTGGCATTCTCCCTGGCCACTTCGATCACGTCCGGGATCAGGTCATACCCCTCTGGATGGGCCAGGGTCACGTCCATGCCAAAGCGGGTCATCAGGCCGATGATGCCCTGCGGTACGGAGAGCGGCTTGCCGTAGCTCGGGGAGTAGGCCCAGGTCATGGCAATCTTCTTGCCCTTGAGGTTCTCGAGGCTGCCGAAGTGCTCCTGCAACCAGGCGAGATCAGCCATGGACTGGGTCGGGTGATCAATGTCGCACTGCAGGTTGACCAGCGCCGGGCGCTGGGGCAGCACTCCCTTCTCGAACCCTTCGTCGAGCGCGGCGCCCACTTCACGCATGTAGGCGTTGCCGGCCCCCAGGTACATGTCGTCGCGAATGCCGATGGCATCGGCGCAAAACGAGATCATGTTGGCGGTTTCACGCACCGTCTCGCCGTGGGCAATCTGGGACTTGCCCTCGTCCAGATCCTGCTGGGTCAGGCCCAGCAGGTTGAGGGCGGAGGCGTAGGAGAAGCGGGTACGGGTGGAGTTGTCGCGAAACACCGAGATGCCAAGACCGGTATTGAACAGCTTGGTGGCGATGTTTTCGGCGCGCAGTCCCTTGAGGGCCTCGGCCAGTTTGAGCACCAGCGCCAGCTCCTGAGGGGTCTGCTCCCAGGTCAGCAGGAAGTCTTTTTCATGCAGGTTGGACTTGAGTTCATTGATCTCTTTGATTAACTGGTTCACTGCTTTCATCGTTAGCCCCAATCTGTTGATGAGAAATGCATTGCTCCCCTTCCACTCACAGGTCACCGAAACAAGGGCCATTGGGTGAGTTCATCGGTCAGCGTCAAACAAGGGCAATCAATAAGCGTGCCAACGCATAAATAAGCGTGAAATAACCAGAAAAGGCGTCTTGAATGTGAGCCGGCGCACAGCCTTAAGCTATATGGCGCCCCGCCAAGGCAGGTGAGCCGGCTTATTTTAAAGCGGATGGCTGAGCGCTGCTGAAATAGCGCGAGAATAGGGTGATAGAAGGCCAAGCCGGCCCTGATAATTATCAGTCCGGCTATCACCGACACCTGCCAATTGATAGAAAGTGGGGCGACATTCTCATAATGATAACGCCGCGATTGTCGGTCACAACGCGGTCAAACGGGGCCGCCAGGCGACCCGCTGCGGGATCAGGCCTGCACGGCTATCTCGTACTTCTTTATCTTGCGATAGAGGGTGGCGATGCCGATCCCGAGTGCCTGGGCGGCCAGCTTCTTGTTGCCAAGGCGCAGCAGGGTCTCCTCTATCATCTGCTTTTCCATGTTCTCCAGCCCGTTTTCGCCAAGTGGCAGCGCCAACCCGCGCTCGACCTGACCGGCAGCCGGCTCTGGCAGGCTTGCCTCTGGCGATGACCAGGGAGCCCCCGTAGCCGATGCCGGGTTGCCAGCAGCAGGACCAAGCGCAGGGTCGGCCAGCACGCCATGGGAATAAGGGTCGGGCGAGAGCGGCATACGCGCGATCTGCGCCGTGCTGCGTGACGGCTCGTCCGCCCCGCTGCGCTGGTTGCGCAAGATGTTGGGGGGCAGCAGGATGCTCTCGATCACCTCCCCCGCCTGCACCACGTTCACCAGGTACTCGATGAGGTTGCTGAGCTCGCGCACGTTGCCCGGCCAGCGGTAGCCTTCGAGCAGAGCCATCACCTCCGGGCTGAGCCCCGGATACAGCAGGCCGATGCGGCTGGTGTGCAGGTTGAGGAAGTAGTGGGTCAGCAGCGCCACGTCCCCCTCCCGCTCGCGCAGGGGCGGCAGGTGGATGGGAATGACGTTGAGGCGATAGAAGAGATCCTCGCGAAACTTGCCCTCGGCGATGTACTGCTCCAGATGCTGGTGGGTCGCGGCTATGATGCGAATGTCCACCGGCACCGGCCGGCTGGCGCCGATGGGGGTCACCTCCCGCAGCTCCAGCACCCGCAGCAGCTTGGCCTGCATGGTGAGCGGCATGTCCCCTATCTCGTCGAGAAACAGGGTGCCCTGCTGGGCGGCCTGGATCAGCCCCTGCTTGCCGGTGCTGGAAGCCCCGGTGAAGGCCCCCTTCACGTAGCCGAACAGCTCGCTCTCGAGCAGCTGCTCGGGGATGGCGGCGCAGTTGATGGCGATGAAGGGCTTGTCACGGCGCGGACTGAGCCGGTGGATGGCGCGGGCCACTACCTCCTTGCCGGTGCCGCTCTCGCCGCACACCAGCACGCTGGAGGGGCTAAGGGCGATGCGATGGAGCAGCTTTTTCAAGGCTCGCATCGGCTTGCTCTCCCCGATCAGCATGCTGACTCCCTCGTCGGGTTCCAGCGGCGGGTTCGGCGTGCCGTGGGACTGGTGAAACGCCATCAGAAACAGCTGCTGGCCCTGCACGTGATGCAACTGGCCGATGATCAGCTCCTGGCGATCCCCCAGGGTGACGATGTGTTGCAGGTGGCCGGTCAACCCCTGCTGGGCAAAGGTGAGCGGCCGCAGCCCTATCTCGCAGCCCAGCAGCGCCTCCTGCTGGCAGTTGAGCTGCTTGAGCGCCACCTCGTTGGCGTAAAGCAGCTGGCTCTTCTCGTCGAGCAGCAGGCAGCCCTGATCCATGTGGTTCATCAGGCTGAGGAAGACCTTGTTGACCCCGTCCGACAGGCCGCGCGAGTCGAGCAGCTTGGCGACGAAGATGCTGGAGATGTGCTGCACATAGTCGCACACCTCCTGCAGGTTGTTGTTGAGGCGGGCCTGCTGCTCCGGGTTGAAGGCCACCAGGCTGATCACCCCGATGCAGTTCTCCTCCACCATGATGGGCACCCCGAGAAAGGCCCGCTCCCGGCAGCTCTCCTTGCAGCTGCACCCCTCGCAAACCGGATCCTCGCTGGTGTGGGTGACGATTTTCTCGCGCTGATGCTCGATGACGTAGCGCAACAGGCGGGAGTCCCCCTCCAGCTGGCGACCGAAGAACTTGCCGTAAGGGCCGGTTCCCGCCACCCGCACCATGTTGGCGTCCACGATTTCCACTTCCAGTTGCAGTACGCTGGCCAGCATCTTGGCAAAGCGCAAAATGGTGGGCTGGATCTGCATCAACAAACATTGGTTACTGACGGACATCATGTTGTAAATCCCCTGGCTCCCACCCCGGGTGGGATTCATGCTGGCCAGATACTATGCCAATTCGATGGCAGCGACTTCGCCGAGGATCACGAAAAGGGAACTTGCACCCGCCCCGCTCCCCGGAGTGAGAGCTGGCGCAGAGTGGGGAAGATAAAAGCCAAGGAGCAGGCCGCAGATATCATCTGGGGTACGCGAAAACGGTGAGAAAGGACGCCTCAACTGCCCAGATGCAGGGCCAGCCAGACTGCCAGCGGGATCACCAGCACCGAGAGCGCATTGCCGCCGAGCACGATACTGGCCACCTTCTCGGGCTGGCACTGGTACTGCTCGCACAACATGTAGTTGAGCACCGCCGGCGGCAGCGCCACCGACAGCATCAGAAGCGGGATCCAGGCCGGTTGCAACGGCAGCAGCCAGACCGCCAGCCCCAGGGAGATGCCACCGGCCAGCAGATAGAGCAGGTTGCACTTGAGGGCGAGCCCCAGGTGATCCAGCACCCCTTCCATCAGCCGGATGCCGAGGGCAAACAGCATCAAGGGCACCGAGATCTGGCCGAGCAGGGAGGCGCTGGTCACCAGGTATTCGGGCAGCGAAATGTGCAGATTGGCCACCAGCAGGCCGGCCAGGGCGGCCCACAGCACAGGGCTGCGTAACCAGAGCCAGCGGGAGGTGTTGGCCGAGAGGATGAACATGCCCACCGAGAAGTGGAGCAGGTTGGAGAGCACGAACAGTATGATGATGGCGCCCAGCTGCTGCTCGCCAAAGGCCAACACCATCAGCGGAATGCCGAGGTTGCCGGTGTTGCGAAACATGGCGGGCAGGATCAGGGCCGGTCGGCTGATGCTGCTAAGCCTGAGCAGGGAGAGCAACAACCCCGGCAGCAGGATCACCAGGGCCCCCGCCGCGATGAGCGAGAGGTGGGCCATCAGATCCAGCGGGTATTTGACCAGCGCCGAGAACACCAGCGCCGGGGTGAACAGCTCGATATTGGCCCGATTGACGTAACCCAGCGCGCCGCCCGGACGCAACCGGCCGTAGAGGGCGCCAAGCCCCACCACCGCAAACACCGGAATGACGATATTGAGCAGGGCGCTGAACATGGGCGAGTCCTTTACAGTTCGCGGGCGGGGGTTCCCATCAGCAGCACGGGATCCAGGGTCACTTCCTGGCGGCCGTTGCTCACCCAGAGCTGGCCGTCGGAGATGGTACAGGTGAGCTGCATGGTGCGCTCCACCATCTCGGTCAGCGGCAGGGTCTGGCTGTCGGAGAGCTCAATCACGGTGAGGTTGTCGTGCAGGCTGAGCTTGCCCTGGTTCTGCTTCCACCAGACGCTGGTGCCACGGCCGCCGTAGAGGTAGAGCACCACATGACGGGAGCGGTTGCACGCCTTCTTGAGACGGCGCTCGTCGGGCTGGCCGAGCTCGATCCAGAGTTCAATCTCGTCGGAATAGTTCTTGCGCCAGAGCTCGGGCTCGTCATCGGCAGAGAGGCCCTTGGTGAACTCCAGTCGCTCGGCGGCGTGCCAGGCGAAGGCCGCCAGCCGGATCATCATCCGCTCGTCGGTCTCGGAGGGGTGACGGGCCAGGGTGAGAGAGAAGTCCTGATAGAGATTGCGATCCATGTCGGACAGGCTGAGCTGAGCCTTGAATACGGTTGCCTTGAGAGCCATAGAAAACCTTGAATACCTTGGGAAGCGGGCCGGAATGAAAAACTGCGCGCCAGTGTAATCAAAATCGGCGGCCGGTTCGACCTCAAGCAGCACAGATTTGGCCTGGCTCGCGCAGATAACGGCCTGCAGAGGCTCCAAAAACAAATGCCAGTCCGAAGACTGGCATTTGGCGGTATGAACGAAAGAAGCGGATCACTTCTCGGCGGACTTGACCCCGAAGGCATTGAGCAGCAAGCAGCAGGTTACTGCTACCGCTACAAACCCGCTCAGGAAGATAAAGGGCATGGCCCCATATCCCAATACAGTCCAGATGGTTTGTTCAAGCAGACTCATTATGTGTCCTTCATCCAGTGAAATGGGTGTCCCTTTCGTGACGGGGTTATTCCCCGTTCCTGATGATGCTATTTGACCCCAACCAGCGCCTGAGTCCTATGCCACCAAAGTAATAAATAGGGGGCTACTTTGCGTTGGATCAACAATTTATCCCTTGCCGAGGAAAAATATGGACGCAATTCAACCCGTTGTCAGCCTACTGCCCTCTCCTCCCCCATCGCTGCGCCAAAAAGAGGGAGGCGACCCCAGGGTCGCCTCCTTGTCAGTTGGCCTGTTGCCGCGAGCGGCGTTACCTCAATAGAAGCGCTGCTGCTCCGCCGCCATCGCCTTGAGGCGATCGCAGGGGGCGAAGCGGTCGCCATAGCGCTTCTGGTAGTGCTCAAGGCGTGCCACCAGGTGCTCGATGCCAAGGCTGTCCATGTAGCGGAACGGGCCCCCCAGGAACGGCGGGAAGCCGATGCCGAAGATGGCGCCGATGTCGCCATCGCGGGCCGAGGCCACCACGCCGCTGTCGAGCGCCATGGCCGCTTCGTTGAGCATCATCAGCACGCAGCGCTCGGCGATCTCCGCCTTGGCCTGTTTGGCCTGGGGGCTGACGCCCAAGACGCCGTAGACGCTGTCGTCCACCTTCTTCTTGCCCTTGGCGGCTTTGCCGTAGAGGTAGAAGCCCTTGCCGTTCTTGCGCCCCTTGCGATCGTTTTGCAGCAGCTTGTCAAAGGCCGCCGGTGCCTGGAAGCGCTCGCCCCCCAGCTCTTTCTCGAGGATCGGGGAGATCTTGGCGCCAACGTCGATCCCCACCTCGTCCAGCAGGGTGATGGGGCCCACCGGGAAGCCGAAATCGAGCAGGGCACCGTCCAGTACCTCCACCGGCTCCCCTTCCAGCACCAGGCGCGCCGCCTCGTTCATGTAGGGGGCTAGGATGCGGTTGACGTAGAAGCCCGCCTCGTCCTTGACCACGATGGGGGTCTTGCCCTGGGCCCGGGCGAAGGCCAGGGTAGTGGCAACCGTCTCGGCACTGGTGCCGGCGTGGGGGATGATTTCCGCCAGCGGCATCTTGTCCACCGGGCTGAAGTAGTGCAGCCCCACCACCCGCTCCGGGTGTGCCGCCGCCGAGGCGATCTGGTGGATCGGCAGAGAGGAGGTGTTGGAGGCAAACACTGTGTGCTCGCCGCATTCGCGCTCTACATCCTTCACCATCTGGTGCTTGAGATTGAGATCTTCGAACACGGCTTCCACCACCAGGTCGACCCGGTGGAAACCGGAGTAGTCGAGGGTGCCGGTCAGCAGGCTCATCTGCTTCTCAAGCTCGCTGCGCAGGATATGACGACGCTTGAGCTTCTTGGCCAGGATGTCGTAGCTGTAGCGCATGGCGTTGCCGATGCCGGCACTGGCCACGTCCTTGATCCGTACCGGTACCCCCGCCTTGGTGGCGGTGACGAAGGCGATGCCGCCCCCCATCAGACCACCGCCCAGCACGGCGGCATGGCCCACCTTGCGCGGCTCGGCCCCCTGATAGGTGACCTCCTTCTTCATCTCGGTGGTGGCAAAGAAGATGGAGCGCAGAGCGGCGGATTCGCTGGTCATCACCAGCTCGCCAAAGTGGCGGGATTCGGCGGCAAGGCCTGCCTGCATCCCCTCTTCCACCCCGATGCGCACCACCTCCAGGATCAGCTCAGGGGCCGGGTAGTTGCCGCGGGTCTTCGCCTTCACCCCTTTGCGGGCCTGATCGAACAATACCTTGCGGCCAAGCTTGTTGGTCTCCAGCAGTTTGCCCTGCAGATCCCGCTTGAGCTCGTGCCGGGGCTTGCCCTTCTTGGCCAGCTTGATGGCGGCCTCCAGCAGGATGGAGGGGGGCACTACATCGTCCACCAGCCCCAGTTTCTTGGCCTGCTTGGCCCGCACCTGCTTGCCGGTCAACATCAGATCGAGCGCCTTGGCCACCCCGATGAGGCGCGGCAGACGCTGGGTACCACCGGAGCCCGGCAGCAAGCCCAGTTGCACCTCGGGCAGGCCGAGCACCGTCTTGCCGTGATCGGTGACCACCCGGCCATGACAGGCCAGTGCCAGCTCCAGCCCGCCGCCGAGGCAGGGGCCGTGGATGGCGGCGATCACCGGGATGGGCAGCGACTCGATCTCGGCAAAGATCACCTGCCCTTCCCGCGACAGCGTCTCGGCATCCTTGGCGCTGGTACAGGCCGCCAGCATGCTGATGTCGGCGCCGGCGATGAAGGAGTCCTTCTTGCCGGAGACCACCACCAGACCGATCAGCTCTTTATTGGCTTTCACCTCGGCCAGCACCGCGCGGATCTCGTCCACGAAGGCGGCTTTCAGGGTGTTCATGCTCTCGCCCGGCACATCCATGGTGAGAATGCCGATGCCATCCTGGCGCACCGCCAGGGAAAAAGTCTTCTCGCTCATCACTCTACCTCCAACACCATGGCCACGCCGAGACCGCCCGCCGCACAGGCGGTGTTCAGCCCCAATCCTCCTCCCCGACGCCGCAGCTCGTGCAGGGTCTGGGTGATCATGCGCGCACCGGTCGCGGCAAAGGGGTGACCATAGGCCAGCGAGCCACCGAGGACGTTGAATTTGTCCATATCCACCTCGCCGATGGCCTGCTCACGACCCAGCTTGCTCTGGGCAAACTCGTGGCTGGCAAACATCTTGAGGTTGGCCAGGGTCTGGGCGGCAAAGGCTTCGTGCATGTCGATCAGAGTGAGATCGCTGAGCGTGATGCCGGCGCGGTCCAGCGCCAGCGGGGTGGCGTAGGAGGGGCCCATCAGCATGTCCTGCCACACATCGATGGCAGAAAACGCGAAGCTGCGGATATAGCCGAGCGGCTCGAGACCGAGCTCGCGGGCTCGCCCTTCGCGCATCAACAGCACGGCGGCGGCGCCGTCGGTGAGCGGGGTGGCGTTGGCGGCGGTGACGGAGCCGTGCAGCCGGTCAAACACCGGCTTGAGCTTGGCGTAGCTCGCCAGATCCGAGCTTTCGCGGATGTTGTTGTCTCGCTCCAGCGGCGCCTTGTAGGGAGGCACGTGGGCGGTGAACACCTCGCCACTGAGCTTGCCATCGGCCCAGGCCTGGGCGGCCAGAGTGTGGGAGCGGTGTGCCAGCGCGTCTTGTGCCTCGCGGCTGATCTGGTGACTCTTGGCCATCTGCTCGGCGGTCTGGCCCATGGAGAGACCGGTGGAGTACTCGGCCACGGCGGGCGGCACCGGCAGCAGATCCTTGACCCGCAACTGGCGCAGGATATTGAAACGCTGCTGCAGATTGCGCGCCTTGTTGAGATCAACCAGGGCGCGGGCCAGCTTCTTGCTCACCCCGATGGGCAGCACGGAGGAGGAGTCGGCGCCGCCGGCGATGGCGATGTCCACCGTGCCGGCCATGATGGATTCGGTGACGTTGGCAACGGCCTGGAAACTGGTGGCACAGGCGCGCGACACGCTATAGGCATCGGTGCTGACGCTCATGCCGGTGCCGAGCACGATCTCGCGGGCAATGTTGGGAGCTTCCGGCATCTGTACCACCTGGCCGAACACCAGCTGGTCGATGAGTTTGGGATCGAGATCGGTGCGAGCGAGCATCTCGCTCACCACCAGTTTGCCCAGATCCACCGCAGGCACGCCGTGAAAGGCGGTGGCCTGCTTGGCAAAGGGGGTGCGCAAACCCGCCACGACGGCAATCCGTTCGCCCTGGCGAGTCGTCAGTTTCAATGGCTCTTTCATCCTGGCTCCTTGGTTAAACGAGAAGACTAAAAGGGAGAGGTCTGACCTCATTGCGCCACATCTTAACAATCCACTCACAAATTTCATACGGCTGATTGAAACTAAATTGCCGCCATCTTGGCCCCCTCCCTCGCCCTTGTGCGCCAACTGGAGTATAAAAAGATCAACTTCTATGAAAACAACGGGTTTATTGCATGGCAGCGGCCGAGTTCAGACAGCTTGGGGACTATCTTGGTAGTCAGATTCTGGGACAGGGCCCCCTCATCGAGGGGCTGCTGATCGCCCTGTTATGTGAAGGACATGTGTTGATCGAGGGCGCCCCCGGTCTTGCCAAGACCCGGGCCGTCAAGGCGCTGGCCGGCGCGGTGGAGGGGCGCTTCGCCCGCATCCAGTTCACCCCCGACCTGCTGCCCGCCGATCTCACCGGCAGCGAGGTGTTTCATCCCCAGGATGCCAGCTTCGTGTTTCAGCCCGGCCCCCTCTTCAACCACCTGGTGCTGGCGGACGAGATCAACCGGGCGCCGGCCAAGGTGCAATCCGCCCTCTTGGAGGCGATGGCCGAGCATCAGATCACCGTGGGCAAGAAGAGCTGGCGCCAGCCCCCCCTCTTTATGGTGGCCGCCACGCAAAATCCGATAGAACAGGAGGGGACCTATCCCCTGCCGGAGGCCCAGCTCGATCGCTTCCTGCTCAAGCTGCTGGTGGACTACCCGAGCCCCGCCATGGAGCTGGCCATCCTCCAGCTCAACGCCCAGGGCGACACCCTGCCAACGCCGCCACTCACCCTGAGCCAGGCCGATCTGCTGGCGGCCCGCAGCGCGGTGCAGGCGGTGCAGATGCAGGGGCGTCTCGAACACTATCTGGTGCAGCTGGTCTGCGCCACCCGCCCTGGCAGCGGCCTGTGTCCGGAACTCGAGCCCCTGGTCGCGGTGGGCGCCAGCCCCAGGGCCAGCATAGGTCTGGCCAGGGCGGCTCGCGCCAGGGCCTGGCTGGCCGGACGGGATTTCGTGCTGCCTGAAGACATTCAGCAACTGGCACCGGCCGTGCTGCGCCATCGCCTCATCCCCAGTTATCAGGCGCTGGCGGACAACCTCGACAACGAGGCGCTAATCACCCTGCTGCTGGATGCGATCCCATGCCCCTGAGCCCGCTCGCACCCTCTGCGCAGGCCCTGCTGCCATGACGAGCGCCGCCGATCCCCTCGCCCATCCCGATATCGCCCTGCCGCTCGCCAGACTGCTGGCAATCAGGCTGTGGGCCCGGCAGGGGCCACGCTCGCGTATTCAACCGGTGGCACAAGGGCGGCTGGGCCGCACACCGGGGCTCACCTTTCGCGAGCTGCGCGCCTATCAGGCCGGTGACGAGGTACGCCACATCGACTGGCGGGTGACCGCCCGCCTCGGTCGCCCCTATACCCGCCTCTACAGCGAAGAGCAGGATCAGGCCCACTGGTTGCTGCTCGATCTCTCCCCGGCCATGTACTTCGGCTCACGTCACCAGCTCAAGGCACGCCTGGGCTGCGAGCTGGCCGCCGCCCTGCTCTGGCAAGGGGAAAAGCAGGCCAACACCCTGATCTGCCACGGCGTGGAGCCCCATCTGCAACACCAGCGCGGCCCGCTGGTGCCGCTGCTGGAGGCCCTCTGCCACCACTACCGGCTGGGGCTGGCGCGCACGCCGTCCCCCCACACCCTGGCCCATACCCTGGCCCGCCTCAATCTGCCCCACGGCGCCAGATTGACTCTCATCACCGATCACAGCCCTCTCGATGAGGCACTCTGCCGCCAGTTGCAGCTGCTCGGTCGGCGCCACGACCTGCATTGCTGGCAGATCCGCGATCCGCTGGAGGCAGCCCTGCCCGCCCAGGGCCGCCTGGCGGTGCGCGCCGGCCAGCAGAGCGGCTGGCTCGAGGCCGGCGAAGCGGGGTTCGCCTGGCGCTATCAAGCGGCCGCCGAGCAGCTGGCCCGCCAGAGCCATCAGCAACTGCTGCCGCTGGTGCAGCGCCTCTACCGGCTCGACAACGGCCAGCCTCTGCAATGCCAGTGGCAGGAGGGGGCATGCCGCCAATTCTGAACTGGCTTGCCAGCGCCGTGCCGGGCAGCAATGTACCCACCTCCCCGCTGGCGGCCCAGCTGCGCGACATTCACCCAGGCCCGCTGCTGCACCTGGCCCCCGATCCCCGCCTGCTGGGCTGGTGGTGGCTGCTGATCGCCCTGCTGGTCGGCACCTTGATCATCCTCGGAGTGCAGAGCCTGCTGCGTTATCGCCGCTGGCGGCGGCAGCTCGACTGGCAGGCCCCCGATCTGGTGCCCCAGCTGCAGACTGCATTACGCGAGGCCGTGCTGCCCCGCTGGCCCGAGGCGGCTGCCCTGCAGGGCGAGCCCTGGCTTGTCTTTCTTGATTCTCTGGGGCTCGATCCTCTGGGAGGCAGCCGCTTTCGCGAGCTGGCCCCGCACTGGTCTGCCTGGCTCTACGGCGGTCAAAGCCCGGATGCGCAGCAGCGCCAGGCGCTGCGCCGGGCCTACCTCGCCTGGGGACGTCACTGCATCTGCCCGCCAGCCTGGTTGCTGGCGCTGCGCACTCGCTGGCGGCGCGGGCGAAGCCGTACAAGAGATGTGCACATCCGGAGGCAGCCATGATCCTCGCCTGGCCCTGGTTTGCCCTGGCGCTGGTGCTGCCGCTGCTGGTGCGCTTCGGTCTGCCGCCCCGCCCCAGCGGCGCAAACGCCCCCGGTGTGCTGAACCATGCCGGCTTTCCTCTGCTGCGCCCCCATGCCGGCCAGCCCCTGTGGCGGATGGCGCTGTGCTGGTGCGCCCTGGTGCTGGCGCTTTGCCGTCCCCAGTGGCAGGAGCCGCCTCAGGTGAGCTATCAGAGCAGCCGGGATCTCATCCTGGCGGTGGATCTCTCCGACAGCATGCGCACCCAGGACATGCTGGACGACGGGGAGCAAAAAGACCGGCTCAGCGCGGTGCGCCAGCAGATAGACAGGCTCATCGCCGCCCGCCCCGGCGATCGCATCGCCCTCATCGTGTTTGCCGACCACGCCTACCTGCTCTCACCCCTGACCCAGGAGACCAACGCCCTGCTCGGCCTTACCCGCGAGCTCGATTTCGAGCTGGTGGGGCGCACCACCGCGCTGGGCGAGGCCATCCTGCTTGCTCGCCAACACAAGGCTCCCAACCGCTCCACCGCCCTCTTGCTGGTCACCGACGGGCGCAACACCGCCGGCAGTGCCGATCCCCTGAGCGAAGCCAAACGAGCCGCCGCCGCAGGCATTCGCCTCTATACCTTGGGGGTGGGCGCCGATCCGGATACCTTTGCCGAGGCGATGGCACCCATGCTGGCCCCGGCCCAGAGCGATCCCAGCGCCGAGCTGGACGAACCCCTCTTGCAGCAACTGGCCGAGGTGGGCCATGGCCGTTACTTTCGGGCGCGCACCCAGGGGGATCTCGAGGCCATCAATCAGGCGCTGGATACCCTGGAGCCCGTCGCCACCGCGCAGACCCGCTATCGCCCCAACGTGGAGCTCTACCCCTGGCCGCTGGCGCTGGCCTGGCTGCTGCTGAGCTGGCCCACCCGGTTGCGCTGGCCGGCGCGACTGATTCGCAAGGCTCTGCCTGACAACCCGTCCCGAGGCGCCCCATGATGGATCTCACCCTGCTGCGCCCACTCTGGTTGCTGGCCCTGCTGCCCTGGTTGTGGCAGGGGTGGCGCCGTCGCCGCCAGCCCCCGCTGCTGGCCCCCGCCATGCAGGCCTATCTGCTGCCGGGGCAGCGGCGCCAGCGCCCCTGGCTCTGGCTGGCCTGCCTGCCAGTGATCCTGGCCTTGAGCGGCCCGGCCCTGCGCCAGCAGAGCCTGAGCGTGCCAAGCCCGGCCCTCGACATCTGGCTGCTGGATCTCTCCCGCTCCATGCTGGCCACCGACCTGTTGCCGGATCGGGCCACCCGGGTGCGGGTGCTGCTGCAGGATCTGCTGGCCGACAGGGCGCGGCAGGAAGCAGCCCATCCCATCGCCCTCATTCTATTTGCCGGGGATGCCTACCTCGCCATGCCGCCCACCCGGGATCAGCAGGCCATCGCCCTGCTGCTGCCCGACCTGCGCCCGGCCATCATGCCAAGACAGGGCAGTGCGCCCGAGCGCGCCGTGGCACTGGCGCTCAAGCAGATCCCCGCCGGCCGGCAAGCCCGCCTGCTGCTGATCACCGATGACCTGACCGTGCATCAGGCCGAGCGGATCAAGGCGAGCTGGCCCTGCCAGGGCAACCTCTTTTGCCACCCCGAAGTGCAAGCCCGTCTCGATATCCTGCTGGTCAACGCAGGCCAACCCAGTCAACTGCCCGCCACCCTGGGCGGCGGCCTTGGCCGCGAGCTGCCCGCCCCGGATGTGGCAATGCTGCAGCAGTTGGCCGGCGATCTCGGCGGTCAGCTGCAGTGGCTGCAGCAAGGATTGCCGCGCTTTGCCCCCCTGCCCATGAGTCAGACCACAGGCGCACACCAGGCGCAGGATCTCGGCCCCTGGCTGCTGCTGCCCCTGCTGCCGCTGGCACTGCTGGCCCGCATCGGCAGCCTATGGCTGGTGGTAATGGGGACACTCTTGCTGACGCCCCCCTCCCTGCAGGCCAATCCGGCGCTTGCCAGCACGCCCCCGATCGGGGACAACCTGGCCTGGCAGGCCTTCTTGCAGGGGCGCTACCAGGAGGCGGCCCGCGCCTTTGCGGATCCTGTCTGGCAGGGCAATGCCTGGTATCGGGCCGGCGACTACGGCCGGGCCGTTGCCGCCTACGGCCGGGCCAACAGCGCCACCGCCCACTACAACCGGGGCAACGCCCTGGTACAGCTGGGCCAGCTGGCCGCCGCCGAGCAGGCCTATCTGGCGGCGCTGGCACTGGCCCCCAACCATGAAGACGCACTTTACAACCTGGCGCTGCTGCGCGCCCAGCCGCCCGCGGCAGCACCAGAGGCGCAGGATCCCAAGCCTGTCGATACCCCCGAACAGGCCGCTACCCCGGATGCCCCGCTGCCTCCATCTCCCCCCGTACTGCTGCTGGAGCAGCGGCTGCGCAAGGAGGATCAGCGCAGGCGCGAGCAGGAGGCCGACAAGGGCCTTCTCCCCACAAGAGGGGAGGATCCCTGGTGACGCGCCTCTTTGCCCCTTGCCATGCGCTCTGCCTTCTGCTGCTCTGGCTGCTGCCGGCGCAGCTCTTTGCCGCCCCGCCCCGGGCCGAGCTGCTGCCGGGGGCCGATCGCCGCGACTGGCTGCTGATCATCGAAGCGGACGGCGAGCGCCAGAGCGATGAACTCGCCATCACCCCCCTGCTGCGCCGCTTTGCGGTGGGCAAGGTGACCATGAGCCGGGTCACGGCCCCGCAGCAAAACCTGACCCGCTGGCAGATCCCCCTGCACCTGCTGGACGACGCAGAGCAGCTGGTGCCGGCTCTGTCGCTGGGGAAGGAGCAGACCCCGTCAATCCCCTTTCCGCCACGCTCCGAGAGCGGCAGCCTGGTGCCTGCACCAGCCATCTCCCCCATCGAGTTGCAGGCCCGGGTGCTGCAACAGGGGCCGCTCTACCCCGGCCAGCCCTTTGTCTATCAGCTCAGCCTCTGGCTGCCCGCCAACATGGAGGCCCCCAACCTCACCGAACCGGCCAGCGATGCCTTCACCATCCGCCGTCTCGGCAACGATCAGTGGCAGCCCCCGGCGAGCCCCGGTCTGCCGGGCCGGCTGACCCGCAGCTGGCTGCTGCAGGCCAGGGAGGCCGGGCGCCATCCGCTGGAGTCCCCCCGCTTTCAGGGACGTCTGCCGCAGGATGACGGCGGCAGCGACCCCCTCTCGGCGCGGGCCGCCACCCTGTTCGTGCAGATCGACGAGCCCCCGCTGCAACCGGTGGCGAGCCGACTCACCCTGAGCCAGCGGCTGGATCCCCCCACCGGCGCCAGAGCGGGCGAACCGGTGATCCGCACCCTGACCCTCACCCTGGAGGGGGGGGATGGCAACCGCCTCACCCTCTCCAGAGTGCTCGGAAGCACAGCCCTGCCCGCCGGCGTGCAGGCCAGACCGGACGGGGAACAGCAGCAGGAGCGCTATCTCGCCGAGGGGACGCTGCGCTTCGAGCGCGAGTGGCGTCAGGCCCTGACCGTCGACGAGCCCGGCGATTACCTGCTGCCCGCCATCGAGCTGGCCTGGTTCAACACCCAACACAAGCGCATCGAATACGCGCACTTACCCGCCGTCCCCTTGCACATCACCGCAGGGGCGCAGGGGGAACCGACCCGGGATGGGCCGAACGACGAGAGCCTGCGCTGGGTCATCTGGGCTCTGCTGCTGCGCGCCTGCTGGCGCCACGGGCCGCGCTGGCACGCCTTTTATCGCCTGCAGCGGGCGCTGGCCCGCACCGAGGCCGAGCCGATCCGCCAACACCTGCTTGGCTGGGCCGCCCTGCGCTGGCCACAGCCCCATCTTCGTCTCGACACCCTGCCCTGTCGCCGCGCTCCCGCCCTTGCGCCCCACTTCGCCGCCCTGGAGCGAGCCTGTTTTGCCGCCGTCTCCCCCGCTAGCCATAGTGGGCACGACTGGCGCGGCTTTGCCGCGGCCCTATGCGGCCATGAAACTTTTGCGATAGCCTATGGCCTCAGGCAACTGGCCCGGATCGGTGGATCCGGGCCTTCATTCAAATAAGGAAGCCCAGCGATGGCTTTAGGATTTTTCAGAAAAAAAGGCGCCACGGTCGGAAAGGATCCCACGACCTCTCCGGTCTATGGAGGTATGGCCGACAAACAAACCAAATACGAAGCCCTGGTGCATGCCCTGCACGGGGACATTTACCGCTACGCCTACTGGCTGTGCCGGGATCCGCAAGTGGCGGAAGACCTGGTGCAGGAGACCTTCCTGCGCGCCTGGAAGGGGATAGACACCCTGGTGGATGACAAGGCCGCCAAGGCCTGGCTCATCACCATACTGCGGCGGGAGAACGCCCGGCGCTTCGAGCGCAAGCAGTTTGATCTCGTCGATCTCGACGAGCACCCCCAGAGCGATCAGGAGGCGCTGCACAGCGAGCAGGAGATGGAGAACGAGTGGCTCAGACGCCACATCGCCCGCCTGCCGGCAGAATACCAGGAGCCCCTGCTGCTGCAGGTGCTGGGAGGCTTCAGCGGCGACGAGATCGCGGCGCAACTGGGGCTGAACAAGAACACCGTCATGACCCGCCTGTTTCGGGCCCGCAATCAGATCAAAGAGGCCATGGAGTCAACGACCCAACAGAGAGGACACACCAATGGATGAGCTGGAATTTCGCCGTCGGGCCATAGCCCATCCACATGAGCAGGATCCCGCGTTTCTCGAGCAGGCCCAGCGCTCTCCCGCCAACCGCAAGCATCTTGAAGAGATGAAGCAGCTCGATCGCAGCCTGCAGCGGGCGATGGAGGTCGAGGTGCCGGCCGGCCTGGCCGAGCGCATCCTGCTCAGGCAGGCACTGGAAGCAGATCAGGAGCAGGTGGTGCCCCTGCCGGTGCGCCCGCGCAGCAACTGGCGTGCGCTGGCGATGGCCGCCTCGGTCGCCTTCCTGCTCGGCATGAGCACCCGCTGGCTGAGCTGGCCGCAGGCCACCCCGGACGAACTCTCGCTGGCCCAGGTCGCCATGGCCCACGTCTATGGCGAGGAGCCCTTTATCAAGGATGTGGACGAGCAGGTGAGCCTGCGCACCATCAACGCCAAGATGGAGAAATATGGCGCCACCCTGATGGGCATGCAGGGGTTGAAGATCACCTATGTCAACCACTGCTCCTTCTATCAGGGGCCGGCGCTGCACATGGTGCTGCAGGGCAAGATGGGCCCGGTCACCCTGTTTCTGGTGCCCAAGCATGTGCCGCTCACCCTGCAGCAGCCCACCTTCGAGGATGGCCAGCTCAAGGGGGAGATCCTGCAACTCAAGGGGGCCAACATGGTACTGATCGGTGACATGGAAGAGCCGCTGGCACCGGTGGCGCAGCAGCTGGAATCCCGACTGCACTGGTCGATTTAACAGGTGTTAACGCAATCCTGACCCGAACGACCTCGGGTCAATCCGACGGGCAGACCAGACAACTTGGCTGCCCGTTTCCGCCCTTATCCCCCACGATTTGCCGCCATTTCCGGCTCATTCACAGCAAGTGCCGAAAAATATTTTTGTGATGCAGATCGCCCTATGTGCGTGTTTTTTATCCAATAAATGGTAAAAGAGACTATTTATGCGGCACATTCAAACAAATGATTAACACTCCAGAAACTTTTATGTATTCTGCTGTCACTGGTCTGATTTCTTACCTCCTACCAGATCCATAGAATCACGCCAGAATTGAATGGGAAGAAGCTGAAATAACAACAGATCTTGTCACATACGGAGGCAAAAAAGCCCCGATGCTGACAGAAAATCTGCCTACAAGAGAGAACACTATGACAACTGCCTTTTTCAAAAAGAGCCTGATCGCTGCCGCCGTCACTCTGGCCAGTACCCAAACCTTCGCCGCCGCGTTTCAGCTGAACGAACACTCAGCCTCCGGTCTGGGCCGTGCGTACGCCGGGGAAGCCGCCGTGGCAGACAACGCCTCCGTGTTGTCCCGCAACCCGGCAGCCATGACCCAGTTTGACAAGATGGCGTTCTCCGTATCCGGCACCTACATCAAGCCGGACGTGGATGTAAATGGTGACATCTATGCAGGTTCCGCCAAGATGGCCGGCGCCAGCGAGAGCGGCATCGCACCGAGCGCCTTCGTTCCCGCCACCTACTTCATCCAGCCGCTGAACGATCAGTGGGCCTGGGGCATCGGCCTGTTCTCCAACTACGGTCTGTCGACCGAGTACACCGAGAACTTCAACGGTGGCTCCATTGCCGGCAACACCGAACTGCTGACCTTCAACATCAACCCGAACATCGCCTACCGCGTCAACCAGCACTTCACTTTCGGTGCCGGTGTGAACCTGGTCTATGCCAAGGCTGAACTGAACCGCCGTGCCGGCGTGCTGGCCGCCGTGCCGCCGCTGAGCAGCGTACCGGGTGTCGGCAAGGACACCATCGTCAGCCACCTGAAGGGTGACGACTGGGGTTACGGCTGGAACGTGGGCACCATGTTCGAAGTCAACGAAAACAACCGCTTCGCCCTGACCTACCGCTCCCAGGTGGATCTGAAATTCAAGGGTGACTACCAGGGTACTTCCTCCGGCTTCAAGACCGTCGGTGGCGAGCTGCCGCTGGATCTGCCGGCCCAGGCCGAGTTCGCCGGTTACCACCGTCTGAACCAGCAGTTCGCGGTGCACTACTCCGTCAACTGGACCGACTGGAGCGCCTTCCAGGAGCTGAAGGCCACCAGCGGCCAGTGCAACAGTACCGACGGTGCCGGTGTCTGCCTCTACAAGCCGGAGAAGTTCAAGGACTCCACCCGCTACTCCCTGGGCGGTACCTGGTACGTCAACCCGTCCTGGGAAGCGCGTATCGGCTTTGCCTACGACAACACCCCGATCGAGCCGGAATACCGCAGCCTGAGCATCCCGGACTCCGACCGCGTATGGTATAGCGCCGGTGCCACCTACCACATCGACAAGGACATGAGCGTCGATTTCGGCATGGCCTATCTGGACGGCAAGAAAGTGGACGTCAACGAGAAGCTGGTTGAAAGCAACGAAGCCCTGCGCTGGAAAGGCACCTCCCACGGCAACGCCTTCCTCGCTTCCGCTCAGTTCAACATGAAATTCTGATCATCAGCGAATTGACCAGAGCGCCTGCGGGCGCTCTTTTTTTATGCGCAATGCCTGTTTCAGCGTACATCTGTAGTAAACAACTGTACGCTTTTCTTTTTTTATCAAGCTATTAGCAGCACATCCTCCAGCATTTAATCCCGTTTTGAACCACCTGCCTCCGCGCCCGTTGCCTTACTGGTCGTACCATATAAAATCCTGCATCCAATCAGAAAAACGTTCGAACCCAAGGTTCACTTTCAAGGACAATGCAATGCACTCCATCATGAAGCCGTCTCTCATCGCCCTGCTGGTGCTGTCGAGCCAGGCCCAGGCGGCAGGTTTCCAGCTGGCCGAGCAATCCGCCACCGGCATGGGCCGCGCCTTCGCGGGCGAAGCCGCCATCGCCGACAATGCCAGCGTGCTCTCCCGCAATGCCGCCGCCATGACCCGTTTCGATACCATGGCCTTCTCCGGTGGCTTCATCTATGTGCACCCCGATGTCAACATCGAGGGCACCACCCGGGTGCCGACCGCCAGAGGGCCGGTCGACCTGGATGCGGCGGCCCACGACATCGCCGATGATGCCTGGGTGCCCAACGCCTACCTGATAGTGCCGCTCAACGATCAGTGGCGCCTGGGGCTGGCCGCCACCTCCTATTACGGGCTCGGCGTCAAGATGCCGGACAACTACAATGCCGGCCACTTCGGCAACGTCTCCGACATCAAGACCGTGGATCTGGGCGCCTCGCTGGCCTATCGCGTCAACCGCGTCTGGTCCGTCGGCGCCGGCCTCTCCGCCATTCAGGGCGAAGGGGAAGTGGGTGGCACCTTCCCGTCCAACAACCAGATCGCCAAGCACCTGAAAGGGGATGGCTGGGCCATGGGCTGGAACCTGGGCACCCTGCTGGAGCTGTCGGACGCGACCCGCATCGGCCTCTCCTACCGCCACGACGTCACCCTGAAGCTCTCAGGCGACGCCATCGGCATCGATCAGAACGGGCAGCCCTTCACCGATACCGGCAGCCTGGAGCTGCCGCTGCCCGCCACCGCCGAGCTGGCCCTGTTCCATCAACTGACGCCGGCGCTGGCGCTGCATTCGAGCATCAACTGGACCAACTGGAGCAAGTTCGTACAGCTGGAGTCCGAGCTCGATCACCACGGAGTCATGCACATCAAGGACGAGCACTGGGAGGACAGCTGGCGCTACGCGCTGGGCCTGACCTACCAGCTGGCGCCGCAATGGCAGCTGCGCTCCGGCCTTGCCTATGACCGCAGCCCGGTCCCGGCGGATCGCCGCACCATCTCCATCCCCGACTCGGATCGGGTCTGGTACAGCGCCGGGGTGGGTTATCAGATCGATCGCAACCTTTCGCTGGATCTGGGGGTGACGCTGATCGACGGCAAGAAGGTGGACGTGAGCGAGACCATGCAGCTCAAACCCGGCATACCGCAAACCACCTCCACCTTCCAGGGCACTTCGGAAGGGGACGCCTGGCTGGCCGGTCTGCAGCTCAATTACCTGTTCTGACGCGGGCGGGCACCCTTGCCCGCCCATTCAAGCACTATGCCAGTTATTGACCGTTTCTGGCCTCCAAGCGCTGGCATAGTGGGCGGCTTCACAATAAAATCAATCCAGTACACCCGCTGGAGAGATGCATGTATTCATACGTAGCAAGGCAGCCCATCCTGGATCGGGAGTTGAAGACCCACGCCTATGAGCTGCTGTTTCGCGACAGTCTGGATAACGTGTTTCCTCCCATCTCCTCCCAGCAAGCCACCGCCAGACTGGTGGTCGAACAGTTCCTGCAACAGAACATCGATCAGCTGCTCGGCGGTCGCCCCTGCTTCATCAACTTCCCTCACTCCCTGCTGCTGGAAGGGCTGGCCGAGTGCCTGCCGCCGGAGAAAGTGGTGATCGAGATCCTGGAAGATGCCGATCCCGACGATGCGCTGCTGGCCAAGGTGAAACAGCTGCACGGACTGGGCTATCAGCTCGCTCTCGATGACTTCACCATGTCGCCGGACTGGGAGCGCTTCCTCCCTTACATCCACATCATCAAGTTCGATCTGCGCGCCACCTCCCTGTTGCGGATCAAGGTGTTCATCCAGCAGCATCAACAGCTCAAGCTCACCTATCTGGCCGAGAAGGTGGAAGACAAGGCGGAGTTCGAGCGGGCCAAGCGGCTCGGTATCGACCTGTTCCAGGGCTTCTTCTTCAGCCGCCCCGAAATGGTCAAGCAGGCCACCATGGAGCCAGCCCAGGTGGTGGTGATGCAGTTGCTCAACGTGGTCAACCAGGCCGAGCCGGATCTCAACCGCATCGAGCAGTTGCTGAGTCAGGACATCTCCCTGTCCCTCAAGCTGCTGCGTTACGTCAACCATCTCAAGAGCCACGCCAACCCCATCTCCTCCTTTCGCCAGGCGGCGGTCTATCTCGGCCACACCCAGCTCAAGCGCTTCGTGACCCTGGTGGCCGCCACCAGCGCCGGCCAGGGCAAGAGCGCCGAGCTCTATCAGATGTCGATGATCCGGGCCCGTTTCTGCGAGCTGCTGGCCCATACCCATGCGCCGACCCAAGAGGCTCAGCAGGCCTTCATCACCGGCCTTTTCTCCCTGCTCGACGTCTTGATGGAGCAGCCGATGGACAAGCTGCTCGGCACCATTCCGCTGATCGAGGAGATCCGGGTCGCCCTGCTGGAACGCAAGGGCAACCTGGGGTTCTACCTGTCGTTTTGCGAAGATTACGAGAATGCGAACTGGCAGCGGATCACTGCCAGAACGGCCCGGCTCGGGCTCAATGAAGAGAAGGTCAGCCAGCTCTATCTGACCGCCACCGCCTGGGTCAACCAGCAACTCCAGGCGATGGCGGAGACAGATTAACCCAGCTCGATGGCGACCGCGGTCGCCTCCCCACCCCCGATGCACAGACTGGCGATCCCGCGCTTGAGGCCACGTTCGCGCAAGGCGTGGATCAGGGTCACCAGGATCCGGGCGCCACTTGCTCCCAGCGGATGACCGAGGGCACAGGCGCCGCCGTTCACGTTCACCTTGTCATGGGGCAGCTTGCAGCCCGCCATGGCCAGCATGCTCACCATGGCGAATGCCTCGTTGACCTCGAACAGATCCACTTCGCCCACCTGCCAGCCCACCTTGGCCAACAAGCCCTCGATGGCCCCGATGGGCGCGCTGGTAAACTCGGCGGGCAGGGCCGCGTGGCTCTGATAACCCACCAGTCGCGCCAGCACCGGCAGCCCCAGCTGCGCGGCAGTGTCGGAACGCATCAGGATCAGCGCCGCCGCCCCATCCGAAATGGAGCTGGCATTGGCTGCCGTGATGGTGCCCGTCTTGCTGAAGGCCGGCTTGAGCTGGGGGATCTTTTCGGGCCTGGCCTTGGCAGGCTGCTCATCCTCGGCCAGCAGCAGGGTATCTCCGGCCCTCACCGGCGCCAACTCTGCTGCAAAGGCCCCGCTGCGCTGGGCCGCCAGCGCCCGCTCCAGCGATGCGATGGCAAAGGCATCCATATCGGCACGGGTCAACCCGGCGCGATCGGCGCTCAGCTGGGCATAATGCCCCATCAGCTGACCTTCGTAGGCATCCTGCAGTCCGTCGAGGAACATGTGATCGAGCACGCTCTGGTGCCCCATCCGAAAACCGCTGCGCGCCTTGTCGAGCAGATAGGGGGCGCGGCTCATGCTCTCCATCCCGCCGGCGATCACCACGTTCGTATCGCCGAGCCGCAACCCATCGGCCGCCAGCATCACCGCCTTCATGCCGGAACCGCACACCTTGTTGACCGTGGTGCAGGGGATGCTGTCCGGCAAGCCTGCCTTCAGTACCGCCTGGCGGGCGGGTGCTTGGCCAACCCCGGCACTCAGCACGTTGCCCAGATAGGCTTCATCGATCTGCTCCCCCTTGAGCCCAGCTTCTGCCATGGCCGCGGCAATGGCACAGGCGCCCAGCTCGGGAGCCGTCAGGTTGGCTAGGGCCCCCTGGAAGGCCCCCATGGGGGTACGTTTGGCCGCAACTATCACGATATCCATCAATTGCACTCTCCTTGTTACATTGGAATAACATATGCTGCCACCGCTGAGGGAACAAGACTTGCGGGGCAGTTGACGTTTGGGTAAGGTGCCAGCCAGGATTGACAGCCAAGATAGCGCCATGAACCGAACCAAGGATGACACGCGGACCTACAGCATCAGCGAACTGGCCCGTGAATTTGATGTTACGACCCGAAGTATTCGTTTTTATGAAGATCAGGGACTTTTGAATCCTGCCCGGCAGGGACAGACCCGGATCTACAGTCGGCAGGACAGAGTGCGGCTCAAGCTGACCCTGCGCGGCAAGCGACTGGGCTTCAGCCTGGCGGATATCCGCGATCTGTTCGATCTCTACGATGCGGACAAGAGCAGCCGTACCCAGCTGCAGACCATGCTGGGACTGGTGGCCGACAAGCGGGATACCCTGCAGCAGCAGCTGGAAGACATCAAGATGGTGCTGCTGGAGCTGGACGCCGCCGAGCAGCGCTGCCAGCAGGCGCTGGAGCAGCTCGGCTGAGGCAAACAGACAAGCATAAAAAAGGGGCCCGCGGGCCCCTTTTCATTGCAACTGGATTATTTGTTCCAGCGGTCCGGGTCGTAATCCGGGCTGTAGCGGTCGACGATGACGGCACAGGCCGCATCGCCGGTGATGTTGAGGGCGGTACGGATCATGTCGAACAGACGATCCAGCGCAAACAACAGCGGCAGTCCCTCGATGGGGATCCCGGCGGCCAGCAGCACGGCGACCACCAGGAAGCTCGGGCCAGGTACACCGGCCTGACCGATGGCCCCCAGGGTGGCGGTCACTATGATGGCAGCCCAGGCACCCATGGAGAGATCGATCTGATAGACCTGGGCGAAGAAGATGGCGACCAGACCGTAATAGATGGCGTTGCCGCTCATGTTGATGGTGGCACCCAGCGGCAGCACGAAGGAGGCCGTGGCATTGCTCACCTTCAGCTCTTTCTCGCAGGTCTCCATGTTGACCGGCAGGGTCGCCATAGAAGAGGCGGTGGAGAAGGCGACGATCTGCGGCTTCTTCATGGCAGACAGGTACTTGCGCACCGGGGTGTTGGAGAAGATCATGACCAGCAGCGGATAGACCACGAAGCCGAAGATCAGGATGGCGGCCAGATAGACCACGAACAGTTTGATCACCAGGGTCAGCACGTCGAAGCCGTAGGTGCCGATGGCGTCGGCCATCAGGCCGAACACGCCGAGCGGCGCAATCAGCATCACCTTGTTGATCATCCAGACGAAGGCATCCACCAGGGTGTTCAAACCATCGACCAGCGGCTTGGCCCGCTCGCGGGGCTGCTTGGCCAGCGCGATGCCGAGGAACATGCAGAACACCAGGATCTGCAGGATGTTGGCTTCGTTGAGCGACTGGAAGACGTTGGTCGGGATCATCCCGAGCAGGGTGGCGACCGCATCGGGCAGGGCGCCCTTGTCGGAATAGTCACCGGAGAACATGGAGGCCATGGAGCCGAACTCGACCCCGATCCCGGGTTTGAAGATCTGCCCCATCACCAGTGCCAGCAGCACCGCCAGCGCCGAGGTGCCGAGGAAGAAAGCCAGCGTGGTGACGCCAATCTTGCCTGCTGCCGGGCTGGCCCCCAGATTGGCTGCCCCCGACAGGATGGCCACCGCCACCAGCGGGATCACCAGCATCTTGATGAGCTGGATAAAGAGCGTACCGAGCGGTGCGAACACGGTGGCTTGTTCACCCATGAACGCCCCCACCAGTGCCCCCAGCACCATGGCAACCACGACCTGGAAGCCAACGTTCTTAATGAGTCCTTTTGTTAACACAGAATGTTCCTTTATGTAGCAATTATTTACACTTTCCCAGTGCAATCAACCAAACAGGGGAAGAACAGCTGTCCATTCTCCTGAGCGCGCGCTTTATCTCATATTTATTGGCTGTTTGAAATCGCCAAATCGTTAACGGGAGTTATTGATAAGTTTGCAATAAAATTAAGATTCAAAAGGAACACGGCGATTTTTCCCGATTTCATCATGACAACTGACAAAACATTGTGCTATTTTGGCTTGGCAAACGTGCATACAGGGATGAAAACATGCTGAAAGTTAACGAATATTTTGACGGAAATGTAAAATCCATCGGTTTCGAGCAAAAAGGGGACAAAGCAACCGTCGGCGTGATGGAAGCGGGTCACTACCAGTTCAATACCGCCGCCCCCGAGCGGATGACGGTGGTCAAGGGTGCCCTTACCATCCAGCTGGCCGATGAAGATGAGTGGCACACCTATGAGCAGGGCCAATCCTTCGACGTGGCCGGCCACTCCTCCTTCAAGCTGGAAGTGAAGACCCCCACCGCTTATCTGTGCGAGTTCCTCGACTAAGCGGCAGACAAGCTGCAGCCCAAGTGGATAAGAGAGCGGACCCGAGTCCGCTCTTTTTCATCTGGTACTCTTCCCCGTCTCGGCTGCCCTTCGCCGTAACCACCCCCATTTGCGTGCCGCCATCACACCCCTCGGTTTTCCCGCTTTCCATCGACTACAAAAAATTTACAATATTTAGACGAAACCCATAATCGGAGTGGTGTCATGATCAGTGTCTTCGACCTGTTTTCCATCGGGATCGGTCCCTCTTCTTCTCATACCGTGGGGCCGATGCGCGCCTCTTACGCCTTTGTCATCGCACTCAAGCAACAGGGGCTGCTGCCCCGGACCGAACGGGTAGAAGTGGAGTGCTACGGCTCCCTCGGCCAGACCGGCAAGGGCCATGGCACCGGCAAGGCCATCATCCTGGGGCTGGCCGGTTTTGAACCCGAGTCGGTGGACATCGAGGCCATTCCCGCCTTCCTGGCCGAGGTGGAGCGCAGCCAGTCGCTGCGGCTGGCGGGGGAGCAGCCCAGCCAGTTCGCCCGCAGCGGCGCCATCATCTTCAACCGGCGCAAGACCCTGCCCGCCCACTCCAACGGCATGACCCTGCGCGCCTTCGCCGGTGAACAGCTGCTGTTCGAGCAGACCTACTACTCCATCGGTGGCGGCTTCATCATCGAGGAGAGCCACTTCGCCAACGCCAAGGAGGAGGCCGCCCGCTTCGATGCGGCCCACCCCGTTCCCTACCCGTTTGAGAGCGGCGCCCAGCTGCTGGCTCACTGCCAGGAGAGTGGCCTCTCCATCTCAGGCCTGATGCTGGCCAACGAGAAGGTGTTTCGCACGGAGGCCGAGATCAAGGCGGGCCTGCGCAAGATCTGGCAGGCGATGCAGGGTTGCGTCGAGCGTGGCTGTCGCAGCGAGGGAGTGCTGCCCGGCGGGCTCAAGGTGAAACGGCGGGCGCCGGCCCTCTATCGCCAGCTCAGCTGCGAGACCAACTTCAACAAGGATCCGCTGATGGTGATGGAGTGGGTGGATCTGTTCGCGCTGGCCGTCAACGAGGAGAATGCCGCCGGCGGCCGGGTGGTGACCGCCCCCACCAACGGTGCCGCCGGCATCATTCCCGCCGTGCTGCACTATTACGATCGCTTCGTGCGCAAGGTGGATGACGAGCTGCTGCTGAGCTACTTCCTCACCGCCGCCGCCATCGGCATCCTCTACAAGAAGAACGCCTCCCTCTCGGGTGCGGAAGTGGGCTGCCAAGGGGAAGTGGGGGTGGCCTGCTCCATGGCGGCGGGGGCGCTGACCGAGATCCTGGGGGGCAGCCCGGCAATTGTCGAAAACGCCGCCGAAATAGGCATGGAGCACAACCTGGGGCTCACCTGTGATCCGGTGGGTGGCCAGGTGCAGGTACCCTGCATCGAGCGCAATGCCATGGGGGCGGTCAAGGCGATCAACGCCGCCCGCCTCGCCCTTCGCGGCACCGGCGAGCACAAGGTGTCGCTGGACAAAGTGATCAAAACCATGTGGGAAACCGGCAACGACATGAAGACCAAATACAAGGAAACGGCCCGCGGCGGCCTGGCGGTTAACATCACCGAGTGTTAAAAATCGGTAACTTGCTCCATTTGGTTCCTAAATACCCGGCATTGTCGGGTATTTTTATGGGCAAACGCTTAACAAAATGGATAAGCATCAAAATAAATTTTATACTCGCCGCTCTGATTCAACAAAAATAGATCTATTTCAACTTTTTTTGGGCTTTGAGCCGTTACACTGTGGTTATCTGGTTCATTGACCTCGGCGACGACGCCCTCGTCCCATGGATCACCCCGTTTCTGCGAGTGGGCATGGCGCCCCCTTCTATCCTGAGGTAATTGTTACATGATCAGCGTTTTTGATATCTTCAAAATCGGTGTTGGCCCCTCCTCTTCCCACACTGTCGGCCCGATGAAGGCAGCCAAACAGTTCGTGGATGAACTGCGTGCAGGCGGCAAGATCCGTGACATCACCCGGATCCAGGTCGATGTCTACGGCTCACTCTCCTGGACCGGTAAAGGTCACCACACCGATACCGCTATCATCATGGGTCTGGCGGGCAACCTGCCGGAAAATGTCGATATCGACGGCATCCCCGAGTTCATCTCCCGCGTCGAACAGACCGGTCGTCTGCCCATCGGCCTGCACTGCCACACCGTCAGCTTCCCGCGCGACGCCATGGTGTTCCATGACGAAGCCCTGCCGCTGCACGAAAACGGCATGAAGCTGACCGCCTTCATCGAAGACGAAGCCGTCTACAGCAAGACCTACTACTCCATCGGCGGTGGTTTCATCGTTGACGAAGAGAACTTCGGCAAGGGCGACAGCGGCGACATGTCCGTCAGCTACCCGTTCAAGAGCGCGGCCGAGCTCATCGCCCACTGCAGCCAGACCGGCCTCTCCATCTCCGCCCTGATGATGGAGAACGAGAAGTGCTTCAACACTCCGGAAGAGATCTACAAGAAGCTTGGCAAGATCTGGACCACCATGCGTGAAGGGATCGAGCGTGGCTGCCGCACCGAGGGCGTCCTCTCCGGCCCGCTGCGCGTACCGCGCCGTGCTGCGCCGCTCTATCGCCAGCTGACCACCAACGAGAACCTCTCCAACGATCCGATGAACATCGTCGACTGGGTCAACATGTTTGCCCTGGCGGTCAGTGAAGAGAACGCGGCCGGTGGCCGTGTGGTGACCGCGCCGACCAACGGCGCCGCCGGCATCATCCCGGCCGTGCTGGCCTACTACGACAAGTTCATCCAGCCGGTTGGCCGTGACGACTATACCCGCTTCTATCTGGCTGCGGCGGCCGTCGGCATGCTCTACAAGATGAACGCCTCCATCTCCGGCGCCGAAGTGGGCTGCCAGGGTGAGGTGGGCGTCTCCTGCTCCATGGCCGCCGCCGGCCTGACCGAGCTGATGGGCGGCAGCCCCGAGCACGTCTGTGAAGCTGCCGAGATCGGCATGGAGCACAACCTGGGTCTGACCTGTGACCCGGTTGCCGGTCAGGTGCAGGTGCCCTGCATCGAGCGTAACGCCATCGCCGCCATGAAGGCGGTCAACGCCTCCCGCATGGCGCTGCGTCGTACCTCCAAGCCGCGCGTCTCGCTGGACAAGGTGATCGAGACCATGTACATCACCGGCAAGGACATGGACTCCAAGTACCGTGAAACCTCCCGCGGTGGCCTGGCCATCAAGGTGATGCAGGTTGCCTGCGACTAAGCAGATAACGGCAAATGCAAAAGGCGGGAATTCCCGCCTTTTTTATTGCCCATTATTTCCCACTCATCACCTTCTTCATGGCGCCATTTCCCTGGGGCTGGCTCGCTAATTTCCGGGACCATCCTGCTGCCCGGCCGCGATTGATGGCCAGAGTACCTCAGGCTTATTCCACCAGGCGATCGGCCAGGGTCCCCACCGCCACCACGAAATAGTGGGAGCGATTCCACTCGCGCAACACCCGATAATTGGGATAGGCGAGATAGGCAGCTCCCCCTCCCCCGTCGGGCTGCACCAGCGAGGCCTGCATCTTCACCGCGGGCAAGGCGCCGCCATCCGCTTTGCGTACCCCGAGGGCCTGCCATGCCGACAGCGTTCGGGTATCTTCAAGCCCGACCAGCGCAGGATCCAGACCGGTGGGCACCCTCACCCGGCGCCCCCAGGTTTCATCCCCGTGCCAGCCGTTCTGGCGCAGATAATTGGCTGCCGAACCAAACACATCCGCCGGCGTCCCCCACAGATCCTTCTTGCCGTCACCGTCCTGGTCGACCGCGTATTGACGGAAGGATGAGGGCATGAACTGCACCTGCCCCATGGCGCCGGCCCAGGAGCCCTTGAGCTCGGCCGGGGTGATCGGCTCCTCTTCCAGCATGTGCAGGGCATCGAACAGCTGCCCCTTGAAGAAGGCCTCACGGCGCCCCTCCCAGGCCAGGGTCGCCAGCGACGAGACCAGCGGATATTTGCCGGTCAATTTGCCGAAATTGGTTTCAATGCCCCACAGGGCGACAATAAAGCGGGGTTGCACATCATATTCCGCCCCTATTTTTGTGAGCAGCGGCAAATACTGACGATATAGGCGTTTGGCTTGATTGACTTTCCACTGCGGCACCGCGTTGGAAATATAAGTGGCGAGGGTCTGTTTAAATTCCGGCTGATTTTTATCGTGCCGAATGGCGACCTCGATCAGATGAATATCGGCGAAGGCGGCAGCAATGGTCGCGGGCTGGATCCCGGCAGCCAGGGCCTCCTGTTTGAGGCCCGTCACATAATGGTCAAAATCGGGGCTGGCCTGCAGCGGGTGGCTCGACAATCCCCCCATCAGCAGCAGTGCCAGCCGCCTCTTCATTTCCGTTCGGCCTTCAATTGAGCCTTGTGCTGCTCCAGCAGGTTTTCCGGCGGCGGGGGCATCTGCAGGTAGAAGCCCTGACTCTGCAGCGCCTCCATCACCCGGCTGGTGGAGGCGATCCCCAAGGGCTTGGCTGGGTCCAGTTTGGTCATCAATACCAGTTCGGGACGGCCGAATGTACTCATCAGCACCTCGGGTACGCGGGAAAAGTCCTCTCTTCTTTCAACAAAAAGATAGGTCTCGGCTTTTTTGCGACTTTTATAGACTGCACACAACATGGAAATTGATATAATCCAACCGGTTTATTGCCTCTGAGGATGGCAAACTATAACATCAGGAATTGAATAACAATAACGGATTACCGTCTCTGTCTCGGGGAAGATTCATGGTTGAGCGCGATAACGAATTGAAAGGGACCACCTTCACTATTTCTGTGTTGCATATCAGCGATGGCAAGCCTGAGCGGATCCGCCAGTTGCTGGCGGCCAAAGTGGCCCAGGCGCCCCAGTTCTTTAATTGTGCCCCCCTCGTCATCAATGTGGAACGGCTCACAGAGATCCCCGACTTCGAACAGCTCAAGGAGCTGGTGGAATCGGAAGACTTCGTGCTGGTCGGGATCACGGGGGCCCAGAACGAGGCGATGAAGACGGCCGCCAAGGCGGCAGGGCTGGCGGTGATGGCCTCCGGCAAGAGCCGCAAGGCCGAACCCCAGCCAGAACCGGCGCCGGCCCCCATCGTAGAAACGAAACCCGTGCCGGCACCGGTGATAGCGAGCAAGGTGCATGTGGGCCCGGTTCGCTCCGGCCAGCAACTCTATGCCGCCGGCACCTCTCTGGTGGTGCTGGGCTCGGTCAGCCCGGGCGCCGAAGTCATCGCCGACGACAGTATTCATATTTATGGCACTCTGCGCGGCAGGGCCATTGCCGGCGCCAAGGGCAACCCCCAGGCACGGATTTATTGCCAGCAACTGCAGGCCGAGCTGCTCTCCATCGCTGGCACCTTCCAGCTCAGCGATGCATTGCCGGCCGGCCTCATCCAGCAGCCGGTTCATGTCCGGCTGGATAACGAACAACTCCGTATAGACCGTATCAAATAGAGTTACAAGGAAGCGAGAATGGCGCGAATCATAGTCGTTACATCGGGTAAAGGTGGCGTTGGCAAGACCACAACCAGCGCGGCCCTGAGTACCGGTTTAGCCCAGCGTGGCCACAAGACAGTGGTCATCGATTTTGACATTGGCCTGCGAAACCTGGACCTCATCATGGGCTGCGAGCGGCGCGTGGTGTATGACTTCGTCAACGTCATCAATGGCGAGGCCAACCTCAACCAGGCCCTCATCAAGGACAAGCGCTGCGAGAACCTGTTCATCCTGCCCGCCTCCCAGACCCGGGACAAGGATGCCCTCACCCGCGAAGGGGTCGAGAAGATCCTGGATCAGCTGAGCGAGATGCAGTTCGACTACATCGTCTGCGACTCCCCGGCGGGGATCGAAGCCGGCGCCCTGATGGCGCTCTACTTCGCCGATGAAGCTATTGTCACCACCAACCCGGAAGTCTCCTCCGTGCGTGACTCGGATCGCATCCTCGGCATCCTGGCCTCCAAGTCCCGCCGTGCCGAGCGTGGCGAAGACCCCATCAAGGAGCACCTGCTGCTGACCCGCTACTGCCCGACCCGCGTCAACCGCGGCGACATGCTGAGCGTGCAGGACGTACAGGAGATCCTGGCCATCAAACTGCTCGGGGTGATCCCGGAGTCCCAGGCGGTGCTGCGCGCCTCCAACTCCGGCGAGCCCGTCATCCTGGACAAGGAGTCCGATGCCGGTCAGGCCTATGAGGACGCCGTTGCCCGCCTGTTGGGTGACACCAAGGATTTTCGTTTTCTGGAAGAAGAGAAGAAGGGCTTCTTTAGCCGACTGTTCGGGAGTTAAGCATGTCATTATTGGATTATTTTCGTTCCAACAAGAAACAGAGCACCGCACAACTGGCCAAAGAGCGGTTGCAGATCATCGTGGCTCACGAGCGTTCATCCAGAGGGGGGCCGGATTACCTGCCCCAGCTCAAGCAGGATATCCTCGACGTGATCCGCAAATATGTGGAGATAGACCCTGACAAGATCACGGTCCAGCTCGACAAGAAGAGTGATGAGCTGTCGGTACTCGAGCTCAACATCACCTTCGCCGACGACAAGAAGGGATGAGCCTGACGCCCTATGCGTGACCCTTTCCCCCAATGAAGACCGGATCCTGCTGCCAGGATCCGGTTTTTTATTGCCGCAACCGGGTCAAGGGCGCTGCTGCACTCGCCAAGCCCGTGGGGGACGGCTAGAATACGGCGCGCCACCGTGCGGCCGGGCCGTCGGTGTTTTTCTTTATTTATCAGCTGGAACAGACCGCTTATGTCTTTGAATGACGAAATGCACAGCGTCGAGGAACTGCTCGACACCGCCCTCGAACTCTTCATGGAGCTGGCCTCCGACAACCTGCCGGAGCAGGAGATCGCCCGCTTCAATCAGGAGTTCAACGACCGCGGCCTGCTGGCGGAAACCGATCCGGCCGATGACTGGGAAGCGGACGTTGGCTTCGAGGTCAGCGACGCCGAGTACGCCGAGATCTGGATCGGCCTTGGCAACGAGCAGGAAGAGTACGAGCACCTGTTCGCCCGCATGCTGCTCTCCCGCCGTGTTGACGAGAAGTTCTGCCACATCGAATGGCTGCCCCAATAATTCCGGATCCCGATGATCCGAGTCACTACATCTGGGAGTCGGAGCCAGAGCCCGTGCGGCCCAATCCGGCACGGCGCCTGCTGAACTGGCTCAGCAAGCTGCTGCTGGCAGCCCTGCTCAGCACCATCGTCTCGGTGGCGCTGCTGCGCTTCATCGATCCGCCCATGTGGACCTGGCGCATCGAGCGGGCGCTGTTTCCCCCTGCCAAGGTGGCCGAGGTGAAGCACGACTGGGTGCCGCTCGAGCAGATCTCCCGCGAGCTGCAGCTGGCTGTGATCGCCGCCGAAGATCAGCGCTTTGCCGAGCACAACGGCTTCGACATGGATGCCATCAGCTCGGCACTCAAGCACAATCAGCACAGCGAGCGGGTGCGCGGCGCCAGCACCCTCAGCCAGCAGACCGCCAAAAACCTTTTCATGTGGAGCGATCGCAGCTTCCTGCGCAAGGGGATCGAGGCCTGGTTCACCCTGCTGATGGAGCTGGGCTGGGACAAGTCCCGCATCCTCGAGGTGTACCTGAATATCGTGGAGTTCGGGCCCGGTATCTACGGCGCCGAGGCCGCTGCCAGACACTACTTTGGCAAGCCGGCGATACGTCTCACCCGCTACGAGGCGTCACTGCTGGCGGCAGCCCTGCCCAACCCCTGGCGCTACCGGGTCAAGCCCCCCTCGCCCTACGTTCAGCAGCGCTCGGCCTGGATCCGTCGCCAGATGGGCCAGCTGGGGCAGGTGACCCTCAACAAGGTGCATCAGGCAGACTGATGCCTGATGGGTGTCGGGCTTGTTCACGGTGCGAGCCCGGCCTCGTCGGTGGAGGGCCCCAGGTGCCCGCCCACCGTGCCCCGATGCAGCGGCAGGTAGTGCCACCACCAGGTCTCCCGCCGCCGCTTGATCTGCTGCCGTCTCGTCCGCCGTTTCATGCCCGCTCTCCCTTGCCCTACCCCTCTTCAACCATACCCAACTCCAGTCAGCCTTGCCCGGCGCTGGCGCACCCTTCCCACTGGTCTGGCCGCCACCGCCAATAATTGCTACAGTAGCGAACCTCGATGTATCTGGAGTGATTTCATGGAACAGCGTACCCCGGATCAGCTGGTCGAATGGGCCTATGATCAGTTTCTTGAGCAGGCCGCAGACATGCTGGCCCCCGAACAAATCGTCGACATCACCCTGGAGTTCGAACAGCGTGGCGCCGTCGAGGCGACCCTGCCCAATGCCGACTGGTCAACCGAGCTCGGTGTGCCGGTGGACATGGAGCGCTGGGTCGAAGTGTGGGTGGGTCTGCTGGACCATCAGGAGGAGTTTGAGGTGATCTTTGCCACCTTCCTGCTGCCCCGTCATAGCAATGAGCACGATGTCCACGTGCGCTGGCACCGTCAGCAACAGGCATGAAAAAGGCGCCCTCGGCGCCTTTTTCTTTTGCGGTGATCATTGCTCAAGGCCGGGCCGCGATGGCCTTCGCCAGACAGCGCCGGCACCAGCAGGCATCGGCCTCCCCCATGGGCAGGGCCGGCAGCTGGCTGCACCAGCACTGGTCGATGGTCGCTCCGGCCGACACGGCGCAAAAGGTCGGTTCACCGCAGCCGGGGCAGTGATGGGTGCTGGTGGAACCATCCAGCTGCGCCATCACCGCCAGCTGGGCCTCGCTCTCCATGGCGGACCAGCGACCTATCTCGGTCAGGGTACGGCCACAGCCAAGGCAGAGACCGTCTTTCGCCCGGCACGCACCGACGCAGGGGCTCGGCACTTATTCGCCGCCTTCGCGCTGATCGTCGCCCGTCAATGTGATGCTGTAGTCATCGATAACCAGCTTGCCCTGCTTGTAGAGGCCGCCGATGGCCTTCTTGAAGGTGCCCTTGCTCATGCCGAGCAGCTTGTAGATGAGCTCGGGTTCGCTCTTGTCACCCACCGCCAGGCTGCCGCCCTGCTTCTTGAGGCGGGCCAGGATCTGCTCGCCGGCATCGTCCAGCCGCGCCACGCCCGGCTTTTGCAGGGTCAGATCCAGCTTGCCGTCATCACGCACCTGCTTGACCCAGGCGGTCAGCGGACGGCCCGTGGTCACCCGGCCGAACACCTCGTTCTTGAACAGCATGCCGGAGTACTCGCCATTGACGATGGCCTTGATGCCGAGCGGCGTGCGCTCGCCAGGCAGGGCAGTCACTTCGTCACCGGCCTTGAAGGGAGGTTTGTCGGTGCGCAGGAACCGCTCGAGGCGGCTGGTGCCCACCATGCGCCCCTCGTGATCGAGCATCAGCCGCACCAGATAGACATGGCCCACCTGCATCGGCTTGTTCTGCTCGCGGCTTGGTACGAACAGATCCTTCTTCATGCCCCAGTCGAGGAAGGCACCAATCTTGTTGGCATTGACCACCTTGAGGCCGACGATGTCGTCCACCATGGCAAACGGCTTGTCGGTGGTGATCACCGGCTCGCAGTCGGCATCCAGATAGAGGAAGACCTTGACGCCGTCCCCTTCCGCCACCCCTTCCGGCAGTTGACGCTTGGGCAGCAGCAGCTCGCCGTACTCTTCGCCAGCCGCCAGCCAGGCGCCCCGATCTTCGAGCTCGACTACGGTAAGGGTGTTCATCTTGCCAATCTGTAGCATGGTGTTCTCTTCTTTCATTGTCCGGATGGCCAATTTTTCATTGCCTGTATGGGCGCGCATGTTACCCCAAGAGCGGTAACAGGGCCTAGTCCCTTGCCCTGTTCGCGGGTGATTTTCAAGGCCTTTTGGCCGGGGCGTGTCCATATAATCGCCAGTCAGCCGCCCTTTTGCTGCAAATAACCCCACTTTTGGGTAGACTTCGCCGCTGTCAAAATCCAGAGGAACTGTCGATGAATCCATCCACTCGTACCCGTCATCTCAATCAATGGATCCAGACCCACAGTGGGCAGGACATGACCTACCCGGCGCTGCACGGCTTTTTGTGTGCCCGCCTGGTCGGGCCGGATGCCCCTGACTGGCAGGCCCCGCTGGCCGGTCTGTTGCCCCATGACGCCGAGCTGGATGAAAAAAGCGCCGAGGCGCTGCGCCACCTGATCGCCGAGCTGGAAACCCAGGCCGATGAGGCCCAGCTCGCCCTGCCGAGCCAGTGCCGCCTCTCCACCGAGAGCCCGGAGCAGGTGTTCGAGCAGAGCCACCCCCTCGGTCAATGGTGTTACGGCTTCAGCCAGGGCTTTGCCACCTGGCCCAAGCCCAGGGATCTGAACGATCCTACCACCCAGTACCGTTTCAGCCTGGCCGCCGAGCTGAGCCTGTTTCGCGACAAGCCGATGGCGCAGATGCTGCACGCGGCCGCCGGCAGTGACCTCCCCTTCATGGAGTTCTGCAAGCGTCAGCGCCAGAACATGAAGACCGCCCTCAACCAGCTGCTGCAATTAGATGAGTATCAGGCCGTGCCGAGCACGGAGCAGGCGCTGGACAGCCAGCAGGCCGAGCAGTGGCAGCAGTGGTTCGAACTGGCCGATGCCAGCCGCGATCCGCACAGCCGCCTCGGCTGGTTTGACAAGGTGATCGCCGACGCTGAGCCGCTGTTCGACGCCGCCTTCTGGCAGCAGATTGCCGGCCATGGCTGGAGTGCCCACGAAGCGCGCCCGCTGCTGGCCGCCCGCGCCGGGCGGGCCGACTGCCTGTTGCGTCTCGGCCAGCTGGAACAGGCGCGCAGCGAATATCTGGCCCTGCTCAAGCTGTGCGTGGCCGATGAGCTGGGTTGCCGTTATCCCCTCTCCAGCCTCTATGCCCTGCAAGGGGACTGGTCGGCCCTGCAGGCTCTGCTGGTGCGCTTTGATGAAGCCTCCAGCTGGCTGCTCTACAACAAGGCGCTGATGACGTTCGTCTGCGCTGGCCCCGAGGCCGCGCAGCCGCTGCTGGCCGCCGCCGTCAAGGCCAACGCCCATGTACCGGCCTGTCTGCTGGGCCAGCGCAAGCTGCCCAAACAGGAGCCCCACAGCTGGCAGGCTGGCAGCCGTGACGAAGCGGCGCTCTACACCCTGCAAAGCCGCGAGGCCTGGCTCAAGCACAACGCCCTGCTCTGGCTGCGCAAAGGCTGAGCCAGCGACAGTAAAACCAGCTTCGAATAGACCCGGTTGCGGCGGATGACGTGCGCAACCGCACATTTCTCTGGTACTTGTTCAGACAAACGGCCCTGTGTTACGTATCATCAAGGTCAAAGTATCAAGAGAAACTGCACCCGATGCAGCCGTCACAGCAGGATGTCATATGTCAAAGATCATAGAGCTGCTTGCCCACTATCCCCCCTATCAGCTGGTACACGCCGCCGAGATGGTGCGTGATACCTTCGAACAGTTTTACCAGCAACGCTATCAGCTGACGGTGCCTCAATGGCGCCTGATGATGGTGCTCGGCCCCCACTACCCCATCAGTCAGAAAGAGCTGGTGGAGGCGAGCGGGATGGACAAGGTACGGATCTCCCGCGAAATTCACCGGCTGGTGGAGAAAGGGATCCTGTTCACCGAAAGCAGCGAGCACGACAAGCGGGTCAGCCTGGTCTCCTTCACCCAGGCGGGGCTCACCCTGTTCCAGCAGCTCAAGAGCGAAGCGGGCAGCTGGCAGCACACCCTCACCGACTACCTGCCGGCCGAGGCGCGCCAATCCATCCGTCTGCACCTGCAAAGCGTCAGCGATGCCATCGAACAACTTCACCTGCTGGATAACGAGCGCCCATCATGAACCTCAACAACTTTGCCACCATGGACGTCAACATGCTGCTGAGCCTGGTCAACATGCAGCTGCGTGATCGCTACGATGATCTCGATGATCTCTGCAAGGCGCAGGATCTCGACAAGGCGGCGCTGGTCGCCCGGCTGGCCAGCGGCGATTTCCACTATCAGGACGATCAGAAGCAGTTCAGATAGGGATCCGGATCACAACCCGGCCCATGCCGCTGGCTCCGGCGGCAAAAGCTGCTATGGTGATGGCTACCCCGGTCAACTGACCATCGGCAAGAGGTATGGATACATCTTGCTGTCACAGACCGCGGTTAGCCTTCTCTTCACCAGCCGTAGCCAAGGATGACCCATGATGTTTCTGACCCGTCCCGCCAGCCTGATCACCCTCTGTGCCTTGCTGATGATCAGCCTCCTCTCGCCCCACCAGCCCGACAGCGCCGAGCAGTGGCTCACCACTCTGCTGCTGGGCTCCCTGGTGGTGGTCTGCCTGATGGTCGGCAGCGGCTGTCGCCGCTTTCTGCGGGATTGACCTGACGGGCCGCTTCATCCGATCAGGCACCAAAAAACAACGCAGCCCTAGGGCTGCGTTGTTGCTTTCTGGCGTATGGCGGGTTGCTCTCTTGATCAGAGGGCCAGGGTCTCCAGCTGGCCCTTGGCCTGCTCGATGCCCTTGGCCTGGGCATCCGGACCCATGCCCATGCCTTCGGCATAGATGAAGTCCACCTCCTTGATGCCGATGAAGCCCAGCACGGTGCGCATGTAGGGGGTCACCAGATCGGTGGCGCTGCCGACGTGCATGCCGCCGCGGGGGCTGATCACTAGGGCGCGGGTGTTTTCCACCAGGCCGACCGGACCGGTTTCGGTGTAACGGAAGGTCACGCCGGCGCGGGCTACCAGATCGATCCAGTTCTTCAGCTGGGTCGGGATGTTGAAGTTGTACATGGGGGCGGCAATCACCACCAGATCGCTCGCCTTGAGCTCTGCGATCAGCTCGTCGGACTGGGCCAGCACGGCCAGTTGACGCTCGTTGAGGTTTTCACCACCGCGCAGGCCAGACGCCAGCTCGCCATCCAGTACCGGCAGGTTCAGGGCCGCCAGATCACGCACGGTGACGGTGTCGGACTGATGGTCGGCCAGGAAACCGTCGATCAGGGCGTTGGATTGGGAATATTGGCCCAGGATGCTGGACTTGAGTACGAGGATATTGGCCATGGTGAAACTCCATTAGGTTGTCGGTTGAACAGCGGTGCTGTCGATGGAGGTCACTCTAAACATTGGGCTTCTATACAGATAGCGAAAATAGATGCTCAACTTATTCAAAAAATTTGATGGTAGTGCATTCTCTCGCCAGCCGCCTCTCTCCCGTCCCGCCAAGGCTTGGCAGAACAAACGATTGCCGTTATGATCCGCCGCACTTTTTTCAGCGACCCGGATCCCATGACACCCTCGCGCAGGCACTCCCCCTTTGCCGGTGCAGTCTGGATGATGGTAGCGGGCCTCTGCTTCGCCGCCGTCAACAGCCTGAGCCAGTATGTCAGCTTCAAGCTCGGCCTCCCCTCGACCCAGGTCGCTTTCCATCAATATCTGATTGCCCTGGTCTGTCTGCTGCCCTGGCTCATTCGCCACGGCCTGCGCCAGTCGCTGATGACCAACCAGCTGCGGCTGCACCTGCTGCGGGTTGCCCTGGCGGTGGTCGGCATCCAGTTTTGGCTGTGGGCGCTGGCAGTCCCCGTTCCCATCTGGCAGGGGATAGCGCTGCTGATGACCTCGCCGCTGTTTGCCACTCTGGGGTCGGCCCTCTTTCTCAAGGAACAGGTGAGCCGGGCCCGCATTCTGGCGACCCTGGCCGGCTTTGTCGGCGCCATGCTGATCCTGGCCCCCTGGACCGACGATTTCAGCTGGGCTTCCCTGCTGCCGGTGGCGGCGGCCCTGTTCTGGGCCGGCTACTCCTTGCTGGTGCGCTATCAGGCGGCGAGCGAGTCGTCCCACACCATCGTCGTCTACCTGCTTATCTTCAGCACCCCGTTCAACGCCATGCTGGCGCTGCCGGAGTGGCAGTGGCCGAGCGAAACCCAGTGGCTGCTGGTAGCCGCCTCCGGCGTGCTGTCGGCGCTGGCCCAGATGTCCATCGCCCGCGCCTACAGCGTGGCCGAGGCCTCGTTCGTGCAACCCTTTGATTTTGCCAAGCTGCCCATGAACGTGCTGGCCGGCTGGCTGGTGTTTGGCTGGGCGCCGCCCGGCCGATTGTGGCTGGGAGCCGCCATCATCATCGGCGCCATCACCCTGCTCACCCATCTGGAGCAGCGCGCCCATAAATCTATTTCCTGAGGTACGCCATGCGTGCCTCTTTTTTTGCCCGCTATTCGTGCAATAGCATTCATCAACCGTCACCCACGACATCAGGAGAGATCACATGTTTGGAACCGCTACCCGCCCCGGCGCCACCCGCGCCCTGCTGCTGGGCTCCGGCGAACTTGGCAAGGAGGTCGCCATCGAGCTGCAACGCTTCGGCATCGAGGTGATCGCCGCCGACCGCTATGCCGATGCCCCCGCCATGCAGGTGGCGCACAGCGCCCATGTGCTGGACATGCTGGACGGTGACGCCCTGCGCGCCCTGGTCAACGAGGTCAAACCGGATCTGATCATCCCCGAGCTGGAAGCCATCGCCACCGATACCCTGGCCGCCCTGGAGCAGGAAGGGGTCAAGGTGGTGCCGAACGCCCGCGCCACCCAGCTCACCATGAACCGGGAGGGGATCCGCCGCCTCGCCGCCGAGACGCTGGGCTTGCCCACCTCCCCCTACCGCTTTGCCCAGAGCAAGGAGGAGTTCATCGCCGCCGTCGAGACCATCGGCCTGCCCTGCGTGGTGAAGCCGGTAATGAGCTCGTCCGGCAAGGGGCAGAGCGTGCTGCGCGATCTCGCCAAACTCGACGAGAGCTGGACCTATGCCCAGGAGGGCGGTCGCGCCGGTCGCGGCAAGGTGATCGTCGAGGGCTTCGTCCCCTTCGAGTACGAGATCACCCTGCTCACGGTACGCGCGGTGGACGGTATCCACTTCTGCGAACCCATCGGCCATCGCCAGGAAGATGGCGACTACCGCGAATCCTGGCAGCCGCAAGCCATGAGCGAACTGGCTCTTGCCCGCTCCAAGGAGGTAGCGGCCAAGGTGGTTGAGGCGCTGGGCGGCTACGGCCTGTTCGGGGTCGAGCTCTTCATCAAGGGTGACGAGGTGTGGTTCAGCGAGGTCTCGCCGCGCCCCCACGACACCGGCATGGTGACCCTCATCTCCCAGGATCTCTCCGAGTTCGCCCTGCACGTGCGCGCCATTCTGGGGCTGCCCATCGGCACCATCACCCAGTACGGGCCGAGCGCCTCCGCCGTGGTGCTGCGTGAAGGGCACAGTCAGGACATCCGCTATCAGGGGATTGGCGAGGCGCTGGCGCTGGTGCCAGGTGCCCAGCTGCGGCTGTTTGGCAAGCCGGAGATCGCCGGTCGCCGCCGGCTCGGCGTGGCACTGACGCGAGCCGAGCAGTGCGACGAGGCGGTAGAAAAAGCCAAAGCGGTCGCGGCCGGCGTCAAGGTGCTGTTCTAAGCCCACTTTTTGGCACACGAAATCAAACGTTTGCCAGCATGATCCAGCGCAAGGGGCATGGCAATGCCCCTTTTGCATTGAGGCACCTTGTTTATAATCCCCCCTTCACCTATGTCAGGAGTACAAGATGTTAACTGCCGTGATCTTCGATATGGATGGTGTTCTGATCGACTCGGAACCCTTTTGGCAACGGGCCCAGATGGCTGTGTTCTCCGAGCTGGGCCATCCCCACACGGTGGAAGATTGCGAATCGACCATAGGCGTGCGCATCGATCAGCTGGTCGCCCACTGGTATCGGTTGCGCCCCTGGAGCGGCCCCAGCCAGGAAGAGGTGGTGCAGCGCATCCTGGATCGGGTCAACGCCCTGATCCTCTCCGAAGGTCAGGCCAAGGCTGGCGTGCTGGAGGCACTCGACCTCATCGAGGCGCAAGGCCTTAAAATCGGTCTGGCCACCTCCTCCCCCTTTGCCATGGTGGAGGCCGTGCTCGGCAAGCTCGGCATTCGCGATCGCTTCCTGGCGGTGCACTCCGCCGAGGTGGAGCGCTTTGGCAAGCCGCACCCGGATGTCTATATCCACGCCGCCGAGAAGCTGGGAGTCGAGCCGGTGCATTGCCTCGCCATCGAGGACAGCTTTACCGGTCTGCTGGCGGCCAAGGCGGCCTCCATGACCGCGCTGATTGTGCCGGATCCAGCGCTGGTGGGTGACCCGCGTCTGGCCATTGCCAACCATCAGCTGCGCTCGCTCACCGAACTGGATGCCCAGATGCTGACCAGCTGGGTCAAGTAAACGACCAGCAGGCGCAGATCGTTCCCATGTACCCGGCATTGGTGGGTGACCCACGCTTGGCCATCGCCGACCATCAGCTGCGCTCGCTGGCCGAGCTTAATAGCGAGATGCTGGCCAGCTGGGTCAAATAAACCACGCTCTGGCGGACTGACCTCCTGCCTCCCTTGATCCCGGTCATAATCGTGCGCTTGCTCGCGGTCAGGCAGGTGTGATCAAGCTAGAATCTGGGGAGAGAGGCGGCCCACGGGCCCGAGGAGGTCATCATGATCGAGTACACCAGCAAGCGCATCGTCTGCCCCCACTGTGGCCATCATACCCGGGTCGAGCTGGATGCCAGCCAAGGGGATCAGGAGTTTTATGAGGATTGCATGGCCTGCTGCAACCCCATCCACCTGCGACTGCACCGGGATGAGGCGCGCGACTGCCTGCAACTCTTCGTGGATGCTGACGACGAACAGATGTTCTGAGTCGCCCTGACAGGGAATAGCGCAAAACAAAGCGGGGTCCACTGGGCCCCGCTTTCCTTTTCGCCTAAACGGCCGCGCCTGCGCCTTATTGGCGGGCCGCCAGCACCCGCTCCACCGTGTCGACAATGGCCTGGGTCTGGGGGTCAATCTCGATGTTGGTCTGCCAGCCGGCCTTGACCCAGCCGAGGTTGGTGCGGGCCAGGGTCTCGGGGATCAGGTTGACGCAAAATTCGCAGCCGCGCACCTCGCCCACGGTAAGGCTGATGCCGTCGATGCCGATGTAGCCCTTGGTCAGCACGTATTTCATCAGCGTTGGGGCCAGGCGATACCACACCTGCCGGTTGTTGGGGGTGTCGATGACCGAGATCACCTGCGCGGTGCCCATGATGTGGCCGGACATGGCGTGACCGCCGATCTCGTCGCCAAAGCGGGCAGCCCGCTCCACGTTGACCTTGTCCCCCAGCTGCAGCTGGCCGAGGTTGGTGAGGCGCAGGGTCTCCTGCATCAGATCGAAGCTGACCAGCTCCCCTTCGACCCGGGTGACGGTCAGGCAGCAGCCGTTGTGGGCCACGGAGGCGCCCAGCGCCAGCCCCTCGCCCCAGGCCGGGCTCGGCATGCGGATCACGTGGGTTCGAAAGTTGGGCAGCTCTTCGATAGCCACCAGTTCGGCGGTCCCCTGCACTATGCCGGTGAACATGTCTCGTCTCCTGCTACGAAAAAAGGCAGGGTAACCTCGCCGCGCACCCCAGACAAGCGCAACCGCTGACAAGCAGGCGGCCGATCGCTATAGTGACGGCATTCAAACCAAGTGCTGACAAGGAAACAAAAATGCAGGTATATCAATGCTGTGAGGCCATTCGTATCGCCTACAACCAGATTGGCTCCGGCGAGCAGGGCTATGTGCCGCAGGCCATCGCCGCCACCATCAGGGTGCTCAACGCCGTGGCATCGGATGAGCGGGTGCCGGCGGATCTGCGCGAGCAGGCCGCCTACGCCGCCGCCAACCTGCTGATCAGCGATCACGAAGACGCCTGATCCCGGGCTTGCACCAATCGTTTCGTCCCGGATGAATTTCAGGCTAGAATGACCCCCCCGCACTTTGCACTCCCGCTTCTGGAGTGCAAAGGCTCTTCCCGATACCCGCTCTTTTTACGCTTTATCTGATCCACTCGGAGGTGTCAGTGCAACGTTATTGGTCCGAGGCGAGGCAACTCGTTCGTCTAGCCAGCCCCATTCTGGTCGCCCAGGTGGCCCAGATCGCCATGAACTTTGTCGATACCGTGATGGCGGGACAGGTCAGCGCCGTCGATCTGGCCGCCGTGTCGGTGGCCTCCAGCTTCTGGTTGCCGGTGATCCTGCTGGTGCAGGGCATCATCATGGCGCTCACCCCCATCGTCTCCCAGCTCAATGGCGCCCGCAAACGGGACGAGGTGCGTCCGGCGGTGCACCAGGGCTTCTGGCTGGCGCTGATGGTCACCCCCATCGCCATGGTGGCGCTCTATTTCAGCCCGCTGGCGCTGCAGTTCATGGACGTAGATCCCGTGATGGCCGCCAAGACCACCGGCTACCTGCACGCCATCCTGTGGGGGCTGCCCGCCTTCGTGCTGTTCCAGGTGCTGCGCAACTTCAGCGAGGGTCTCTCTCACACCATGCCGACCATGGTGATCGGCTTCGTGGGGCTGGCGGTCAACATCCCGGCCAACACCATCTTCATCCACGGCCTGTTCGGCATGCCGAAACTGGGCGGGGTCGGCTGCGGCGTGGCCACCGCCATCGTGCTGTGGGCCATGCTGCTGGCGATGATCGTCTATGTGAAGCTCTCCCGCCACTTCAAGGAGATCAACCTGTTCGCCCAGCTCGCGCGCCCCAATGGCAGCCGGATCTGGCGCCTGTTCAGGTTGGGTTTCCCCATCGCCATGGCCATCTTCTGCGAGGTGACCCTGTTTACCGTGGTGGCCCTGATGCTGGCCCCCTTTGGCGCGGAGACGGTGGCGAGCCACCAGATAGCGCTCAACTTCTCCAGCCTGGTGTTCATGCTGCCGCTCTCCATCGGGGTGGGCGTCACCATCCGGGTCGGTCACAGCATCGGCGAAGGGCTGCCTGATCACGCCCGGGTCGCCGCCCGCACCGGCCTGATGCTGGGCATGACGGTGGCCGCCGCCACTGCCGCCCTCACCGTGCTGCTGCGCGAGCAGATCGCCACCATCTACACCGAAGACCTGCAGGTGATCACCCTCGCGGCCACCCTGCTCTTCTTCGCCGCCATCTACCAGATCTCCGACTCGGTACAGGTGGTGGCAGCCGCAGCCCTGCGCGGTTACAAGGATACCAAGGCGATCTTCTACGTCACCATCGTCGCCTACTGGGGACTGGGGCTGCCCACCGGCATGATCCTGGGCCTGACCGACTGGGTGGTACCGCAGATGGGACCCCAGGGCTTCTGGGTCGGCTTCATCGTCGGCCTCACCTCCGCCGCCCTGATGCTGGGTACCCGGCTGCGCTACATCTATGGCCGCTTTGCCAGCCCGGAGGCCTGCAGCGCCCTCTCCAAGGCGCAATAAGGGGAAACTCGCCTGCAAAATCAACAGGCTGCGCAAGAACTGGGCAAACAGTCTCCTTTGTGCGTGCGGCCTGTTGACAGCCTAGGGGGGCATGGGTAGTATGCCGACCACGCCAGCAGTGCTGGCGGGATAAAACGGGTTTTCAATCCGGTTTATGAAGTGGGTTTATAGCTCAGTTGGTTAGAGCACTACCTTGACATGGTAGGGGTCGTTGGTTCGAATCCAATTAAACCCACCACTTTTCCGCGATGCGTCCTTAGCTCAGCTGGTTAGAGCACCACCTTGACATGGTGGGGGTCGGTGGTTCGAATCCACTAGGACGCACCATCCGGAACACTGTTATGCGTCCTTAGCTCAGCTGGTTAGAGCATCACCTTGACATGGTGGGGGTCGGTGGTTCGAATCCACTAGGACGCACCATAACAGTTTGAATAAATTGCAGATATGAATTTGATGTGGGTTTATAGCTCAGTTGGTTAGAGCACTACCTTGACATGGTAGGGGTCGTTGGTTCGAATCCAATTAAACCCACCACTCCCCTGCAATCACACAAAGTCGCCTTGCGCACCCTGCGTCCTTAGCTCAGCTGGTTAGAGCATCACCTTGACATGGTGGGGGTCGGTGGTTCGAATCCACTAGGACGCACCAGATTTGAAAAGCCCGCTCCTCGAGCGGGCTTTTTGCATTTATCTTCTCTGACGATCCATGCTTTCCCCTCTCATCAGCCCCTCTTGACCCGCTGCGGCCATTGTCGTGCCATGGCCGCAGCGTTTGCCCAGTCAGAAGAGATCGAGCTGCTGGCCGCAGATCCGCTCGAACGACTCGCCGATAAAGGGGAGGATGGCATCGGCGATGGGTTTGAGCTGCTTGTCGATGTAGTGCTCGTAGTCGATGGCGCTGCGCCGGTATTCCAGCGGCTCGGGGCCATTCAGAGTCACCAGGTAGGCGATGGAGCCCCTGTGCTGGTAGCGCTGGGGCAGACCGCGGCGCAGGTTCTCCTCGTCCGCCAGGCGCGCCGCCCGCACGTGGGGCGGCACGTTCTTCTGGTACTCCTCGAGCTTCTGGCGCAGCCGCTTGCGATAGACCAGCAGATCGTCGTGAAGGCCGGCGCGGGTCTCGTCCACCATGGTGCGCACATAGCCGCTGGGATCCTGGTCGTGAAACACCATCTCGTAGAGGCGGGTCTGGAACGCCTTGGCAAGGGGCGTCCAGTCGGTGCGCACCGATTCTAGCCCCTTGAACACCAGCTGCTCCTCTTCGCCAGTGTGATGGCCTGCCACCAAGCCCGCATAACGCTTCTTGCTCCCCTTCTCCAGCCCGCGGATGGTGGGCATCAAGAAGCGGCGATAGTGGGTCTCGTACTGGATCTCCAGATAGCTCGGCAAATCGAACTCCCGCTTGATCAGCGCAGTCCAGTTGTCGTTGATCATAATGGCCAATCGCCGGCCGATCTCGTCCGCCTGGGCGGGGCTGGTCTCGCGCCCCAGGTGGACGAAGGTGGAGTCGGTGTCGCCATAGATCACCTCGAAACCCTCCCCTTCGATCCACTCCCGGGTCTGCTGCATGATGCCGTGACCGCGCAAGGTGATGGAGGAGGCAAGCCGCGGGTCGTAGAAGCGGCAGCCCCCCGAGCCCAGCACCCCGTAGAAGGAGTTCATGATGATCTTGATGGCCTGGGAGAGCGCCTTGTTGCTGGCCGCCTTGGCTCTATCCCGCGCCGCCCACAGGGTGGCGATGAGATCCGGCAGGAAGTGGCGCTCGCGGGAGAACAGGGCGCCGCGAAAACCCGGGATGGCATGGTCGGGATGCTGCAGCCCCTCGATGAGCCCCATGGGGTCGATGCAGAAGGTGCGGATGATGCTGGGATAGAGGCTCTTGAAATCGAGCACCAGCACGTGGCGATAGAGCCCAGGTTTGGAGTCCATCACATAGCCGCCAGGGCTCGCGAGCCCCCCATCGGCTGGCAGGTTGGGGGCCACGTAGCCGCCTCGGTGCAGCCGTGGCAGATAAAGATTGGTAAACGCTGCCACCGAGCCCCCTACCCGGTCGAGCTCCAGGCCAGTGAGGGAGGCGCGCTCGATGGCAAAGGGGATGAGGTGGCAGTAGTCGAAGATCTCCCACACCAGCTTGCAATCCTCCAGGTTGTAGCGGGCCAGCGCCTCCTTGTCGGAGTGGAACAGCTCGGTGATCTTCTCCCCCCGGTTGGCCACGTCCTCGATGTCCTTGCCGCGGCCGAGCAGCTCGCTCGCCACCGCATCCAGGCTGTAGCTGGGGAACTGCCAGGTGGCGCTTTTGAGGGTGTCGATGCCGTCCAGCACCATGCGCCCGGGAATGATGACGCTGCCGCTCTGGGGGTCGTTGCGCGATGAGCGCCAGAAACAGAGCTCGTGACCACGGCCGAGTCGCAGCCGCCGCTTGTTGAGCTCGGCGCGGCGCAGCAGCAGGCGAAAGTCGAAGTTGACCACGTTCCAGCCGATCACCAGATCCGGGTCGTGCCGCACAAACCAGCGCTCCAGCGCACTCAGCAGGGCGCTCTCGTCCGCCACCCACTCGACCTGGGTACCCCAGCTGTCGGCATCGGCCTCAGGCACGCCGATCATGATGACCCGCGCATCCTCTTCGCTATAGAGCCCCACCGAGAAAAGCGCCCCGTCCATGGCGCACTCCACGTCCAGCGACACCCAGGAGAGGGTCGGCGTCACCGCCTGGGGCGCGCAGCGCGCCTCGTTCACCTCCCAGTAGCCCTGCTTGCCCCCCTTCTTGCGCGCCCGCCCCTCGAAGCGCACGCCGGCGGTGATGAAACGCTCCATCAGGAAGCGCTCCGGCAGCCGGATATCCGCCTCGAAGTGCTCCAGCCCGCGGATGAGCAACAGCTCGATGGCGCGGTGAAAGGCGCTCAGGGTGGCAAAATAGCAGCCCACCACGGCGCGACCGTCGAAGGTGTGCATGGGCAGGCGGCGAAACCGCCCGCTCACCCCGGCCCCCTTGAACAGCTCCGCCGCCTCCGCCATATGGCTCTGCGGCAGGAAAAAGACCGGCTCCTGCCCCGGCACCACCACCCGCACCGGCCCCTGTTCGCTCCAGAGCCACATCACGATCTCGGTGCGCTCCGGCTGCTCGCCGCGGCCGCGCACATCCCGTCCATGACGGGTCAGAATAAAGCCGTCGCGTGGCGGAGTAACGGGTGGGATGGACGGTTGGTCAGTCATGCAAGTCATCGGGATCAACATGGAGATGGGAGTATTGTACGTTCATACAGTGCTTTGCTGCAATTGCCACGCCAGCCGCCATGGCCTAACCAAGCTGCGAGAGGAGCCGCAAACTGGTAAGCTCGGCCAGAATGGCAGCGAATGCCGGTGGCGGCTGTATTCGCGATGCCATTCATCCCCCCACTCTTCACCCGATATCAGGAGGTCATGGTGGCGCTTTACTCTCTGCTGGATCAGCTGGCCATTCCCTATCAGCGTATCGATCACGCCCCCGTCTTCACCTGCGAGGAAGCCAGCCGGCTGCTGCCCGACCTGCCCGCCGCCAAGACCAAAAACCTCTTTTTGCGAGATCCGAAAAGCGAGCGGCTGTTTCTGGTGGTTACCCCTGAAGAAAGCCGGGTCGATCTCAAGGCACTGGCTGCCGCCCTTGGCGTCAAGCGGCTGAGTTTTGGCTCGCCCGAGCGACTGGAGGCGGTGCTTGGCCTCACTCCGGGCTCGGTCACCCTGCTCGCCATGGTGCGCGACAGAGAGAGCGCGGTGGAGCTGGTGGTAGATGAGACGATTTGGCAGGCCGAGCGGGTGCAGTGCCACCCGCTGGTCAATACCGCCACCCTGCTTATTCGCCTCGACGACGTGCGCCGTCTGCTGGCCCACCTCGGCCGGGAAGCCACCGTCATGCGGCTGCCGGTGGTGGTCGACTGAGGTCGACGTGAGCGGGGGATGGCCCTTCGTCACTCCCCGCCCCTGATTAATCGTGTCAGCCGCCGGCAACTGGTGGTGTTGGCACTATCCTGCCCAGACCATCCAAGCCATTGCTCAGCGGCACAATTCATGCTGTGATCCGCCCCAGTCACCCGGCCCTGAGACCACAGCGCCGTTACCGGCAGGAAGAGCCCATACCCTTGATGCAGAGTCTGTTTTCCTCGGCCCAGTTGCTGAGCCTGGTGCTGTTTGTCAGCCTGTCCCACGTCGGGGTCGCGGCCATTTTCGCCTACCTGTGGCATACCCAGCGACCGCTGCGCGCCCTGCTCTACTGGTCGGCCAGCGAGCTGGCCATCGCCGCCGCCTTTGGTTGCCTGCTGCTGCGCCCCCTCACGGGGGAGACGTCCCTTGCCAATATCCTGCTCACCAACCTGCTGATCATCGCCACCCCGCTGCTCTATGAGCGGGGCCTGCGCCACTTTTTCCGGCGCGAGGCCGACCGCTTCGGCTGGCTCTGCCCGCTCCTCGCCCTCGCCGGCTTTCTGCTGTTTGCCCTGGTGGCCTGGCAGCAACCGCTGGCCGATGTGCACAGCCGGATCATCACCCTCTCCGGCGTGCTTTCGCTGCAGATTGGCCTGCTGCTGTGGCAGCTCTGGCGCTACCAGCGACTGGCCCCCGCCTACCGGGTGCTGCGCTTCGCCATCCTGCTGCTCGCCCTGCAACTGGCCCTGCAGCTGCTCAGGATGGCCAAGCATCAGTGGTGGCCGGAGTCGGCTGCCTCCAGCCTCACCGACCCCCTACTCGGCCCGGTGATCCTGCTCAGCCTGCTCTTTACCATTGCCCGCAGCTTCATCCTGCTGAGCCTGGTGCACACCCGCCAGCAGCAGGCCATGCTCGCCACCCAGCGTGAGCTGGAGCGGCGCGCCAACCAGGATGCCCTGACCGGACTGGACAGCCGTCACCATTTCGAGCAGCAGCTGGCGGCGCGGGCCTGCCGCAGCGCCCGCCCCTGGCAGCTGCTGCTGATCGACCTGGACAACTTCAAGCAGATCAACGACCGCCACGGCCACCCCGCCGGCGATGCCATGCTGCGGGCGGTGGGCCGGGTGATCCGGGAGAGCCTGCCGCCAGCGGCACTGGCCGGGCGCCTCGGCGGCGACGAGCTGGCGCTGCTGGTGATGGAGACGCCGCAGACGCTGCCCGGCTACTGCCACACCCTGCAACAGGGGGTCACCGAGGCCACCCGCCCGCTGGCTGGCGGCCCCATTGGCCTTAGCATGGGGCTGACCTCGCTGCAGGCGGGAGAGAGCTTCGAGCAGGCCTATCTGCGGGCGGATCAGGCGCTCTATGCCGCCAAGCAGAGCGGGCGCATGCGCGCCTGCATCCGCGAGGCCCACCACAGCGAGCCACGCCTGCTGCAAGCGGCAGAACTGCACCTGTGACAGCCGTCATCGAGTGTCGGGCCGCACAGCCTGCCGATGGCCCCGCCTACCGCCGCTATGTGGCCGAGTGTGGCGCCGCCGGCCTGCCCCTCTATCAGGTGGCGCAATTCGACCCGGATCAGTGGCTGCAGGATCTGCTCGCCCATGCCGCTGGCGAGCGCCTGCCGCCGGATTACCCGCCCACCACCACCTACTTTGCCCTCGAGGGGGAAGAGATCCTCGCCACCTTGCGCCTGCGCCACGGCGACAACCCGGCGACCCGCCAGTGGCTCGGCCACATCGGATACGAGACCCGCCCCTCACGCCGCGCTGAAGGGGTGGCCCGCACCCTGCTCGGCTGGCTGCAACGCCATGTCCTGAGCGAACCCGTGATCATCAGCTGTGACGAGGCAAATCCCGCCTCCCTCAAGGTCATTGCCACCGCCGGCGGGCAATGGCTGGATCGCCGCTACCATGCTGGCGATCGCTGCTGGGTGAACTTTTACCAGATCCAGCCCCACCCCGCCCGCCAGCAAGGCGCCGTTGACTCGCAGCCATAAAAAAAGCGCCCGCAGGCGCTCAGTTGTCTCTTGGTTGCTGGAGCCAGGGCGTCAGTAGCCCTCCTCCTGCTCCGCCTTCAGTCGCGCCTGGCGGGCCAGGGCCTCCTCCTCGGCGCTCTCGATTTCGTGCAGTACGGCGTCAAGATCCACCCGCTCGTTGCTCTCTTCGAACAACCCGGTCAGTTCGCTGTCGGGGGTGAGCTTGCCATCTTCATAGAGGGCCCACATCTCCTTGGCGTAACGGGTCTTGAGCAGCTCGGGGGCATACATGCCGTAGTAGTTGCGCATGTTGTCGACGTCCCGCTCCAGCATGGCCTTCGCCTGGTTGTTGGCGGCGGCATCCACCACCTGGGGCAGGTCGATGATGACGGGCCCCTCTTCATCCACCAGCACGTTGAACTCCGACAGGTCGCCGTGAATGAGGCCGGCGCAGAGCATGCGCACCACGTAGCGGATCACCCTGGCGTGGTCGGCCAGCGCCTGTTCGCGGCTGAGGGCCACGTCGTTGAGGCGGGGTGCCACGTTGCCATCGGCATCGGTCACCAGCTCCATCAAGAGCACGCCATCGAGGCAGACATAGGGCCGCGGCACCCGCACGCCGGCGGCGGCCAGCTTGAACAGGGCATCCACCTCGGTGTTCTGCCACACCTCTTCGTGCTGCTTGCGGCCGTACTTGGAGCCCTTCTCCATGGCGCGGGCATCGCGGCTGCTGCGCACCCGGCGCCCTTCCTGATAGACCACCGCCTGCTTGAAGCTGCGCTTGGCGGCCTCCTTGTACACCTTGGCGCAGCGGATCTCGTCGCCGCAGCGCACCACGTAAACATCGGCCTCTTTGCCGCTCATCAGCCGGCTGATCACCTCGTCAACCAGGCCGTCGTCAACCAGAGGTTGGATTCGATTTGGAGTTTTCATGCCCGCCCTTTCACCCTGTGTGCGCCCCCGAAGATAGCCTCTTCCGGTGCGCTTGCCTATTCCAGATTGTGCCGTGCCACCGGCGCCCGGGCGCCGGTCCTTCAATTGCGTCAGTTTTCGGGGGGCAGGTCGCCGCGGATCCGCTTAATGCCCTCTTCGTAGAAACCCTCGTGCCCCTGGGGATGCTCCATGGTCTCGAAGATCTTGAGGAACCACATGTACTGCTCCGGGTGCTGGCGCAACTGCTGCTCCACCATGTCATTCATGGCGCGAACGTCGGCCTCCAGATCGGTGCCGGGATAGGGATCAAAGGGGGCCTCGATCTCCAGCCAGTAGCAGCCCTCCTCCTCGTCATAGCAGGCGAGGATGGGCACCGCCTTGGCGCCGGTCAGCTTGACCAGCTTGGGCAGGGCCGGCAGGGTCGCCTTGGGGTGGCCGAAGAAGGGTACGAAGATGCTGGCCTCGCGGCCGTGATCCTGATCCGGCAGGTAGAAGAAGCTGGCGCCGCCGCGGATCGCCTTGATGGCTGGCTTGATGCCGGCACTGCGCTCATACACCTTGCCCCCCTTGGCCCGCTCGCGGTTGATGTACCAGTCGAAGACCTGATCCTTGGCGCTCTTCATCATGGTGCACATGGACATGCCCCGGATGGCGAAGTAGCGGCCTATCATGTCCACCGCCCAGGTGTGAGGCACCACCAGGATCACCGGCCTGCCGGCGGCCTGCTCTGCCTCGATGTGTTCCCAGCCGCGCACCTTGATGCGACTGGCCAGGTGATCGGCGCTGCGCAGGGTCAGTTCGGCAAAGCCCATGAAGGTCTTGAGCCCCACCCGGATCGATTTGAGCAACAGGGTCTGACGGCCCGCCTCGTCAAGCTCGGGAAAGCAGATCTTGACGTTGGTGTCGGCGATATAGGCCTGCTTCCTGGACAGACGCAGCAGAGGGGGAGCCAGCCGGTCGGCCAGCCGGTCACGCAGACCATGGGGCAGCAGCCCCAGCAGGCAGAGCAGGCCGAGCGCCAGCCAGCTGCCCCACCAGCGCGGATGGAGCAGACGGGGATGAAATGAGGTGTCGAAAACCGGATCGTGTGAGGACATGGCCGCCATCAAGTCATAGAAAATAAACGGTTATTTTAATTATCCTGACAAAATTTTCCACTTTGGGCTGGCGCGGGCCCGGTTGAGGCAGGCGCCGGCTCGACGCCTCGCCCTGCCAACCGGCAGAGTGCCAATAAAAATGGCCCCGCAGGGCCATAGTACCAACAAGGAATTGCTCATCAGGAGAGCGGCTGCAACCCGCGACGGATCCGCTGGATCCCCGCCTCGTAGCGGCCATCCAGGCCCACCTGATCCTCGCGGGTGTCGAAGATCTTGAGAAACCACATGTACTGGCCCGGATCCCGGCTGAGCTGCTGCTGCACCATGTCGTTCATCCGGCAGGTGTCGGCCATCACATCGTCGGTGGGATAGTTGTCAAAGGGGGCGTCTATCTCCAGCCGGTAGCAGTGGTGCGCCTCGTCATAGCAGGCCAGCAGCGGCACCGCCTTGGCGCCGCTCACCTGCACCAGTCGCGGCAGGGCCGGCAGGGTTGCCTTGGGCTGACCGAAGAAGGGGGCGAAGATGCTCTTCTCGCGGCCATGATCCTGATCCGGCAGGTAGAAGAAGCTGTTCCCCTCCTTGATGGTGCGGATCACCGCCTTGATGCCGGCGCTGCGCTCATAGACGCGGCAGCCATTGCGGGCACGAGCACGGTTCAGATGCCAGTCGAACACCGGATTGCGCGCCCGTTTCATCATGGTGCACATGGGCACCCCGCGTCGGGTGAAGTAGTAACCGGCCGCGTCCACCGGCCAGCTGTGGGGCACCACCAGGATCACCGGTCTGCCGGCCGCCTGCTCCGCCTCGATATGTTCCCAGCCAGTGACCCGCATCCGCTTCATCAGATAGGCGGGGCTGCGCACCGAGAACTCGCCAAAGCCGAGCAGGCTCTTGAGGCCGACCCGGATAGAGGTCATCAGGATGGCATCGCGCTCGGCCTCGCTCTTTTGCGGGAAACAGAGGGCCAGGTTGGTTCTGGCGATGTAGACCTGCTTTTTCGAGATGCGAAACACCAGCGGCGCCAGGGCGGCGGCCAGCCGATCGCGCAGCCTCACCGGCACGAAGGCCAGCAGCATCAGGACGCCAAGCGCCAGCCAGCTGAACCAGTAACGCGGATGCAGGAATCGGGTCTCAAAACGAGAGTCAAACACGGGATCATGGGAAGACATGGATGGGGTCAAGCATGGGAAAGGGAGCTGCATTGTATTCATCCTGACAGGTAATACCAGTTAAATTCATCATGGCTTTGGCGAGAGGGTCGCCCCGGTCGGGGCCAACAAAGCGGGCGGGTTTGCGCAGGCAAATGCATAAAAAAAGCGCCCCACCCGAGGTGGAGCGCCTTGTCGTCATCTGTTCGGTGGCGTCCGTCTTGCGCGGACCTGCTCACCGGACCCTTTATCCCGGCCCTCTTGCGGCCATTTCCTAGCGACGAACCATGCCGGATGCCAGCTCGTCGTTGCCCAACGGCAGGAAGAACATCAGGTAGCGCAGGGCCACGTAACCGACGATCAGGGTGGCGGCGCCCAGTTCGAAGTGGGCCAGCAGCCGGATCTGTTCGACGTACTCGGCCGCCTGGGGCCACTGTTCGACCAGATGGCTCACCTTGAACAGGGCGGTGGCACCGATCACCAGCGGGAAGGTGAAGGCGGCATAGCCCGGCGAGAACGGCAGACGCAGCAGCTTGATGAAGGCCAGGTAGATGATGCCGGTCATCAGCACGGCGATCCCCAGCAGCACGGCCACCAGCAGCAGAGACGGTTGCTCGCTCACGGTCAGGTAGCCGGCCAGTGACAGGCTGGCGGGTGCCGCCAGGATGGCGATGGTCGGTTTGGCGGCATCCGGCACTTCATGGCTGAAGATGAGGCGATAGAGCATCAGCGGCAGCATCAGGCCGTAGCAGAGCATGCCGAACCAGAGCAGGCCGTTGGCCAGCGCGGCGTATTGGCCGCCCGGGAAGGCGACGTCCGCGACTATGATCCCCACCGGCGGTACGAACCAGCTCGGCACCATGTGGTGAATTTCAAACTGTTTGGCCCGATGCCAGACGAAGGTGGCCAGGAACCCCAAGTGCAGCAGCACGGCAAACAGCCAGAGCCCCTCCCCCAGACCGGCGTTGAGCATGCCGACCGCCTTGGAGACCACCATGGTGCCCATGGCATAGGTGGGCACCACGCTGCCGACCACCGGGTGGGCCAGATCCTGCCACAGCAGGCGCGGGTGCAGCAGAAACTTGAAGGTCAGGATCACCAGCAGCACGGCGGCAACGGCGGCGCCCAGCAACTGCAGACGGCCATCGAAGTGACCGGCATTTTCCCAGCACCAACCGAGACTGGCGATCCCGAGCGCCAGTCCTGCCATGGGGGTCGGAGCAGCGGCCAGGGATTGACGGGTTCTTGCGATCATGTCTGAAACCTCATGTGAGAGACGATGGGCATAGGATAATGAGCGGCCATCGTTTACGATATCTAAATGAATTAAATCAATTGTTCAGGATTTCCAAACATGAAGCTGACCCTGCAACAACTCAAGGTCTTTGCCACCATCGCCCGTTACGGCAATCTGGGGCTGGCCGCCAATGAACTGTGCCTGAGCAAGGGCGCCGTCTCCCAGTCGTTGCAGGAGCTGGAGCGTCAGCTCGCCACCCCGCTGTTCGATCGCATTCACCCCAGGCTGCAGCTCAACAACGAGGGACGCCTGCTGCAACCGGCGGCCGAAGAGCTGCTGACTCGGATGCAGGATATCGAGACCCTGTTCAGCCCGGATGCCGAACCGAGCGGCCAGCTGCGTCTGGGTGCCAGCCAGACCATAGGCAATTACCTGCTGCCGGCCCTGCTCGCCACCAGCAAGCAGGAGCTGGGACAACCGCCCAGGGTCACCATCACCAACACCCACCAGCTCTGCCACCTGCTGGCCAACTTCGAGCTGGATCTGGCGCTGATCGAGGGGGAGAACCACCACCCGGATCTGGTCAGCGAGCCCTGGCTCCACGACGAGATGCTGATCGTGGCCCAGCCCACTCACCTCCTCGCCGGCCGCCATCGCCTCTCCCTCGCCCAGCTGAGCGATGAGACCTGGGTGCTGCGCGAGCCCCAGTCCGGCAGCCGCGAGCAGTTCGAGCAGCAGATCCAGCCCGAGCTGCCGCGCTGGCAGGCGGGGCTAGAGCTCAACACCCTGGAGGCGGTGATGCTAGCGGTCGAGAAGGGACTCGGCATCTCCTTCATCTCCCACCTGGCGGTGTCAGACCGGCTGCAGGCGGGTCGTCTGGTGGCCCTGCCCCTGGCCCGCCGCTTTCCCCGCCAGCTCTCCCTCATCTGGCACCGGCAGAAGTATCACTCCGCCGCCCTGCGCCGCTTTCTGCAATTTTGCCGCGCCCAGGAGGATGTGTTGCCCAGCCAGATCCGCAGCACCTGAGTCAATGGGATGATCGGGCAGCATATTGCCCGGCATGGCACTTGCCACCGGGTATCGGCAGCAATAGCAGCAATAGAAGAGGGAGAGCCCAGGCTCTCCCTCTTGGTCATTCTGCCTGGTGACTCAGCGTTTCGCGGGCTGCAATCCCCGCTCGACCCAGCCCAGCACCTGTCTGGTCAGTGCCTGCGGCACCCAGGGGGAGTCGGTCATGCCCGCCCTGACGCAGGCGGCAAAGTGATCCGCCTCGTGCTGCATGCCACCGCCCGCCACCGGCAGCGCGATGTCGTGGGGCCAGGCCGGCAGAGGGTCACCACCAAGCCAGACGATCTGCTGGGGGTTCCACCACTTGCCCACCAGCTCCAGCGCCCAGCCGGGCCCGGACAGCCAGGCCGACTTGTCGAGATCCTCGACGATGGAGGCCACCAGCTCGGCCTTGAGCGGGCCGGCAAACTCAAAGCGGGCGGCTTCGTCCACCTTGCCCTTTTGGCGAGACAGCGTGACCTCGGGCTCACCCGCCGCCAGCCCGAGCTGGTGACAGAGGGCGGCATAGAGCCAGAGCGGGTAGACCCACACATCCCAGGCGGCGCCGCCAGCCAGCGCCGGATCGAACAGCTTGCCGTCCCGCGTCTGCACCGAGCCGAAGGCGGCCTTTAGCCTGTCGGGGGCTGGCAGGGCCGACAGTCGCCCCAGCAATGCGCGCATGGCGGGGAAGCACATCACCTTCATCGCCTCCATCAGCAGCAGGCCCCGCTCGGCGGCGAGGCGCACCAGCCGATCCCAATCTGCGACGCGAGTCACCGCCGGCTTTTCCACCAGCACGTGCTTGCCCGCCAGCAACATGCGTTCGATCAGGGCGGCGTGCTCCGGGTGGATCACCGCCACGTAGACCGCCTCCACCAGGGGATCCGCCGCCAGCGCCTGATAGCTGCCATGGGCGTGGGGCAAGCCCTGCTCGTCGGCAAAGGCCTGCGCCCGCGCTTGATCACGGGCGGCGATCGCCACCACCCGGCTGCCACTGGCGTGTCCGTTCACATCCTGACAAAAACGGCGGGCGATGGCCCCCGCGCCGGCAACACCCCAGCGCAGCGGCTGTTCGCTTGCTCTCTCTTGCATCCCTGTCTCCTTATGCCCTCTGCCGGTCAATCATCATGCCTGCGCCAGGCTGCGCAACCAGCGGATCTCGTCGCCCCAGATGGACTCGTCGATGGTCTCCAGGATCAGCGGAATGCCGTCGAAGCGATGATCATTCATGATATGATGGAACACCGCCTCCCCCAGGTTCCCCTCACGCAGACTGTGGTGGCGATCGACCCGGCTGCCGAAGGTGCACTTGGCGCCGTTGATATGCATCCCTTTCAGGTACTGGAAGCCTACCGTCCGGTCGAACTCGGCAAAGACGGCAGCACAACTCTCCGCGGTGCGCAGATCGTAGCCGGCGGCAAAGGCGTGGCAGGTATCAAAGCAGATGCCGACCCGGCTCTTGTCTTCCACCCCGTCGATGATGGTGGCCAGGTGCTCGAACGACCAGCCGAGGTTGGTGCCCTGGCCGGCGGTATTCTCGATCACCGCCGTCACCCCTTCGCTGCGCTCCAGCGCCCAGTTGATGGATTCGCTCACCAGCTTGAGGCTGGCCGCCTCCGGGATCTGCTTCAGGTGGCTGCCCGGATGAAAATTGAGGTAGCAAAGACCCAGCTGCTCGCAGCGCTTCATCTCGTCCAGAAAGGCATCGCGGGACTTGGCGAGGCCATCGGGGTCGGGATGACCCAGATTGATGAGGTAGCTGTCGTGGGGCAGGATCTGCTCGGGGCGAAAGCCCCCCTTCTCGCAGGCCAGCTTGAAGGCGCGAATGCTGGTCTCGGAGAGCGGCGGCGCCTGCCACTGGCGCTGGTTCTTGGTAAACAGGGCGAAGGCGTTGGCCCCGATGGCCTGGGCGCGGGCGATGGTGTTCTCCACCCCGCCGGCCGCACTGACGTGGGCTCCGATAAATTTCATCTCATCTCCTCTGCACTGTTGCTGGGGCCGGCCACACCGCAAAGGGGCGGCCACCCCGTGTGGGGCGCCATTATGCCAAGCCACCCGGCCGGCGCCAAACCGGGATTGTCGATGGCAGCCATAGAGTGACCCGCCGCAGGTGGGGATTAGCGTCAAGCCATCAATCGGCTGCGTCCATCCCTGCCCGCGTCGCCAGGCCATCGCGCGGGCCGTCAGGGCCCAGCGCTGATGCCAGGATGCCGCTCAGCCACTGGATGAAGGCCTGCACCCGGGGGGCCAGCTGACGGCGATGGGCATAGAGGGCGTGAATGGGCAGCGGCGGCGCCTGCCACTTTGGCAGGATGGCCACCAGCTCGCCGCTGGCCAGCAGTGGCTCTACCCCGACTCGCGGCTGCTGGATGATGCCAAGCCCGGCCAGCGCCGCCGCCAGATAGGATTCGCTGTCGTTCACCGTGAGCGCCCCGCTCATCGCCAGCACGGCGCGCGAGCCATCCGCCTGCAGATACTCGAAACCGCTCTCTCTGGGCCCGCTGCTGCTGCCGTAGTGCACCAGCCGATGGCCACTCAGCTCGCTCAGGCTGCGGGGCGTCCCGTAGCGGGCCAGGTAGGCGGCGCTGGCGCAGTTGATCTGGCGGTAGTGGCCGAGGGGGCGCGCCACCAGGCTGGAGGGCTCAAGCGCCCCGACCCGGATCACGCAGTCAAACCCCTCCCGCACCAGGTCGACCCGCCGGTCCGTGCTGCTCAGCATCAACTGCAAGGCGGGATGCGCCGCCAGAAAGGCGGGTAGCGCCGGCATCACCAGATGGCGGGCCATCCGGCCCGGCATGTCCACCCTCAGCTGGCCGCTCAGCTGCCCCTGCTGGCGAAACAGCCCGTTGAACTCCTCCATGTCTGCCAGCAGATCCTGACAACGGGCATAACAGAGCCGGCCATCCGTGGTCAGCTGCACCCGCCGGGTGGTGCGCTGCAGCAAGCGGGTGCCCATCTGCTCCTCCAGCCGGCGGATGGCCGCCGAGAGCGTCGCCTTGGGGACTCCTAACTGTTCGGCACTGCGGGTAAAGCTCTCCAGCTCCGCCACCCGCACAAACATCCTCATCGCATCCAGTTGATCCATGGCGCCATTGTCTCGCTAATCGGAACAGTGCATTCATTATCACCTTATTTATCCAATCAACAACGGGCAATAGAGTGATCACACCGGCTCATCCCGAGCCCATGACCACAGACAGGAGTCCTCTCATGACCCATCCCATCGCACTCATCACCGGCGCCAGCCGCGGCCTTGGCAAACAGGCGGCGCTGGCCCTCGCCGCCCGTGGCGTCGACCTCATCATCACCTATCGCAGTCAGGCCGATGAAGCTGCGGCCGTGGTGGCCGAGGCGACCGCCCTCGGCGTCAGGGCCCATGCCCTGCCCCTCGATGTGGCCGACAGCAGCAGCTTTGCTGCCTTCGCCAGCCAGGTGCGCGAGCAGCTGGGCGCGTGGCAGCGAGATCGGTTCGATTTTCTGGTCAACAACGCCGGCATCGGCATTCACGCCAGCATCGAGCAGACCAGCGAGCAGCAGTTCGACACCCTGTTCAACATTCACCTCAAGGGGGTTTTCTTTCTGACCCAGCAGCTGCTGCCGCTTCTGCGCGATGGCGGGCGCATCCTCAATCTGTCGAGCGGGCTGACCCGCTTCGCGCTGCCCGGTTATGCCGCCTATGCGGCCATGAAGGGAGGGGTCGAGGTGCTGACCCGCTATCTGGCCAAGGAGCTGGGGCCGCGCGGCATTGCCGTCAACGTGGTGGCGCCGGGGGCCATCGAGACCGATTTTGGCGGGGGTGTGGTGCGGGACAATCAGGCGGTCAACGACTTCATCGCCAGCCAGACCGCGCTGGGCCGGGTGGGCCAGCCGGAGGACATCGGCGGCGTCATCGCCGCCCTGCTCTCCCCCGACAGCCGCTGGATCAATGCCCAGCGCATCGAGGCTTCCGGCGGCATGTTCCTCTAAGGCGTCAGCTCACCGACGCCAAGGTCTCTCTAGGCCGCCTGCGTCTGACCGCTGGCGGCCTGGTGAGCCTCGGGCAGGTGCGCCGCCAGGATAGCCACGGCATCGACATCGACCCGCCCCTGGCTCGCCAGCTGTTGCAAGAATGCGAGCGCCGCGCCGGCGCTCAGCCCCGCCCGGTAGGGTCTGTGCTGCACCATGGCCTGGAAGATGTCTGCCACCCGCAGGATCCTCGCCTCCAGCGGCATCGCCTCGGCAGTCAGGTGGAAGGGGTAGCCGCAGCCATTGGGCTCCTCGTGGTGATAGGAGGCCCACAGGGCAATCTCCTCGAAGCCGTCGATGTGGCGCAAAATCTGATAGGTTTCAAAGCTGTGGGTGTTGATGATGGCCCGCTCCCGCTCATCGAGTTTTCCCGCCTTGTCGAGGATCTCGTCGGGTACCCGCAGCTTGCCGAGATCGTGCAGCAGCCCGGCGATCTCCAGCTGCTCGCAGCGTTCCTCCTCAATCCCCATCCATTGGGCCAGCCGCCGGGCCAGCCTGGCCACCCCGAGGGAGTGGGCCACGGTGAAGGGGCTCTTGGCATCGACGATGGCCGAGAAGATGCGTGCCAGCTGCTTGAGCTCGCCGTTGCTGGTGAGGCAGGGCTCCCGCTCGCTCAGCATGCCGCGCATGTAGTCGGTGATGGCGCGCCCCTCCAGCTGCAGCCAGAATGCCTCCGGCAGAGAGGCCCGCAAAAAGGCCGCCACCAGCTCGGGGTCGAAGAACTCGCCGGCGCACGCCTCGATCCGCTGCCGGATCTCCTGGATGTGCATCAGCAGGGAGCCGTCCCCATAATGCGGGGCCGCCAGGGCATCGACCCGGTCCACCAGAAAGATGAGGTTGGCCTGGCGCCGCACCGTGGCCGTCACCTCCTGCTGCCGAACAAGTTGATGCCAGTGGGTGTGGTGATAGCGGATGGGCTCCGCCAGCGGGGCCAGCGGCGGAAAATCCTTGAGCAGATCGTAACCGACCTCGCAATGACGCTGGGAAGACTCCCAGTCGAACTCGCTGACCAGATGGCTGTGGATAAAGGTGGAGGAGACGCCGATGTCGTGCAGCACCCCCAGCTCGAACAGGCAAGCCTGCTCGCTCTCACCGGCCCCCAGTGCCTTGCCACACTCGGCGGCCATGATGCCGACCCGCTTGCCGTGTGCCACATCACCGATGCCAACCAGATCCAGCGACGCCGACAGGGCGTATACCAGCTGGCGCAGATCAACCTGCTGGGCAACCAACCCGCCGCAGCGGGGATGAGAGCTGTTGTGGTGCATGATGCGCTTCCACCTCTGCCAGGGTGATAGATCCCTCTTCGGGGCCGCGTAAACATATTGAATCTAAACCAGATTGCCCCTCCCGCCGCTTTGCAGCCGCCATCCGCACAGGCTAATTGACAAAAAGATGAGTTAGATCAATCCGGCAAGTGCCATGCCCGGATGCGGCGCGGGCCGGCCCGGCAGACGGACAAAAAAAACGGGCCCCGCCAGTTGGCGGGGCCCGTCGAGGGGATGGATTTGGTTACAGTGTCTTGCCGCCCGAGCTTATCACCGTCTGGTACCAGTAGAAGCTGTCCTTCTTGAGCCGGCGCAGGGAGCCCCCCTGCTCGTCCCGCTCAACATAGACGAAGCCGTAGCGCTTCTGGTAGCCGTTGAGCCAGCTCAGGATGTCGGTGAACGACCAGGCGCAATAGCCCAGCAGCTCCACCCCGTCCTGCAGCGCCTCCTGGCACGCCTTGACGTGGCTGCGCAGATAGTCGATGCGGTAGTCGTCGTGCACCCGATCTCCCTCTACCAGCTTGTCGAACTCGCCGAGGCCGTTCTCGGTGATCATCAGCGGCAGGCCGTAACGGGAGGAGAGCCGGCGCAGGGCGATGCGCATCCCGGTCGGATCGATGGCCCAGTCCCAGTTGCTGGTCTCTAGGTGCGGGTTGGGGGCCGTCTTGTAGAGGCCGGGAATGCCGCTTGGCGGCGTAGTGCCCTTCTTGCCCGTGGTGTTGATGCGCTGCATCGTCTGGCCGCCGAGCGGGTTGTCGGTATAGGTCAGGGTGTAGTAGTAGTTGACGCCTATGTAGTCGGGGGTTCCTTCCCGCAACAGCTCGAGATCGCCCGGCAGGATCTCCGGCGCCTCGCCGGTTTCCCGCAAATAGGCGAGCGCCGCCTGGGGGTAGCGGCCGAAGCAGTAGGCATCCAGCCACCAGAGGTTGGTGAACTCCTCGGCATTCTCGTAAGCCAGCATGTCTTTGGGATCGCACGAGGCCGGATAGGCGGGAGAATACGCAAAGCTTGGGCCGATCAGTCCCCCCGGCACGTGCTGGCGAAACGCCTTGATGACCCGGGCGTTGGCCAGAAACGCGATGTGGTTGGCGGCAAAGAAGCGCTTGCGATCCTGCACCGCGGGCGGATGGGTGCCGAGCTGATAGGCGTTGGTCAGGTTGTAGTTCTGCTCGTTGAGCGACACCCAGTACTTCACCTTGCCGGCAAAGCGCTGGTAGAGGGTCACGCAGTAGCGCTCGAAATCGGCGATGATGCGTCTGTCTTCCCAGCCGCCGTATTCATCCTGCAGCGCCTGGGGCAGGTCCCAGTGATAGAGGGTGAGCACCGGCTCAATCTGGTGGGCCAGCAGGGTATCGATGAGTTTTTCATAGAAGGCGAGCCCCGCCTCGTTCACCTCGCCACGGCCAGTCGGGTAGATGCGCGGCCAGCTCACCGAGAAGCGATAGGCCTTGAGCCCCATCTCGGCCATCAGCGCCACGTCCTCCTCCATGCGGTGGTAGTGATCCACCGCCACGTCGCCGTTGCTCCCCTCAAAGGTCTTGCCCGGCAGCTTGGTGAACAGATCCCACACCGAGGGCCCCTTGCCATCGGCGTCCCAGCCCCCTTCCACCTGATAGGCGGCAGAGGCGGCGCCCCACAGAAAATCTTGCGGGAAGTCGTTGAACTTGTGGTGATGCATCTGGGGTTGCTCCTTCTGCGGCGGTGGCGCTGGCCACCTTGATCGCACCGACTGGCGGTGCCCAATGGAATTGGCATTAGCATCGAACAGTTCTAAAATTCCGTCCAATGACAAATTTAACCATTCAACATTCCAAACAGGAATCACAGGAGCTGACATGGAGTTGCGGGATCTGAAGGCCTTCGTCACCCTGGGGGAGGTATTGCACTTCGGTCAGGCGGCGGTGCGCCAGCACGTCACCCAGTCGGCGCTGAGCAAGCAGATCCGGCGGCTGGAAGAGGAGCTGGGCGGCGAGCTGTTCGAGCGCAATGCAAGCAGCACCCGTCTCACCGTGCTGGGGCGCGCCCTCTATGAGGATGCCCGCGCCCTGGTGGCGGCCAGCGAGCAGCTAGCACGCAGCGCCCGCGACGTGCTGGCCGGCAACAGCGGCACCCTGCGCATCGGCTTCGGCGTTGCCACCAAGCTGCTGGTGCCCGCCGCCATCGCGCAATTTCGGGCCGAACGCCCCCAGGTGACCATAGAGCTCAACGATCTCTCCACCCACCATCAGTTGCTGGCCTTGAGCGAAGGCAAGCTGGATCTCGGCTTCTGCCGCCTGCCCGCCCCCAAGGGGTGGCCGTGTCTGCCGGTGGTGCGGGCCCATTTTGTCGCCGTGCTGCCCGCCAGTTACGCCGGCGTGAGCAAGCTGGCTGATCTGGTGGACAAACCGCTGGCGATCCTGCGCCGGGACAAGGCCCCCTCGTTCTACGATCACCTGATGCACTACCTGGCCCAGAGCGGGCTGCGTTTTCGCGACATCCAGTACGTCAACGACTTCGCCGCCGGCGTTGCCACCGCCGCCGCCGATATCGCCTGGACCCTGGTCCCCTCCTCCACCACCATAGAGCACCCGGACGTGCTGACCCTGCCGCTGACCGAGGGGGAAGCCTGCTGGACCATAGGCCTTATTCGCCCGCCCCACAGCAAGGGGCCGCTGATCGACGCCTTCTGGCAGACAGTCGCCAGCATGAGCGAGCCGGACCTGCCATAAGGTCAAGGCCCGGGCAAGGCCGCGATGCGAAGGATCGAGTGACGCGCCGCTACAGCGCCGGGCCAGGGCGCTTCGCGGCGCACTCAGGCTCGGCCCGCTCAAGCAGTCGTGCCAGCCCCTCCACCATCTCTCTGCCCGTCTCGCTCGCCTTGTAATGTGCCGCCGCATGCAGCCTGGCATTGTCCCCTATGGCCATGGCCACCGCAGGGGCCTCCTGCAGCGCCGCCAGCACGCGCGCCAGTTCATCGGCGCTGTCCGGCTGATATTTGCGGCAGTTCACCCCGTCGGTCAGGTGGCGATCCCACCAGGCGCCATCCGCCGGAATGACCACGCACAGGCCGGCGGCCATGGCCTCCAGGATGGAGAGGCCGAAGGGCTCCTGATGGCTGGTGGAGACGAAGATGCCGCAGCCGGCCCTGATCTCGTCAAGGTTGCCGGGGTTTTCATGCCAGCGGGTATCGGGCAGTTCTGGCCTGGGTTCGCTGCAAGGCTGCAGTATGTTGCGTGGTTGCAGATAGCAGACGGTCAGCGGCGCACGGGGCTCGGCAAGCTGCTGATGCGCCGCCAGCATGGTCTCCAGCCCTTTCCACTTGAGCAAGGAGGCGGCCCACAAGATGCCGGTTCCGCCGGTCGTGGCCGTGGGCCAGCTCGCCTCGCACAGTCCGTTGATGAAGGGCTGCCAGCGGGGCGGAAAGTCACGCTCGCCAAGGCGGGCGATCAGGGCCGAGAGCGAGGAGCGGGCGGCCTCCAGATAGAAGACCTGGCTGGCGCGCCACAGGGCCCTTGCCGACATGCCGGAGCAGCCCACCGGGCCGTGAATAAGCTGCACCACCGGGATCCCCGCGATCCGGGCAGCCCAGTAGCAGCAGAGATCCACCCCGGGGCCGGAGGCCGCCAGCAGGCCGCGCACCTCCCCCAGCCGCCATATCAGCCAGAGGATCATCAGGCTCTGCCACCCCTGCTTGAGCAGATACCCCAGGCCCGACTCGCGCCCCCGCAGCAAGGCGGGCACCCAGAGCGAATGGTGACGACATCCGGGCCAGGAGTCCAAATCCGGCGTCAGGACATGCAGCGCCAGGGCCGGCAGGCGGTCGGCCAGCCCCGCCAGGATCACCTCGGTGGCCACCTTGGAGCCGCCGCGAAAAGAGATGGGATCCACCACCAGCAGCGTCTCCCCCTGCCCGGCCTTGCCAGCAGTCGACTCATGGTGCGGCTTCATGATGGTGCTCCTTCATCCGACCCGATCGCCGCCCTGCGCCCGCCAAGCAGCCCCCCTTCCCCCGCAAGACCCACCCTGGCCAGCAGCCGCTGGCCGAGCCAGCGCACCATGCGCCCGTAGGGGGGGAGCTCGGGATTGTCCCAGCGCCCCGAGAGGGCCGCCGACCAGAGCTCGCTCACCTTCTCCACATAGCGTTTGACCGTGAACAGCTGGCTGGCGCGCAATTGCCCCGCCCGCCCCAGCCGATAGCGCAATCCGGCATCGCCCAGCCGCTGCCAGTGGGCAGCCATCTGGCGCCAATCACCGGGATCGGCCAGAAGGCCCGTAACCGTGTGTTCCACCACCTCGGGGATCCCCCCCACCCGATAGGCGCTGACCGGCAGCCCCAGGGTGCCGGCCTCGGCCAGGGTGAGGCCGAACACCTCCTCGCGGGCGCCGGAGACCAGCAGATCCACCCCGCCGCGCAGGATGGCGGCGCTGTCAGGCCGCTCGCCGAGAAAGTGCACCCGCTCGGCCACTCCCAGTTCAGCGGCCAATGCCGTGAGCGCGGCCAGTTCGGGGCCGCTGCCGACAACCAGCAGCTGCGCCTTGCCCCCCTGAGCGCAGAGCTCTGCCAGGGAGCGGATCAGCAGGTCCACCCCCTTGCGCTTGATCAGCGACCCTATGGTGGCCAGGATCAGCTCTCCCTCAGGCAGCCCGGGCAGGCTGCTGACGGGCCAAGGCGCGTCACGGTTGAGCCGCCCCCCATCCACCCCGTTGGCGATGTGAACCAGCCGTCTGTGCTCGCAGCCATCTTCCCGCCAGGGGGCCAGCACCGGCTGGCTCACCCCGATCAGCACGTTGGCCTGATGCACCCGGAGGGTAAACCTGTCTCTGGGCTGATAACGGGCGTGCAGATGGCACACCAGGGGCACCTTCATCTTGCGGCACACCCCGGCCAGCCACTGGCAGGGGGCGGCGCTGTTGGCGTGCACCAGAGTGATGCCATGCTCGCTTATCAGCGCCTGCGCCCGCTGGCACAGGGCCCGATGGGCGGCCAGATCGAAGCGGGGAGCCTGCCAACCCAGCAGCAGGGCAAAGGGCTCGACCACCGCCTTCACCCCGAGCAGGGCGGCCTCCTCTGCCAGCTGCTGGCTGTTGCACCAGAGCAGGGGGGCAAAGCGGCTGCGATCCAGGTGGGCCAGCAGATCCAGCAGGCAGCGCTCGCTGCCACGGATCCAGTTCTCGCCGTAATGCACCAGCAAAATGGGGGTTGCGCTCATGACTCAGCTCCCTTGTTTGGTTTATCCCGCTCCGTCTCGGCCATGGCCATTTCCGTTTCTCTGGCCTGCCGGACATATTTGATGGCTGCCACCGCCAGCGACAGCTCCAGATAGATGGGCCAGGTAAAGCCCTGGGTCAGGAAGGATCCCGAGATGACGAACCCCACCATGCTCGCCATCACCCCCTGCATGGCAGTGACTACTGCAGGAGGCATGCCATCCAGTGAGCAGCGCCAGGTCCGGTAGAGGGTGACCACCACCATGCCGATGAAGATGAACAGCCCCACGAAGCCGGTCTCCGCCAGCACCCCGAACCAGGTGGAGTGCACCGCGTGGTTGAGGCCGTCCCAGTGGGGGCTGAAGAAGAAGTAGTTGTAGTAGAAGTTGGAGAGCCCCACCCCGATGAGCGGATGGGCCAGCGCCATGCCCCAGGCGGCCTGCCAGGCGTAAAGGCGTCCCATGGCCGAGGCATCCACCCCGCTCTCCGCCGCCCCGCCGGAGGCCCTGTCGCTTATCCCGGCAGCGGCAAACAGCACCAGCAGCGCCAGGGTGCCGCACAGGATCAGCACGGTTTTCGACTGCACCCGCTGCCAGGCAAAGAGGCCACTCACCGCGCAGATCCCGAGCAGGCCGCCGCGGCTCTGGGTGGCGATGATGGCAGCCCCCACCAGCACAAACCCCACCGCCCCCAGGATACGCCCGGCCAGGCCGTTCTGGTTGAGCAGCAGGCTCAAGGAGAAGCCGGCGGGAAACAGCAGCACCAGCGCCAGATCGTTGGGATCCCCCAGCACAGAGCCGAGCTCGCGCCCTATGGTGACCCGGGTCCCCTCCACCAGCCCGATGCCGCTGCCCTTGTTGTAGAGCGCCACCAGCGCCACCATGCAGCCGGCCACCACGAAGGCCCGCACCGCCAGGGCGAAGTCCTCCGGCCTGCGCACCAGCCAGGCGGTGGCCAGCGTCATCAGGTAGATCTTGCTGTAGCTGCCGGTCCAGGTGGCGATCGCCTCCCCCCGGTTGCTGGCAAACAGCACCCCGATGGAAACGACGATGAAAAAGGCGGTCAACCAGCTGAGGGGCTGGCTCCAGTAGGGCCTGATGCGACCGGTCAGCAGGGTGTGCCAAACCAGGGCACCGATGGCCGCCAGCGAGAAGAGCAGCGGGATCTTGAGGGGATAGAGCTGAGGAAACACCTCGTGCAGCCGGAAAAACGAGAAGGTGACGAACCCCAGCACCATCAGAAACGGCCAGCGCAGGGCAAACCAGATGGCGGGAATGGCCAGCCCCAGCACCGGCAGCAGCAGCGGGTGCGGCAGCCGCCACCAGAGTCCGGCCACCAGCAGGGTGGCGGTCAGCCCCCAGAGGGCGTGGCTCAGGCGGCCCATTGCCCTGCCCACCACTGGCCGAGCCACATCATGGCAAGGGAGCCGGCGCCGCTCGCCCACAGCGCCGAGAGACGGTATGGCAGCGGCAGCAACCGCTGGCTCACCAGATAGAAGGCAAGCGCCCGCACCAGGTAGACCAGCAGCAGGGTCCAGATCACCCCGGCCACCCCGAAGTGCGGAATGGCGAGCAAAAAGCCAAGGACGCCGAGCAAACTGCATCCCAGATTGATAACCATCTGGGCCTTGCTCTCCTCCCCGCTGAAGCAGCCGACGTTGAGCAGATCAGAGACGTTGCGCACCGCCATCCCCAGCACCAGCAGCGGGATATAGGCGATGGCCCCGTGGTAGCTCTCGGGGGTGAGCCAGCGGATGAGCAGGGGGGCGGTGAGCCCCACCACCCCGGCGGTGGCGAACCCCAGCACGGAGCCCAGCACGCTGTAGTGGGCGTTCAGGCGCAGGCCGTCCGGCTCCTTGAGCAGCATGAAGCGGCGCGGATACCACCAGAGGGCGAAGGGCTGCAGCAGGAGTCCCACCGCCAGCGCCAGCTTGCCTGCCACCGCGTAGTAGGCCAGCAGCGCCTCGCCGACGTGATCGGCCAGCAGCCAGCGATCCAGCCCGCTCAGGGCAAAGCCCGCCAGCCCGCTCACCACCAGCGGCAGGCCGTAGCGCAGCAGGGGGCGGTAGTGTTGCCAGTCAAAGCGGATGCCACCATCGCGCCACTGCCAGAGGCTCAGCAGCAGCGCCAGCGCGACACAGGTGAGGGTGCCAGAGGCGAGTACCCCGCTCACACCCCAGCCAAGCCAGAGCCACCAGGCGGTCAGCAGGGACTGGATCACCGCCTTGCCGGCGGTGGCCACGAAGAAGAGGCGGGCCTGATTGCGCATCCGCAGCCAAGCCAGCGGCACCCCGATCACCCCCTCGAACGGCAGGGCGCTGAGCACCCAGCGCACATCGGCAAGGCGGGTTTCGGTTGGCAGCAGCCGCTGCACCAGGGGCGCCAGCCACCAGAGCAGCACCAGGCTGGCCAGGGCGATGATCCAGACCAGGCCAAACACCCGCGCCACCACCTGCTTGCGCTCGCCCTCATCTGCCGCCATCCCGGCGAAGCGGTAGAGGGCGTCCACCAGCCCGAACCCCAGGATGAGGGAGCCCAGGTTGATGATGGTCAAGAGCACCTCCAGCTGGCCATACTCCCGGGGCGCCAGCAGGTGGGTCAGCACCGGCAGCATCAGCAGGGAGATCCCCTTCATCAGCAAGAGGCCGGCGGCGTAATAGAGCATGGCTATCTGGTTCACTCCGAGTCTCATAGGGCCTCCCAGCCACCAGGCAACGGATCTTGGGTCATCTGGGGTCAGCCAATGCAAGGGGCACGCCAGCCGGTGCAATTCCCCGCGTAGCCCTGCATGCCGCGCTCTCGACCTTCACAGCAACGCACATCAGGCCCAAAATGAATCTGATTTTTGCGTTTTGCAGCCCGGCCGGCGCAATTTGCACAGCGCCTTGCCATCCACCCCCCTGGCAGGCGGCCGGCGCGAGCCAACAGCGTGCTGAGCGTCAGTTGGCCCGATCCCTGCTAGTGCCTGACTGGTCGGCCATGACGACGCAGAGCCAGAGGAGAGGACGCCATGAACAGCATCAGCCTGTACCGGATGAAAACCTGGGCCAAGCAGGGAGAGACGCCGCTGGCCCGCCTGCTGTGGCGCCTTGCCAAGGGGGCCCGCAGCTGGAGCTTCCCGCTCATCCCGCCCCTGCACGGCCTGCTCTATCGCCTCTATCGGCTGGCAAGCCAGACACTCGCCACCCTGGCCCGCACCCTCTGGTGGACGCCGCTGTTCCAGTCCCGCCTGCGCGCCCCCGCCCCCCGCCTCTACCTTTACGGCGGCATCCCCTTTATCAGCGGCCCCGTGTCGATCGAGGTGGGGGCGGATTGTCGCCTCAGCGCCGCCATGACCATCAGCGGGCGCCCCTCGAGCAAGGGGCCCGCTCTCAGGATTGGCAACAATGTCGGCATCGGCTGGCAGACCACCATCGCGGTGGGCAGCCAGGTGGTGCTCGGCGACAACGTGCGCATCGCCGGGCGCGCCTTTCTCGCGGGCTACCCTGGCCACCCGCTGGATGCGCAAGATCGGGCCCGGGGGCTGCCGGATCGGGACGAGCAGGTCGGCGACATCGTACTCGAACACGACGTCTGGCTCGGCACCGGTGCCATGGTGATGGCGGGGGTGACCATAGGAGCCGGTACCGTGGTCGCCGCCGGCAGTATCGTGACCCACAGCCTGCCTGCCGGGGTGCTGGCCGCCGGGGTGCCGGCCCGGGTGCTGCGCCCCCTCGATGCACAAGATTGCCGCGACGCGCTGGCAGAGAGTGCCGCCAGCCGCCTGAGTGAGGAGAAACAGCCATGAAACCGTCGAGCGCACAGCCCCAACTGGTGGTACTGGGGGAAGACTGGGGTCAGCACCCCTCCAGCACCCAGCACCTCATCAAGCGCCTGCTGCCGGACTATCGGGTGCTCTGGGTCAACTCCATCGGCCTGCGCCGCCCCCGCCTCAACGTGCGCGACCTTGGCCGGCTCGGCCGCAAGCTGGGGGCCGTGCTGCGCCGCCCGGCCAAGGGCAAGGCGCAGGCAGCCGCCATCCAGAGCGGGCCGACGCCCCAGGTGATGCCGCCGCTGGCGCTGCCCCTGCCCGGCAGCCCATTGGCGGGGCGGATCAATGGCCACTGGCTGGCGGCCCAGATCCGCCGCCAGCTGCCCGAGCTCGACAAGCCGCTGCTCTGGATCTCCCTGCCAAGCGCCGTTGATCTGGTAGGCAAGCTCGGCGAGCGGGCGGTGATCTACTACTGCGGCGACGACTTCTCGGCCCTGGCGGGGGTGGATCACGCCGCCATCGCCCGCTGCGAGGCCAGGCTGGTAGAAAAGGCAGACCTTATCCTGGCCGCCAGTCCGGCGCTGGCCAGCCGCTTCCCCCCCCACAAGACCCGGCTGCTGAGCCACGGGGTGGATCTCGGGCTTTTTATGCCCCCCCAACCCAGGCCGGCGGATCTGCCGAGCGGGCGCCCCATCGCCGGTTTTTACGGCAGCCTGAGCGACTGGATAGACGTCCCCCTGCTGGCGGAGACCGCCCGCGCCCTGCCCCACTGGGATCTGGTGCTGATAGGGCCCAGGCAGACGGACCTGAGCCCGCTCGCCGGATTGCCGAACGTGCACCTGCTCGGCCCAAGGCCACACCACACCCTGGCCGCCTACGCCCAGCACTGGCAGGTGAGCCTGCTGCCCTTCGTCGACAACGCCCAGATCAGGGCCTGCAATCCGCTTAAACTGCGCGAGTATCTGGCGACCGGCCGGCCCGTGGTCAGCACCGATTTTCCGGCGCTGGACGGCTATCGGGCGCTGGTGCATCTGCCCCGCCCGGGCGACAGCCTGGCCCAGGCCATCCAGCGTGCCGCCCTCGACGCTCCCGCGCAGGACTGGTTCCAGCGCTACGAGTGGGAAGCACTGACTCGCAGCGAAGGGCGCCAGAGTCGCCAGCAGGCAGTGGCGCAGCAGAGCTGGGATCACAGGGCCGACGAGCTGAAAAACTGGCTGGCGGGGCTGCTCTGATGATCTGGCTGGCGGCGCGTTTGCACATAACATGCTGGCTACGGGTACTCGGCCTGCTCACCCTCAGCCTGCCCGCCCTCTGTTTGACAATGGGGAGCACTGTGCTGGCGGCGAGCCGCCTTGATGGCCCCACCCCCTTGCCACTGAGCGGCGAGCAGACGCCCCAGCGGCTCACCTTCGAGCGCCTGCCCTGGCCCGTCGGGGCGGACGATGAACTGGTGATCGAGGGTCACAATCCCGCGGCCAGTCCCCAGACCCTGATCCTGCGGGTCGATGACGCTGCCTCGGTCAACTACCGCAGCCGGGTCAATCTGGAGCGGATCATCCCCCCGGGTCCCTTCACCCTGCGCTTCTCCTTAAGCGACTGGCGCACCGCCCAGCCCAGGGCCCTGGCCCTCGACCAGCTCACCAGGCTCTATCTCTTTATGGCTGACGGGGCGACGCCGCTCACCCTGACACGCTGGTACTGGTCCCCCGGGCTGACCCTGCCCGCCGGCACCATTGCCCTCGATCTGGGGGCGAGCGACTCACCTCGCTTTACCGGTTTCGAGACCCTGGCGCCGGGGGATCCGCGTCTGCTTGGCCACCCCAGCCCCATATTGCGCCCCTCCGGCGATGCGCTGATCCGCGACGGGCTGCGCAACCTCGACGGCGTCAGGCTGGAGGTTCCCAAGGGGCGCTACCAGCTCACCCTCTGGCTCGACGATCCGGGCGAGTGGGAGTACCTGCCCCACCCCCTCGAGCGCAGCGTGCTGATCGATGGCGAGCCGGTCTGGGCCGAGCGGTTGCAGCCGGACGAGTGGCTGACCCAGCGCTATCTCGCCGGCCAGCAGCAGGAGGCGCTGCCCAATCCCGACCCCTGGCTGCTGTTTGGTGCCCGTCAGGGGGGGCCGGTCAGCCTGGTGCTCGAGCACCCGGGCGGCCCGCTCACCCTCACCCTGGGGGGCAATTCGCCGGATGCGAAATTTCTCGCCGGCCTGCTGCTGGCCCCCTATCCGGCGGCGGACAAACAGGCTGACGCCAAAGCTAACCCTCATCCCCTAGCCGAGGCCACCCGACTGGTGCTGGCCAAGCAGCGCCAGCTCTTTACGGAGAAGTGGGCCCTGGCCCCCTATTCGCTGCCAGAGCCCCCCGCTCGCCTCACCCTGACCCCCATCACGCCGGGGCAGCCGACCTTGAGTGCCAGGGCCAGCCCGGCAGCCCCAGCCACTCCCGTACTGGCCGCCCAAGGCAGCCAGCTGCTGCTGGAGTTCGTCATCGAGACGCCCGAGGATGACGCCGCCCCCCTGCTGGTGATCCAACCGCCAGCGGCCAACGGTGTCACCCTGCCGCTGACCCCCTACCACGGCCAGTGGCATCTGGTGCGCCCCCAGGCGAGCGGCACCCTGCTGCTCCCCTCGGATCAGGAGCTGGTGGAGGGGGTGGCGGGGCTCACCCTCAAGCGCCGGGTGCCAAGGCGCCTGGTGCTGCATCTTCCCATCCCTAAAGATGCGCCGGCGGGGCGCTATCAGGGCAATATCCAGCTGCTCAGCCACCAGCAGCTGGTGCAGATGCCGTTAGACGTCGAGGTGCTGCCCCTGATCCTGCCCGCCGCCAGCAAACCGGTCGGCATCTACCTCGACACGCCCCCCTACCTTGGCTGGTTCGGCCAGGGCCCGGAGCTGGCCAGCGCCCAGCTGGCCAGCGCCCAGCTGGCCGCCAGTCGCTGCGATCTGGCACGGCTCGCCGGGCTTGGGATAAGCGGCGTGGCCCCCGCCCTGCCCCAGGATGAAGCCGGGATGCGCACCACCCAGGAGGAGGCCATCGGCCTTGGTTTTCACACGCCGCTGCTGGCCTACGCCTCCCTCAAGCGCTGGGGCAGCGACACCAACAGCCGGCTCGATGCCTGGCAGCAGCGCCAGGCGGCCTTTCGCGCCCAGGGGCTGCCCCCCCTGGCCTGGAGCCTGTTTGACGAGCCCGATCTCGGCGCCCTGCCCGCCATTCAAGCCATGGCCCGCGAGATGAAGCGGCGGGATCCCGCCGTGGTGCGGGCCGGTCACTTCAACCACCCCGCCCAGGCGCCCTTGCTTGGCGAGGTGGAGATAGCCCTAATCAACGCAGGTTTCGGCGCCGACAAGGCCGATGTGGAACGGGTCAGGGCCGCCGGGGCCGCCCCCTGGTTTTACAACCTCGGCACCCCGCGCGCCGCCGGCTTCTACCTCTGGCAGAGCGGGGCAGAGGGCTATCTGCAGTGGCACGGACGCATGCCCACCGCCCTGCCCTACGACCCCACCGACGGGCGCGAGAGCGACTTTCTGCTGCTGGGCCCGCAGGCCTGCGAGGCTCATCGCCTCTCCTACGATCTATTGCTGCTGCAACAGGGCATCGAGGATCTGCGCTGGCTCACCTGGCTCGAGCAGGCGGCGCGCCAACAGGTGGAGGCGGCCCTGCTGCTGCAGCGGCTGCGCGAGGCGGTGCCCACCCGCTGGCAGCAGGCCGAAGCACTCCCCGCCAGCCGCTGGGCCAGCTTTCGCGGCGAGATTGAACAACTGGCCAAGCGCTTGAAAACATTGCAAACTGGAGCCAATTCATCCCCCTGACTGGCCAGCTTATGCCGCATCAGAACGTCACCAACATAAAGGCTTTTGGGCGCCAGAGTACCGGGCGTCGTCCCCGCCAGAGCGGGCTTGCCGCAGGCTTGTTGCCTGCCTTGCTGCTCTCCTTGCTGCCCTCTTTGCTACTCACTGGCTGTGCCCGCCAGACGCCCACCGAGGATCCCTTCCCCATGCTGGCGCAGTTGCGCCAGCAGCAGTTGGCCGAGCAGGCCCAGTTGTCGCTGACTTATCAGGATGAAGCGGTGATGTTGGCGACGGATCAGGAGCAGCAGTTGCACCAGTTTCTCGGCCAGCGGGATCCGGCGAAGATAGCCCTTATCAGCGGCCCCGGGCCGCAGACCGACATGCTGGAGAGTGCGCGCCTTGCCAGCAGCCGCCTTGGCAAGCTGACCAGCCTGCTCAGTGCCCGCGCCATCGAGCTCGAACCGCGCTACGACCCCATGCTGGCCCCGAACAGCCTGCTGATCCGGGTGTTGCCGGCCGACGCGGCGAGCCCCCTCAGCGAGGCTCGCCAGGCGCAATAAGGGCAAGACAGGCCGCAGGCAGCGCGACCCGATAGAGGGGGGCCGGCGCATCGCCCCACAGCTTGTGCCAGCCCTGATTGAGCCGATAGGCCAGCAGTGGCGGCTCCGGGTGCCACTGCCCCTGAAACATCACCCCCTGCAGCTGGCCTTTGCCTGCGAGCCGCACCGACATGGCCTCCCGATCCGGGGCCACCGCCATCGCCTGCAAGACCCCGTCACAATCTGGGTGGCGCAGCCGGTAGCCCACATAGGTGCCCCCCAGCAAGGGGCTGGCCCCCTGCCGCTGCCAGCCGAGCTGGCGGAGCTCCTGCAGCATCTGACGCGTGCCATCCACCGGTTGGCGGTGCTGATAGCGCCACCCCATGGCGCCGGTGGAGGCCAGTGCCAGCAGCACCAGCCAGAGATAGCCCCTAATCGGTGGTGACATGGCGCCCCCTTCGAAACAGCAGTGTCATCAGCAGCAACAGCACCAGCCACTGGTAGAGCTGGGCGAGCGTGCCGGTATGCAGCCAGCCGTACCAGCGCAGATCCAGGCTCATCAGCACCAGCCGCAGCTGGTTGCTGCCGATGTAGAGCAGCAAGACCAGCCCCAGCAGGGGCAGCTGACGGTATAGCGCCCGCCCGGGGGCGAGCCAGCAGGAGGAGACCAGCCAGGCCAGCGCCACCAGATAGAGCTGGGAGAACGAGGAGCAGCCCTTGAGCACGATCAGGGCATGGCCCCCCACCCGCTCGATGCGATTGCCGCTTTGCACCGTCTCCCACCCCAGCAGTTGCAGCCACTGGCCCACGCCCCAGGCATCGAGCGCCAGCACGGGGCCGGAGCAGAGGGCAAAGAGCTGCTGCCCCCACAGCACGGCCAGGGTGAAGGCCACCACTATCTGCAGCGCGGCGCGCTCGTCCCAAGGCTGCTGGCGCCGCCACAGGCTCGCGGCCAGCAGCAGGCAGGCCAGCGCCTTGCAACTGGCGCTCGGGATCAACAGCAGCAGCGAGAAGAGCAGCAGAGCGGCGCGGCCAGGTTGCCAGGCTGGCGCAACCCGCGATGCAATTTGCCACCAGATGGCAATCAGCAACACCACCAGCAGGTTGAAGTGGCCCGTATTGAGCCACACCATGGCCCACTGATTGACCAGCCCCAACAACAACCAGTTGGGCGCCCACTGCCAGGGACGGATCTCCATCGCCTCACCCCCCCACTTGTTCATTTTCATCCTGTGCGAAGACCGCAAATTTCATGCCCGCTGCTGATACCTGCAAAGTGGCACGCTTTATTCATCCTCCCCATCGGCACTGAGGATCAGGGCCAGGCCCCAAGGAGAAGGAGTGAGTTATGAGACTAAAACCGTTGGCAGGGCTGGTGGGGATGCTGCTGGTCAGCGCCCCCGCCTACGCTTTGACCGAAGTGGATACCGAGCTGCAACTGCTGATGGATGTGTCGGGCAGCGTGACGGCCCAGGAGTTCAACCTGCAGTTGCAAGGTTATGTGGATGCCTTTTACAGCCAGGCGGTGCAAGACGCCATCCTGGATACCAGCGATGGCAAGCTGGGCACCATCGCCGTGCAGATGGTGATGTGGAGCGGCTCGACCCAGCAGGCGGTGATGACCGACTGGTTCTACCTCTATGACATGACCTCCATCAACGAGTTTGCCGCCACCCTGGACGCCCTGACACGCCCCTACTCGGGGATGACGGCGCCGGGTTCGGCCATGCAATTCGGCGCCCTGCAGTTCGATACCAACGACTTTACCGCCACGCGCCAGGTGATGGATGTCTCAGGTGACGGGATCCAGAACGCCGGGCTGGATACTTCCACGGTGCGGGATCAGCTGCTCGCCTCCGGCATCGATACCATCAACGGCATCACCATAGGCCAGGACTACCCCGATGGGGTGCTGCAGGATTGGTATCTGAACAATATCGCCGGCGGCGAGGATGCGTTCGTCATCAACGCCACCACCTTCGCCGATTTTGGCAGCGCCCTCGAGCTGAAACTCGCGGCCGAGATTGAGGGGGGTATTATCCCGGAGGGTGCACTGGCGGCTCCCATCGAGGAGATCCCGCTGGCGGCCCAGCTGCTGCTCGGCATGCCCTTGCTGCTGGCCTGGCGCTATCAACGCCGCACTCAAGGCCAAAATCAGGGGAACCAGCAGCACGCCGGATGGCAACGGATGCCGGTCATCGGCTAGTTTGTCACCCTATGTGCAGAGATTAGGGAGCGGATGCTCCCTGATTTTGCCGCAACATGACACAGCGGATGATCATAGGAGCTTAAACGCCACTCGTTGACAGTTTCTCTTGAGGCTTTTTTAGCAGTATCTTCTAGTGGCTACTTGCAACTATTTGCTTGCTTTTCACATTTTCAAACGTTGCTTCGACCATTTTAATCATTGTAGGATCACCCGTTTGATAGAGAGCACCCAATAGCTGAAGAGCATTACCAGCCGGAGCTTCCATCACCCACCTAACATCATTGAAAACAATATGATTCAACCCTACAGGACCTGTGCCTTTAAATTTAATAATGGAACCATGAAACTCACAGTTTAAGAATTCTTTACCATCAAGCTCGACTATCTCTACACCAAACTTTTTGTTTGTAATCTGCTCGAGTGGTTCATCATTCTGATGAAGCATCACTCCACATTTTTTCCACTTTTCAAGAGACTGATTTAACTCATCAAGATCTCTGTTCTTATCCTCAAGCAATTTCTCCAATGACGAAGAAAATTGTTGATGAGCACCTAATGCTTTTTCTTTTGCCGCTAACTGTTGACGTATTTCATCAATCTCACAAATTAACCTCTGATGCTCAGGGTTGATAGACTTACGAAACCAAATAATCGCCAACAAAATGGGAATTACTAGCAATGAAACGACAGCCCATACAGGTATCGATAACGATACTTCCAGATATTTAATAATACTGAGCACACCTGCAAGCTCCATTATAATGGCAGCTACAATTGATGCGCTTACACCAAATAAAAACTCTCGCTTACCCATTTAAACCTCGGCTAATTAATACTACCAAGCCACATTCAGTGACTTATTCTCTGTAATGCCTCGCTATATATTTATTTTTATCTCAAACTTAGACGAAATATTTTTTAAGTACTCATTCCTAGATTTGATAAACTCATTCTGTTGCTCTTTTGCTCGAGTCATTCTTCTGTTTACATCATCTAATAGAATTTCCGTCTTCGCTTTCATAATATCCGGATCTTCCCCTCCAACGATTTGATCACCAACAACGCCATAACCTGACATTTTTTTCAAAGATAAAAATAAATTGGTATCGACAGTTAGTGGTATAGATACAGGGTGGTAATTTCCTCTAGATTGACTATTAAACTGACTTCTAATGTTTCCTTTCCATAATAGCTCAATATCAGCTAGTCCTTTTACGCGCCCCTTCCTATCTAAGTGGACAACCTCCCTCAGAAGATATTCATTATCATATTCTTTGGCCACATCCAAATTATTTACTGAATTAGTAGATAGTTTATGCGCCATATGATCTTTCAAAAATAAAGCCACGTAATAAGGATGGAAATATTGAGTGTTAAGATCTTTATAGAGATGATCGGCAGCTAAAATTGGAGCCACCTCTATCATCCCATCTTGTCGCAATGCCCCCATGACACCACCGGGCGATCTAATAAAATCATAATGGAACTCGCTATCTTTAATTTCTAACAAACGTTCCTTTATCAAATTTGAATCATGCTCAATACAGTTTATATAATGCTCTGTTTTTTCAAAAGAGTCTAAATTATCAAAAAGCACATCAGTTCCTAGGCTGCGCTCTATTAGACCTCTAATTGATTGGAACTTCCCCCAGTACTCTTTTAGATTCGATACATTCTGCAACCTAAAAAACTCATAAAAAACAACTGGGGTGACAATAAGATCAGCTTTAAATTGTGACTGTTGTTTATAATAATCAAAAAACAACATAATCGAGAGCAAACCTTCTTGAAAACACTCTCTCTCATAATCTTCTAATCTCATAATAATATTAGAGTCCAGAACAAACCGATAAGGCCCTTTTAGGGACATGGCATCTTCAGCCAACTCCAACAAAATTATTAAATTAATTATAAATCTATTTTTTTCTCATCAGAGAGATTTTTAAAGTGTAAAAAAATATCGTTTAGATCCATGGTAAAAAAATCCTTTTCGTATAATAGCAATTAGATGGAAGGCATTATTAATGTATTAGTAAAAACTTTCATCTAATTCCACTACACCATATATCACAACCAACAAATAATTTTAAAATAACTGCATTACCAATCAATCTCTGATTTATAACCGCATGATTAATAGAGCGTAACGGCTCCATTTGTACCACTGTATGAAACCACAGTCAATAAGCAGAATTGAGGAAGCGCCACCAGACATTATCGTTGCAATCACATCAAGTTCGTTGCAAACCATAGCAGTTGATCAAGACACTGCTTGAGTGACATAAAAAAGGCCTCATTACGAGGCCTTATCAGAAATATTCTGGTTCAGAGTGGAGGCCTGTCTTGAGGGCCATGGGCAACTATCAACCCGGCACCTCCACCAGTGGCGGCTGGGCATGGGCCGCCTGGCCGGTGTGGGCATGCACGGGTTCGCAATAGGGAATGCGGCTTAGCACCGGCGCCTTGATAAGCGCTGCCAGCTGATCGGTGCGGCGCAGGCTGGTATCCGCCAGTTCAATGAGCAGCGCCAGGCCGCAACCTAACCCGAAGCCCCCCACCATGCCGGCAATAAGAAACAGCCAGAGCGGGTAGTTGCTGGGTTTGCTTGGGGCGAAGGGCCTGTCGATCACCTTGATCCGCTCGCCGGGCTCAAAACTGCCGAGCGCCCCGGTCACCTTGGCCTTCTCGTAGCGCAGCAGCAGATCCTGATAGAGGGAGCGCTTGACCTCGAGATCGCGCTCCAGCTCCGCCAGCTGGCTCTCCGTTTCACCCTGGGAGGCCACCACCTTGTTCAGATCGTCGAGCTGGGCCTGCAGCGCGGCGGCATTCTGCTCGGCCTCGGCCAGCTGGGCCCTGGCCTGATCCCATTCTGGCCCGACCGCCACGCCGGGTTGGCTCTTCTGCTGTTCCAGCTCCTGTTGCAACTGCTCAATCTGGTAGCGCAGGCTTTGCACCTCGCTGTGCTGATCGCTGTAGCGCACTCGCAGCAGGGCCAGCTCGGTTTGCATCTGCTGCAGCTTCTCCTCCAGGCTGCGGGCCGTGGCCCCCTCCTGGCCGTGGGAGAGCTGCTCGACCCGGGCCTTGGCCTGCTGCAACTGAAGCAGGCTCTCGGCGTGGCGATCTTTCAGGCCGTAGAGCCGGGCGGCGTTGGCATTTTGCTGATCCGGCAGGGCGCTGGCATGCTCGCGCTTGAAATCCGCCAGCAGCTGTTCGGCCCCCTGCAGCTCGCTGCGCCGGCTGTCGAGCTGGCTTTGCAGGAAGCGCTCGGAGGACTCGGCCGACTGGCGCCCCTTGTTCAGCAGGTTAAAGAAGAAGCGGCGCGAGACGGCCTCCAGCAGGCCGGCACTGCTCTCGGCCGAGTCGGCTTTCACCTTCAGCTCGATCACCTCGTCCCCGATAAGACGGATAGAGACGGACGCCGAAAGCCAGTCCATGATGGCGTCGCGCTTGGCGGGCGGGGTGTTGTCATCCACCAGCTTGCGGTCCCGCGCCACCCCGTCCATCACGTAACGACTGCGCAGCATGGCCTCCAGCACCGCGAAGCGATCCTTGAGGCTCTCCTGGGTGATCAGATCCTTGAGGGTCGGCGTCTGGTTGGAATCCTGCGGCACCATGAAGGTGGTGCGGCTCTCATATACCTTGGGGCTGAGCAAGCCTATCCCCACCCCCACCAGCGGCATGACCAGGGCCGGCATCAGGATGAGATAACGGCGCCGCCAGGCGGCGAAGAGGATGATGTAGAGGTTGTAGTAGAACTGGACCGGCATGGCGTCACTCCCCTCAAGGCAGGTATGGCATTCCACGAATGGAGGAGGAAATGCAAGGGTAATGCCAGCAAGCGGGCCAACATGGCAGACGTTGTGGTACAGGATTCGCATAGTCCCGCCAAGGGGGCCCGGGAAGGGCCGACAACTGTGAGGAGAGCGCCATGCCTACCACCGCCCGGTCAGCCAGCACCGCCATCGTGCAAATAGTCCAGCACCTGCAGCCAGGAGGGCTGGAGACCATGGTGCTCAACCTCAGCCAGGCCAACGAGTGCCACCAGCCCATGCACATCGTCTCGCTGGAGGGGAGCAAGGAGGCGCTGCTCGCCGCCTGGCCCGCCCTGGGGGCATTTGCCTCGGGGATCCACTGTCTGGACAAGCCCGCCGGCTGGTCGCTGACCACCCTCTATCGCCTCATCCGCTTGCTGCGCCAGCTGCGGCCGGCAGCGGTGCACACCCACCATCTGGGCCCGCTGCTCTATGGCGGGCTGGCCGCCCGGCTGGCCCGGGTGGCGAGCCTTATCCACACCGAGCATGACGCCTGGTATCTCGACGATCCCCGTCAGCGCCAGCTGGCCGGGCTTGGGCTGCGCACCTTGCGGCCCACCCTGGTGGCAGACGCCACCCCGGTGGCGCACCAGCTGCAGGCGAGGCTCGGCGCCATCCAGGCCCAGGTGATCCCCAACGGCATCGACGAGGGGCGCTTCGTTCCGGGCCCTGCCGAGCTGGCGCGTCAGGCGCTGGGCTTGCCCCTCGGGGTGAGGCTCATCGGCTGCGCCGCCCGCCTTGAGACGGTCAAGGGTCACCACCTGCTGCTGGAGGCCGTGGCGCGGCTCTCCCCCGAGGTGCATCTTGCACTGGCCGGGGTGGGCAGTTTGCAAAATGCGTTGCAGCAGCAGTGCCGACTGCTGGGGATTGCCCATCGGGTGCACTTTCTCGGCCTGGTGGAGCAGATGCCCCGCTTCTATCAGGGACTGGACCTCTTCTGCCTGCCGTCGCTGGCGGAGGGGATGCCATTGTGCGTGCTGGAGGCCCAGGCCTGTGGCGTGCCGGTGGTGATGAGCGCGGTGGGCGCCGCCGCCGATATCGTCTGCCCGGCCAGCGGTCAGCTGCTGGAGACGCGAGATCCCGCCCTCCTGGCGCAACTTCTGGCACAGGGGTTGCTCAACTCTCGTGGCCTGCGCACCGTCACCCGGGAATTTGTCTGTGAACAGGGCAGCCTGAGCCGGATGGCTCAAGCCTATCAGGCGCTGTACGCCCGCTGAGGCGATGCCATCGACACGCGAAGAGACAGCAAAAGGAGCCTCCCATGGAATGGATCATGATCGTGTTCTGGCTGTGTGCAGCCCTAGTGGTGTACCACCATGTGGGTTACCCCCTGCTGCTCAAATGGGTCGGCAAACGGGCCTGCTCGCGCCAGCACCAACCGACCCCGCACCAACGGGGTTTTCGGGCCGAGGTCGGCGATGAGCAGCTCCCCGCCATCACCCTGGTGATGCCCATCTACAACGAGGCGACCACCCTGGCGGCCAAGCTGCAGAATCTGGCCAGCCTCGACTACCCGGCCGACAAGCTGGCGGTGCACCTGCATTTTGATGGCTGCACCGACGACAGCTATGCAATTGCCCTCTGCCAGCTCGGCGATCCCGCCCTGCTGCAGCTGCAGATCCGGCTGTTCGAGCACCCGCGCAATCGCGGCAAGGTGGCCGTGCTCAACGAGGCGATGACCCAGATTGACACCCCCCTTGTGGCTTTCAGCGATGTGTCAGCCCTGCTGCCCATCGACAGCCTGCTGCTGGCCGCCGCCCACTTTCAGGATCCCGCCGTCGGCGTGGTGGGCGAAGCCTATCGCTTCTGGCAGCCGGGCTCCCAGGGTGAGGCCAGCTACTGGCGCTACCAGAGCCAGATCAAGCTGTGCGAGTCCGCCCTTGGCAGCATGCTGGGGGCCCACGGCGCCTTCTATGTGATGCGCCGTGACTGCCTGGCGCCGCTGGCGCCCGATACCATCAACGACGACTTCATCCTGCCGATGCAGGCCATCGCCAGGGGCTACAAGGCGGTCTATGACAATCGCTGCGCCGCCCTTGAGCTGGAGGTCTCCGATGCCCAGCTGGAGTCCAAGCGCCGCAAGCGCATCGGTGCCGGCAACACCCAGCAGTTGCTGCGTCTGCTGCCGCTGCTGCACCCCAGATTCGGCTGGGTGGCGTTCAACTTCGCCAGTGGCAAGGGCTTGCGGGTGCTCATGCCCCTCTGCCTGACCCTGCTGTGGCTGTGCGCCATTCCGCTGGCCATCCACTCGCCCCTGTTCGCGGCGCTGCTGGCCGGTCAACTGCTGGGCTACGCCCTGGTGCTGCTGATCCAGCTCACCCCGCTGCACAACTGGCCCGGTCTGTTTCGCAAGATCCACTATCTGGTACTCGGACACTGGTACAACGGCATCGGCTCCCTGCGCTACGGCCTGCGGATGCTGACCCGCCCCACCTCACAGGAGAGAGCAGCATGAAACACCCCATCCCCAAAGCGACCCAGGTGCTCAAGCGCATCATGGATCTGGCCGGTGCCAGCCTCGGCCTGCTGCTGACCCTGCCCCTGTGGCCGCTCATCATGCTGGCCATACGGCTCGACAGCCCGGGCCCGGTGTTCTTTCGCCAGCTGCGCATTGGCCGCAGCCACGCCAGCCACACCGAGCTCTTCTTCATGATCAAGTTTCGCACCATGCGCTCCGATGCCGAGGCGGGCACCGGGCCTGTCTGGTGTGGCAAGGCCGACAGCCGGATCACCCGCAGCGGCAACTTCCTGCGCAAGACCCGGCTCGACGAGCTACCCCAGTTCCTCAATGTGCTCAAGGGGGAGATGTCGCTCATCGGACCGCGACCGGAGCGCCCCGACATCGCCAACCGGCTGGAGGATGCGGTGCCCTTCTTTATCGAGCGCACCTATGAGATAGCCCCCGGCATCACAGGGCTGGCCCAGGTCAATCAGGGCTATGACGAGTCGCTGGACGATGTGCGCAGCAAGCTCGCCTTCGATCTCGCCTACTCGGTGACCCTGCTCCACCCCTGGCGCTGGCTGCTGCAGGACATGCAGATCATCGGCAAGACGGTCGCCATCATGGTGGGCAAGAAGGGGCGCTGAGCCTCACCCTGCTGCCGGATTTCGGGCCACTGCCTAGGCGGTGGCCCGATTCTTTTCCCCCTCAACCACCCCAGCCTGTCGGGCCTGCATCCCCTTTTTATTTCATTGCCGACAGCGAGCCGCGCCAACGCAGCCCTCACTCGCATCTCTTACCAGAACGACGCCCCTCGCCATCCCGGGGCGGTTTGTGCCGCCCCCTTTCCCCGACGCCTGCTCTGGCTCCCTGCCAGGGGGAGCCAGAGGTCGCGGTCTGCTTCTTCAGCGAGGTGTTCGTGGGCAAGCGGATTCGCGCTGCCTGTGCTGTGTCACCTCGTCAGGAGCCTGGCGGACTGAGGCATCCAGCCGCACCATCTCCTGCGCCAGATAGGCAGAGCAGAGAGCGCGAGGCTGACAGGGAGAGAGGTTGACCGAAGGTGCGTCGTACAGCCATAAAAAAAGCGAGTGGCCTGGCCACTCGCTGCGCTTGCTGGCTGTGTGCCGGCGGCCCGGGATCAGCCGCCATAGACCGCCAGGATATCGCTCACCCTGTGATTGACGCTGTAACCCCGGGCGATGGTCTGGCGGGCGGCCCGGCTCATGGCGCCCCGCGCCTGCTCGTCGCGGCTCAGCCAGTAGTTGACGATGGCCGCCATGTCCTGCACCTGGCCCGGCTCCACCAGCCAGCCGTTGGACTTGTGGTCAATCAGCGACACCAGCCCCCCCACCGCAAAGGCACAGACCGGAATGCCGTGGGCCATGGCCTCCAGCGCCACCAGCGGCAGCCCCTCGAAGCGGGAGGTGATGCAGAGCAGATCGATATGCTGCCACTCGTCGGCCATCCGGCGAAAACCGTGAAACTCGACGCGATCTCCATACTGCATGCTGAGATCCCCCATCAGCGGCCCCTCACCATAGAGGTGAAAACTCCCCTCCGGGCAGAAGGCGGCCAGCTGGCAGAACGCCTGGGGTCCCTTCTCGGCAGAGAGGCGACCGACGAAGGCGATGCGATTGCCCGCCACCGCCACGGGCGCGGCGGGCATGGGGACGAAATTGCTGATGACGGTGCTCGGCACAGGCAATCTGCGGGCGATGGGCTCGCTCACTGCGATGCACTTCGCAAAGCGGGCCGTGAACCGGTCGAGCCAGCTGTAGAGTTTCAGCAAGCCCTCCCCGTCATCCCCGCTGTGAAAGGTGGAGACCACCGGCTTGCCGCTGCACCAGGCGGTAAGGCGCCCCAGGATCCCGGCCTTGTAGCCGTGGGTGTGCAGCAGCACGAAGCCGGGCTGGCCTGCCAGCACCCGCACGAAGTCACGGCTGTTGCGACAGACCCGGTATGGCAGCCCCTGTTGCCTCAGCAGAGTGACAAAGGGGGTCATACCGTGATCAGCCACCAGCACTATGGTGGTGTTCAGACCCCGCGCCAGCAGATCGCGGGCAAGGTGGGTGATGTGGATCTCTATCCCGCCGACCTGGCGGGCATCGATGGCGAGCCAGACCTGATGTGTTGGCAACATGGGCAACCTCCTCTGGTGGCGTCGGGCCACCTGCAGCGGGGGTTTTGCATAGATTGTGCCAGCGGTTTGGGGGCCTCAGTCGGCAGGAAATGCCACCAGCAGCAGGGTCATGTCATCCGGGGCCTTGTCGGCCCGTTCGTCAAACCAGGTGGCGATGGCCAGGGCCAGCTGCTCCAGGCCGGGTGCGGGGGTGAGACAGATCTGCTGCAGTTGCGCCTCCCACAACTGGCGCTCGGCGGGGTCCCGGCTCTCCAGCAGGCCATCGGTCCAGAACAGCAGGCGCTCGCCCGGCTGCAACTGATGCTCGCAGGTCTCGAAGTGGGGATCCGGCCGCAGACCGGGCAAGGGACCGGTCACGCCGAGCGGGTGCATTCCATCCGCCCCGATGAGCCAGGGGGCCGGGTGCCCGGCACTGGCCCAGCGGACGCGGCCCACCTCCCCCAGCTCGATGCAGAGGGTGGTGAGCAGGGTCGCCCCCAGCAGGGGATCGCTGTGCACGGCGGTGGAGAGGGTGGTCAACAGGCTGGCAGGGGATCGCTGCTCGCTCTGGGCGGTCAGCAGACCGCGCAGATAGCCCGCGTAGGCATGGGCAAAGAACTTGGCCTCGGCATCGTGCCCCATCACGTCCCCGAGCCACAGCACCCGCTCCTTCACCAGCAGGAAATCCCCGCCCCCCACGGCGGCGGCACGGGTCTGCAGCGCCAGCTGATAGCCGTGCAGCTGGTTGGCCGGCAGCAGGGGGCGCAGGGCCGAGGTCATCCGCTGATCCAGCTGATCCCCCCACTGGGCCTTGAGCTGGGCCGACCGCTTGAGCACCCGGGCGACCGCCAACTGCAGCGCCTGCTTGGTGATGGGCTTGATCAGGAAATCATCGATGCCAAGGGCGCCAGCCCGGCTCTGGGTCCATTGATCATGGTGGCCAGTCAGAAAGATGAAGGGGACCCCGCGCATCTTGGGATCCTTCATCAGCTGCTGGCGCAGGGCGAAGCCGTCGATCCCCTCCATCTCGATGTCGGAGAGCACCAGATCCGGCGGCTGGCGTCCCAGCGCCTGCAGGGCCGCCAGGGGATCGGCAAAGCTATCGACCTGATAGTTGTCGTGCAGATAGCCGGTGAGCAGGGTGCGCATCACCTTGTCATCGTCGATCACCGCCACCATGGGCATCCGCCGGGGAGCGTGCCGGGCCCGCAGGATCACCCGGTTGCGCCCCTGCTGGTGGCTGAAGCTCACTTCCTCAAACAGGCTGTGCACCAGCGCCAGACCATAGCCCCCCTCCTGCGGCTCTGCCGGCAGGGGGTTGGCCGCCAGCGCGGGCTGGGGCCCGCCGTCGTCATCCAGTTGCAGACTCAGGCCCCACTCATCCTGCTGCAGGCTGAGCCAGAGCTGGCTCGCCGGCGGCTCGCCATGACGCACGATATTGGTGGCGAGCTCGCTGAAACAGAGCAGCCAGTTGGCCTGCTCCTCGGGGGCAACCTGAAACAGTGCCAACCCTTGCGCCAGACGGCCGCGCAGCTCGCGTACCGACTGCAGGGTGGCGGGGGCGGATCGCAACCACTCTTTCATATCGTCTCCCTCAGATCCGGAAGTTGAGCAGCATGCTGCGCCGGCACCAGCGTTTGAGCCACTCGGTCAGCCGGTTGCTCGGCAGCCGGTTGAGTTCGCGCAGGATCTCGCTGGCCAGCCCCGGATTGACCCTGTCGTTGAACACGGCCCCCAGCAGATTGGCCTCGGCCCGGGTCAGCTTCTCCACCGCGCTCTGCACCATGGTGGTCGGCGTCACGCCGGCCAGCACCACCAGCAGGGCCCCCTCACAGGCGGCGCACACCTGATCCGCCGGGATATTGCCCCGGTTGAGGGCATTGAGGGGGGAGGTATCGAACAGCACAACATCATAGTGCTCGAGCCAGCACACCAGCAGGGCGCGCAGGGTCTCCTTGTTGCGAAAGGCCATCAGATCCTTGCCCGGCGCTGGCAGCACCGCCAGGGCGTGGCCCTGGTGCTGGGGCTCGGGCACGTCGTTGGGCCCCCAGGCCTGGCCGGCGGGCCGGCCCGGGTGATAGAGGTTGAGATCCACCAGCAGGGTCTTGAGGCCATCCGCCTCGGCGCGCCGGGCCAGCGCCTCGCAGATGGTGCTGACCCCCTCGCCCCCCTCGGCCGAGGTGACCGCCAGGGAGCGGATCCCCCGCGCCAGGGTCGAGGCGTAGAGCGACTCCAGTTCCAGGTACTGGATCGGGATGCTCACGTTACAGGGTTCCCACCAGGGCGACCACCGAGATGGTGGTGAGAATGTCACGCATCCCGTCCATGAAGATGGCCCAGTTGCTGCTCTTGCTGTCGGGGATGAAGACGGTGTCCCCTGCCCTGAGCACCGGCAGCTGGCTGAAATCGGGCTCCTTGGCAAAGCCGTCCAGATCGAAGGTACGGGCCTGATCCCCCTGGCCGCTGACGGCCATGTTGATCACCACGATCTTCTTGATGTAGGCCGAGCTGGTGGGCCCGCCGGCTTCCGCCAGCAGATCCAGCAGGGTCATGGAGGAGTTGAAGCGATAGCGACCCGGCCGGGCGATGGCCCCCAGCACCCGTATGGTGTTCTCCTTGGGCTCGTCGAGCCAGGGGCGGTTCTTCTCCGGCAGGTAGATGGAATCCCCCGGCAGCACCTTGGGCAACAGTGTCTCGTCGCCGGTCTCGAAGTAGAGGGAGAGATCCAGCTTGCTCACCCGCGCCGTGCTGCCGTTGCGATGGGCGATGCGCACGTTGCGCAGGTCTGCCGCCTGGGTCGGGCCGTCTGCCGCCGAGAGGATGTCGATAAAGCCCATCTCCTCGTTGAAGGCGTAGCGACCGGGGGCGCCGACCTGACCGAAGATGTAGATGGAGCTGTCCGGCGACTGGCGTACCCACTGGGACTTGTTGTCGCTGGGATCGGTGGGCAGCTCGGGGATCATGATGGTGAAGCCGGCGTGGATCCTGGGCAGGCTGCCAAGGGCTCCCCCCTGATGGAGAAACTTGTCGAGATCGAAGATGGTCGGGGTCGCCATGCCCCCTTCCGAGGTCAGGATCTGCACCTTGGCGATGTCGGCCCGCTCGTTGGGGCCGCCGGCATGGGCGATGAGATCGAGCAGCGACATCTCGTCAGACCATTCATAGCGGCCGGGAATGCGTACCGCCCCCATCACCATCACAGCCCGCCCCGGCGCCACTTTGAGCCAGGACTTCTCGTTGATGTCGGTCTTCTCCGGCACGAAGATGGCGTCCCCCGGCCTTATCTGCGGCAGGTTTTTCTGCATGCCCTCGGTATAGGCCTGCAGATCGATGGGTTCGACCGCGCCATTGGTGCGCAGCAAGCGGATCTGGCGGCTCTCGGCATAGCGGGTCGGTCCGCCGGCGTTGGCCAGGATGTCGAGGAAGGTATCCCCCTCCCGTCCCTCATAGGCGCCGGGCTTGAACACCTCCCCCATGATGTAGATGGTGCGCGCCCCGCGCTTGATCTGCTCCTCGTCCTTGGGCACGAAGATGGTGGCGCCGGGGGCCAGCGCCGGCAGCAGCTTGTTGTTGCCCGAATCGAGGTAGGCCTTGAGATCGAACAGTTCGGGGGCATCCCCGTTGATCACCCGGATCCGCTCCACCCCGGCAAAGCGGGTCACCCCGCCGGCCCGCATCAGCAGATCGACGATGGAGTTGCCGCTCTTGAAGCTGAAGGCGCCCGGGCTGTTCACCTCGCCAAACACCTTGATCGCCTTGCCGGTGTCGCCATCCCCGCCGGCTGCCAGGGTGGCGGCATCGAAGTCAATCTGGACGTTGCCGATAAGGGGGGATGCGGGCACGAAGACCACGTCGAGGGATTGCAGCGGGGGCAAGAGACCGGCATCGCCGGTATCGAGATAGCGTTTGTAGTCAAAGCTGGAGACGGTGTCGCCACGGCGTACCTGCATGTTGTTGAGCTGGGCCCCCGGCACCAGGCCGCCGGCCGCATCCAGCGCCATCTGCACGTTGCCATCGGGGGCCAGATCATAGCTGCCGGGCTTTTTGACATAGCCCATGACGCTGATGAGCAGCCGCTTTTCCAACAGGGTGATGGTCAGCTGGGAGAGGTTGTTGTAAACGGGCTTGAGGGCGGTGCGAATGATGGCGTCCGCCTCTGGGAGCGTCTTGCCGCCCACCACCACTGAGCCCACCTCGGGCAGTTTGATTTCACCCTGCTTGTCGATCTGGAAGGGCTTGTCGAAGGCGGCCTCCCCCGGCTGCACGATTGAGAGCCGATCACCCGGCGCCAGCAGGGTGCTTGCCAGCAGCGGACAGGTAAACAAAAACAGAACAACCGCGATAAATCCCTTGATAGCGCCCCGATCCATAGACATCCTTTTTATTGTTACGTTTGCCTCCACTGACGCAACGGAAGTCCAGACCAGCTCCGGCTACAACCCCCACTGGTGGTCTTTTCCAGCTGCAAACGCACCTGCTTCAACGACTCGGCCAGCATGGCCTGACGCCAGGCTACGTCGGCCCAGAGTCGGCCATGTACATCCCGTACTATATCAACTCGTTGAGATTGTAGCTGTTTTAGCCCAGCCGGCATGCAGTCGCGCAGACCCGCCTGCTGCAGGCTGACCAGTTGCTGATCGAGCTTCTGTTGACGCTCATCATAACCTGACAGCAGGCGTTGTTCATCCTCATTTAACGGTAACCAGGTGGGTCTCAGCTCGGCCATTCCCCCCTTGCCCTCGGATGGCCATTGCGCGCAACCCGCCATCAGCAGCGAGATCCCGAGCACAAGCCAGTGCTTCATGATGCCACCACCATGCCGGATGACTGCATGTAGGCTTTCACGTTCTCATGACAGGGAATGACCCGGTTGATGTGCAGCATGTCCAGCAGATCGCGGGGCTGACCGGGACCACAGATGATCTCCAGATGATGGCCGTTCATCACCAGCCGCTTGTGGAGAAACACCAGGGCACCGATCCCCGAGGAGTCGATGAAGTGCACGTCTCGCAGATCCGCCAGCACATCACCTGTGTACTCCGACAGCTTTTCAAATAAGGGGCGCAATTCACTGACGGCCATTGCATCAAACTCGCTTTCCAATGCCACAACCTGAGTGTCGTTAAGGGTGTAGGTCATGCTTTCCATGTTGAAGCTCCTTGTCTATGCCAGGACGGTTTAGTTCCATGCCATACCCAGTAAAGCAAGAGCCGTGCCTGGCAAGAAAAAGACCCAAAGAAACCCTGTTTTTCACCTTAACTAGAGAAGCACATCGGCCACGGCAAGGGGAACATTCTTTGCCAATTTGCAACATGGCTCATCCTTCTCATTGCAAAATGCGATGAAAAGACACTCTCACCTCCTCTTCACCCCCGTCTAAGCCACGCCAGTTGCCACTTTCCACTATCAGGCACGCTTATTGCCTTGCCTCTATGCCAGGCCCGCCGTTGCCCTGGCATCTGCTTCTCACGGTTCCATGGAGGAAGGTTATGAGATTCAATTTTTATATGGCACCCCTGCTGGCCATTCTTTGCGCTACCGCCCAGGCGACTCCCGATCCCGACAGCGCCCAGCTCAGGGTGGAAGGCGCCATTACCCAACCCAATTACCAGCAGGACGCCCTGTGGGACACCGCCATGCTGGATCAACTGCCCGAATACGAGATCAAGACTCACACCCCCTGGTATGACGAAGAGAAGACCTTCCGCGGCCCCCGTCTGAGCGATCTGCTGGCCAAGGTGGGCGCCAGCGGCAAGCAGCTGACCATCACGGCGCTCAACGACTACTCGATCCAGGTGCCCACCAGCGATGCCGCCCAGTATCAGGTGATCCTGGCCCGCAGCATCGATGGCAAGCCGCTGTCGGTGCGTGACAAGGGACCCCTGTTCCTGATCTACCCGTTTGATCAATACCCCGAGCTTCGCAACAAGCTCTATTACGGCCGTGCCATCTGGCAGATCAACAAGATCAAGGTGGAGTGAACCGCATCATGCAATCCATGGCAGCCAGTCAGCGCTCCCTGTTCGTCGTGCTCTGCGTGCTGTTGCTGGCGTTTGCCGGTATCGGTACCGTCCAGTACCGGCAGTTCGAGGAGCTGCAGCACAGCACCAGTCAGGGTGAAGACAACGTCATGTGGAACTATTTCCAGCTCTACAACGAGGCGCTGCGCTTTCAAAATGCCCTGAAAAATGAGCCGCGGGTCAAGTTCCAGCTCAGATACGACATTCTGGTCAGCCGGATTGAGCTGGTGCTGGAGAGCAAGGATCGCAACCTGCTGCAACATACCCAGATTTATCAGCAGGCCAGCAAGGAGATGCGCCGCTTCATCGCCCTGGCCGATCTCTGGCTCGGGCCGGTCCAGCACAAGCCGCTGGATCAGGCGGCCCATCAGCAGCTTGATCAACAGCTGGCCGCCCTGCTCCCCCAGCTCCACCAGCTGACCCTGGAGGTCAACGAGCAGGCGACCCTGCTCGACGTCGCCCGCCGCGAGGGGGTCCGCCAGCAGATCATCACCACCAGCCTGATCGCGGCCCTGCAGTTTGCCCTGCTGTTCGTGCTGGCCCTGCTCATCTGGCGGCAGATGAATATCTCCTTCCTGCAGCACAAGCTGATGCAGCAGCTCAACGAGAAGCTGGTACGGGCCAATCGCGAGGCCGAAGCGGGTCAGCGGGCGAAAAGCAGTTTTCTGGCCAACATGAGCCACGAGATCCGCACCCCCATGAACGGCATACTCGGCATGTTGTCGCTGCTGGCGGATCGCACCATGGCCCCCAGAGAGCGGGAGTACCTGGAAACGGCCCGGGAGTCAGCCAACCATCTGCTGGGGCTGCTCAACGACATTCTGGATATCTCGAAACTGGAAGAGGGTCGCATCGAGCTGCAACTCGTGCCCCACCATCTGCCCAAGCTGCTGGAGGACATCCGGGCCCTGATGCAGAGCAATTGCGATGCGAAAGGGATCAAGCTCAGCCTGACCCTGGCCCCCAACACGCCGGAATGGCTGATGATGGATCCCCTGCGGGTGCGCCAGATCCTGTTCAACCTGCTGAGCAACGCCATCAAGTTTACCCACCAGGGCGAGGTGAACATCAGGGTGGACAGCCAGCCGCTGGACAAGGAGCGTCATTCGATTCGGATCGCGATTCAGGACACCGGCATCGGCATGAGCAAGTACCAGATGGGCAACCTGTTCCAGCGATTCTCCCAGGCCGACATCTCCATCACCCGCCAATATGGTGGCTCGGGGCTGGGCCTCGAGATCTCCCGCAACCTCGCCCGCCTGATGGGGGGCGACATCTCGGTCGAGAGCCACGAGGGGTTCGGCAGCACCTTTACCTATCTCTGGCCTGCCCAGGCGACCACCCCGTCGATGACCAGCCTGCCCAGCAAGCCGACCAGTCAGGAGAGCTATCGCATCTTGCTGGTGGACGACAACGCCACCAATCGCAAGGTCATCGGTGCCATGCTCGCATCTGCCGGTCATCGGGTGACGCTGGCGCTGCAGGGGGAAGAGGCGCTGGCCAGACTGGCGCAAGAGACCTTCGACATCGTGCTGATGGATGTGCAGATGCCGGTGATGGACGGGCTGGCAGCCACCACCCATATCCGCGCCTCGCGCCAAAGCTGGGCCGACATTCCCATCATCGCCCTGACCGCGGATGCCATGCCCGAATCAAAGCAGTACTACCTGTCTCACGGCATGAACGGCTACATCACCAAGCCCATCAGCAAGGAGACGCTGCTGGGGGAGATCAACCGTCACCTGGTGCGTGAACAGCGCAAGCGCACCATGACCCTGGGCAATCAGGCTTGAAGCGGCGCCGCTGCGCCCGAACGCAGCGGCGTAAAGGTAGCAGGCGCTGGCTCGACGATGCGGGCGCCCGCCATGGGCGCCCGTTTTCACGCTTGAGCCAGACCCAGGTTCACTCCCGCCACCAGAGGCTGCCGCCATGGGGGGCCTGCAAGGTCAGTGACTCCCCCATCATGGGGGTGGTCAGCGGGATCTGCTGCTCGGCCGCCAGCCGGGTGATCTGCTCCAGCGGCTCATCCCATGGGTGCATGGCAAGATCGAAGGTGCCGTTGTGGATGGGATAGAGCCAGGTTGCGCGCAGATCATGAAACGCCTGTGCGGTCTGGGCCGGAAACATGTGCACATGGGCCCAGCGCTCGTTGTAGGCCCCCGTCTCGAGGAAGGCGATGTCAAACGGGCCATGGCGCTCCCCTATCTCCTTGAAGCCGGCGAAATAGCCGCTGTCGCCGCTGAAGAACAGCTTGCACTCATCGCTGCGAATGACCCAGGAGGCCCACAGAGTCTGGTTGCCATCGCTCAGGCCGCGGCCGGAGAAGTGCTGGGCCGGCGTGGCGATGAGTTCAATGCCATCGACCCGGGTCTGCTGCCACCAGTCCAGCTCCCTGATCTTGTGTGCCGGCACGCCCCAGGCGCGGAGCCTGGCCCCGACCCCGAGCGGGGTGATGAAGTGCGTAACCCTGCCCTGCAGCGCCACTATGGTGGCGTGATCCAGATGGTCATAGTGATCGTGGGAGAGGATCACCCCGGCCAGGGGCGGCAGATCCTCAAGGGCCATGGGCGGGGCATGCCAGCGCCTGGGACCAAGCCATGAGAGCGGTGATGCGCGCTCGCTGAAGACGGGATCGGTCAACCAGAACTGGCCGCGCAATTTGAGCAGCAGGCTGGAGTGACCCAGCCGCCAGACGCTGGAATCCGGCGCCGCCATGACATCCGCAAGGGTCATGGCCTGCACCGGGATGGCGCGATCCGGCAGGGTGCCGGCTGGCTTGCCAAACAGGAAGTCACGCCAGATCCCGACCTCTTTCCAGACACTGCGCGCGGGGGGCGCCACCAGATTGTGAAACCGGCCCGCCCGATACTGGGTTGAGTCCTGATGTTCGGGCAGACCCGATTGCAATACAGACGAGATAATACCGGCCATCGCGGCTCCTGTGAGTCATAACAACATAAGGGCCCCGGCAAACCGGGGCGACGCGAGCGTTGCCAAGACACGCGGCAGTGGCCGGGTGCCTTGCACGGCTCGCTTTCAAACAGGGCGCCTCAGCGCCCCACCAGTTTTCCCAGGTGCGCCGGGTAGCGCCCCCCTTCCAGCTCGATGCCTGCCACAGCGGCGTCTATGTCGGTCAGCTCGCGGCTGCCGAGCCTGATGGCGGCGGCCCCCAGGTTCTCTTCCAGCCGGTGCAGCTTGGTGGTGCCCGGAATGGGCACGATCCAGGGCCGCTGGGCCAGCAGCCAGGCAAGCGCAATCTGGGCCGGCGTTACCCCCTTGCTGGCGGCCAGATCCCCCAGCACCTCCACCAGGCGCAGGTTGGCGGCGCGGGCCTCCTCGGCAAAGCGCGGCACTATGCTGCGAAAATCGTTCGCCTCGAAGCGGGTATCGGCCTTGATGGCCCCGGTCAGAAAGCCCTTGCCGAGCGGGCTGAACGGCACGAAACCTATCCCCAGCTCGTCGAGCAGCGGCAGGATCGTCTGCTCGGGCTCACGCCACCAGAGGGAATATTCGCTCTGCAGCGCCGCCACCGGCTGCACCTTGTGGGCACGGCGGATGGAATCGACGCCGGCCTCGGACAGACCGAAGTGGCGCACTTTCCCCTCGCGGATCAGGTCCTGTACGGTGCCGGCCACTTCTTCCATCGGCACCCCGGGATCGACGCGGTGCTGGTAGAAGAGATCGATGACATCGGTGTTGAGCCGGCGCAGGGAGGCCTCGGCCACGGCGCGGATATTCTCCGGCCGGCTGTCCAGCCCATCGGGTACCTTGCCGTGCTTGAAGCCGAACTTGGTGGCGATCACCACCTTGTCGCGAAACGGGGCCAGCGCCTCCCCCAGCAGCAACTCGTTATCGCCCGGGCCATAGGCTTCGGCAGTATCGAAGAAGGTGACCCCGAGCTCATGGGCGCGCCGGATCAGGGCGATCGCCTCCGCCTTGTCGGTGGCGGGACCATAACCAAAGCTCAAGCCCATGCAGCCCAGACCGATGGCGGATACCGTCAGCCCGCTGTGACCCAATTGACGTGTTTGCATGCTTGCTCCTTTTCTCACAATGCAGCCGGAACTGCCCTGGTAACCATGGATGCACAGCCCCTTGTCTCAACCAACCCGAAGGGGAGTCAAGCGCTAAAGGCTGGCGCGGTCGATGGACGCACTATAGAGATGGGATAAACATCGAACTAGACGGTAAATGGCGGAATCAGTTACAACCAAATGATGTAAATCCATGAGCCAGACCATGATCAACGAATTGCGCTCCATCACCACCTTCGTACACACGGCCGAGCTGGGCAGCCTCAGCAAGGCGGCCGAGGCCCAGCAGATCTCTCCCCAGGCCGCCAGCAAGGCGCTCGGGCAGCTGGAAAGCTATCTGGGGGTACGCCTGTTTCATCGCACCACCCGCAGCATGTCGCTGACCGAAGAGGGGCAACGATTTCTGGAGGCGGCGCAGCCTGCCCTGCTCGGCCTGCAACAGGCCCTGACGGCGGCGCGCCAGACCCGTGAGGAGTTCGCCGGCCCGCTGCGAATAGTGGGCCCGCGCTCCGTGGTGCAGACGGTCATAGGGCCGCTGCTGGAGGAGTACTGCCGCCGCTATCCCGATGTGCAGCCGGATATCCGGCTCGATGACAGGGTCGGCAACTGGGTGGAGGAGCGGGTCGATGTGGGGCTGCGCATCGGCATCTCGCCCCAGGAGGGGCTGATCGCGCGCCGCCTGTTCCCCATGCAGCTCATCATCTGCGCCGCCCCCGCGTATCTGCGCAAATATGGCGTACCCCTCACCCTGCACGATCTTGCCCTGCATCGCTGCAGTGCCTTTCGCCACGCCGGCAACGGACGCCTGATCCCCTGGTACGTCAAGATGGGGGACGAATTGCAGGAGCATCCGGTGCGCCCGGCACTCTCCACCAACGACGAGATGGTGGAGCTGGGGGCCGTACTGGCCGGCGATGTCATCGGCCAGCTAGCCGGGCCGACGGCGGCGGCGCATATCCGCGCCGGCCGCCTGGTGCCCTTGCTGCTCGAGCACATGACCCAGAGGCTCGGCCTGTTTCTCTACTACGGCAGTCGCGCCGCCCAGCCCGCCCGGGTGCGCCACTTCATCGATCTGGCGATCGCCAGCCTCGCGGACAACCGCGCCTATGTGCTCGACCTGGATGAACTGGAGCAGGCCCATCGGGCCGGCATGGCGTCGCTGCAAGCGACATGACGCCCACGCCCCCGTCCCGGCGCCGCAGACCAGCGCCCAGGCCTTCCCTTACATGAAGTACGGCTTGTCGCCCTCGCTGCCGGGTTGGTGGATGCCAAGGTTCTCCCCCAGATGCAGCTCGGGCGAGACCAGGATCCGGGTGATGAGCTCCCCCACGCTCCTGCGCGACACCACAGTGCCCAAGAAGGGCTGGCCCTTGGCGGTCAGCTCGTAATCCACTTCATCCTCATCGGTCAGCCAGGCCGGGCGCAAGATGGTGTAATCCAGCCCCGATGCCTCGATGGCGTCCGCCGCGCGCCGGTAGGGTTTAAGCTCCTCGCCGATGATGCCGCGATTCCACTCGCCGAACTTGCCGGGCACCTCGTCGTAGATCCCGAGCGACAGCACGAAGACCAGGCGCTTCACTCCGGCGGCCTGCATGGCGGTGATGATCGCCTGGGCCTGCTTGTCCAGGTTGTCGCCACTGAGGTTGGCGTAGACGATCTCTTGTCCTGCCATCGCCTCCTTGAGCAGCGGCTTGTCCAGCACGCTGCCGATCACCACCCTGGCGTTGGCCGGCTCACGGCCGCTCAATTTCCTGGGATCGCGCAGCAGCAAGGTCTGGCGGAGGTCGCCCTGCCCGGCGAGCCCCTTGACCACCCACCGGGCTATCTGGCCGCTGGCGCCGAGGATCAATACGTTTCGCATATCGGTTGACCTTTCGTTTGTCGCTTGAATGGGCGGGGATGCCCCCACCGCGGGATCACAGGGTGCGCTGGAAGAAGGGCACCACGCTTGCCATGGCGATGGCCACCGGCTCGGGTTTGTCGTAGAGGTCGTAGTGGGACCAGCCTTCGGCCACGACGATGTGCTTGTCGGTGGAGGCGGCGCGGCCGTAGATCTCCCAACCATCACGATAGGCCCCAAAGCCCCCTGCCTTGTCGCCGATCACCACCATCAGCGGCTGGGTCAGCAGCACCTCGGCATGGAGGAAGGCATCCCACCCCATGGCGGCGCCGGTGAAGGACATCAGCTGGCGGGTCGCGCCATGGGGCTGCTGACCGCGCGCCGTCTTGTAGTACTCGGTGGCCTCCAGCACGTCGATGTCGGTGATGCCTGCCGCGGTGGCCGCCGCCACGGACTCTGGCAGCAGTTCGGCGGGCTCAGTGGCGTCACCTTGTGCCTGCGCCGTGCGCATCCGGGCGATGCTCTGGGCCAGCTCAAGAGGTTTGAACTGGGCGAAGCCTTCACGGATCAGGCGGCCATAGTTGACCCCGGTGATGGAGACCAGCGCCTTGAGGCGGTGATCCGTGATGCCCGCATGGATGGTGTAGGCGCCGCCGCCGCACACGCCGATGGCGCCGATGCGATCGTTGTCCACATAAGGCAGGGATTGCAGATAGTCCACCGCGAAGCGGATGTCGGAGACCCGAATGGCCGGATCCTCGATAAAGCGCGGCTCACCGCCGCTGGCGCCCTGGAAGCTGGCGTCGGGCACCAGTACCACGAACCCTGCCGCGGCCATCCCCTTGGCGTAGACATTGCCGGCGGTCTGCTCCTTGCAGCTGCCGATGGGGTGGGTGCTGACGATGGCCGGGTAGCGCTTTTGCTCGTCGAAATCGGGCGGCAGGTAGAGGTCGGCCGCCGTCTGCCAGCCCAGGTTCTGATAGGTCAGGTTCAATACATGGCTCATGATGATGCTCCTCGATAAGCGAGAGGGGCCTCCCCCTCTCGCGGGCCGATTAGTTCAGGGTTCGCAGGAAGAAGGGGGCCAGCTTGGCGACGGCCTCGTCGACATGGCGGGGCACATCGTAGAGGGACATGTGATTGGCCCCCTCCACCACATGCAGGGTCTTGTCTGTGCTCGCGGCGCGCTCCAGCAGGTCATCGCTCATCCACTTGCTGCCGGCCACACTGCCAGCCACCGCCAGAATGGGCTGGGTCAGGAAGGCCTCGGCCTTGTGATAGGCGTCGTAGGTGATGATCTGGTTCAGGTTGCGGGTCAGCGCAAAGCCCGGCGCGTTGGGGTGCTCGCAGCGCGGGGTATGGTAGTACTCCCAGGCTTCGCGCAGCTCCTCGTTGGGGGCATCCTCTTCACGCAGGGGCGCCAAGGGGATGGTGGCGTAGGCGGTGCCTGACGCATCCGTGGTGCGCGCCTGGGAGCCGAAGTCCAGATAGCCCATGGCATCGGCATCCTTGACGCTGTTGTCCCAGCCATTGCGGAACATCTGGCCGATGTTGACCGCGCTGACCATGCCGAGCGCCTTGATACGGCGATCCTGGATGGCGGCATTGGCGCTGTAGCCGGCACCGGCGCAGATGCCCATGGCCCCGATCTTGTGCTGATCGACATAGGGCAGCGTGGTCAGGTAGTCCACCACGGCGCTGACGTCCTCGGTGCTGACATGGGGGTTCTCCAGCTGACGCGGCTCGCCCGAGCTCTCGCCCTGATAGGAGCGGTCAAAGGCGATGGCGATGAGGCCCTGCTCGGCCAGCTTGCTGGCGTACAGGCCCGCGGTCTGCTCCTTCACCCCGCCGCCGGGGTGGGAGACCACGACCGCCGGGTACTGCTTGCGCTCATTGAAGTGCGGCGGGAAGTGAAGGATGGCAGCCATAGTGATGCCTTGGCCGTTGCGATTGGGGAAGGTGACGTGGGACATGGTCGGGCTCTCCGTTAGGTTCTAGATCGTCTTGGTTGACGCGAGTTCAAGCACATAGTAGTAAGTCTATTGAGCTAGATATACGCACCTATCCAGACATGACTGATTAGCCAGGCTAAACAAATGCCCATAGAACCTTCACTCGTCGCGTCACTGACGTGGTTTGCCCACATCGCCCGTCACCGCAGCTTCACCAAGGCCGCCACCGAGATGGGGGTGACCCGCGCCGCCCTCTCCCAACACCTGAAGGGGCTGGAGCAGCAGCTGCAGGTGCGGCTGCTCAACCGCACCACCCGCGACATGTCGCTGACCGAGGAGGGGCGGCGCCTGCTGGATGTGCTGCAACCCTCCCTCACGGCCATCGAGCGGGTGGTGAGCGAGCTCAATGACTCCCACCTCGAGCCCTCGGGACTTATTCGCATCAACAGTTCGCGCATCGCCGCCAGGCTGCTGCTCGAGCCCCACATGGGTGAGTTTCTGGCGCGCCATCCCAAGCTGCGGCTGGAGCTGGTGATGGCGGACGGGTTTTCCAACATCATCACCGACGGGATGGATGCCGGCATTCGCCTGGGGGAGAGCCTGGATGAACACGTGGTGGCGGTGCCTATCACCCCCCCTCTGACCATGGCCATCGTCGGCTCACCCGACTATTTCAGGCAGCATGGCACGCCGCAGACCCCGGGCGATCTCACCCGGCACAACTGCCTGGCCTACCGCTTTACCTCCAGCAATACCATAGACCGCTGGTCGTTTACCTCCCCCGATGAGGAGCAGCACACTCAGATCGTCGATCCCAAGGGCAACGCCGTGTTCAACGACGACGACAGCATGCTGCAGGCGGCCCTGCAGGGGGTGGGGTTGGTCAAACACCTGGATCTGCGGGTGCGCCAGCACCTGAGTGACGGCTCACTGGTGCGGGTACTCGCCCCCTGGTGCCCCCCCTTCCCTGGGTTTTATCTCTATGTGCCGTCGCGGGCCCAGATGCCGGCCAAGATCCGGGCGCTGATGGATTTCCTGATCGAGAAGCGAGCGCTGCTGTCCTGATCCCCCAGTGCTGGCCGTTGCCCGTCAGGCCAGCAAGTGGTTCACGCGCCACCAGTCAGTGCTCGGGCTTGCCGACGGTCTGGCGCTTTCCTGCACTTGGGCGTAGGCGTACGGCAAGCCCTTCTCTTTCAAAAAGGGGTTGTAGCGTGGTGAGAACAAAGAGAATGCAATGGCAATAGAGGCCACGGGCAGTGACTGAGGGAAACATGATCCCAAGGGAACTACGTGGAAGATCAAGAGGACGTTTGCGCTGGACGCCAGAGCCACCTTGCGGTCGCACCTGAGAGCTTGCGGCAGAGAATCGGAAATATGGGATGAAGACGCCAGGCTCATCCACATCAAGTGGATGACCAAGAGGTCTGAAGAGAGATTGATAGGTAACTTATTGAATTGCAGAAACAAGTGGTGGCCCTACCAGCCACATCCCGGCACTCGAGTCCCCCGCCTTGGCTGCTACCTTCCGGTCCTGACCAGGTCGACGGGTTATCAATGCGAGCCCAAATAAATCAGGCACATGGGGATGGAACTGATTGCCATCACAGTGTTCTGAAACCTCAACAAGCGAGAATCCGCCGCAAGTACGGTCATCCACATCAAGTGGACATGCTTAAATGGGTAACAAACAGGGCAATCCTACCCGCCCTCACCCGTACACTGCAAGCACCTCATTACAGGCCCCATCCCCTCCCGCCACAGCTCAATAATCAACCCAATGTTGAGCAAAGTGACATCTAATGATAGCTTTGGGTCTCACTTAAACCCGAGGTGACATATGGCTACGAACACAGGCAAAGGCTATCGACAAGGTTCCGTCAACGACCGTACCCAGGTAAAAAATCCGGTGACTGGAAACTGGGTGAAACGGGACGCTGACACTGGCCGCTTTATCGACCAGAAACAAGATGGAGAACCCTTCAAAGGGGTAGCCAAAGAAACCGACAACCGCCGTAAGTGAGATCGCCGATGACCGACCAGTGTTCTTGTGGCCAGCCACTCAATCATTCTGTTGTGTTCCATCAAAACGGGCAGAAACTCAAAAGCTGCCCGAACTGTTCAGAACAGGCTGGCGTTCATGTGTTCTATCGGGCAGGAGAATTCGGATTCAGACGGATGGCTGGTGTAACCAGGATACAATCATGGTGCCGTGGTTGCCGAGCCAAGCACCGCTACCGGCTTGATGCCTTGCATACCTGCTAAAGAAAAGGAGCTCTGATGTGAGCTCCTTCAAGTCTACTAGGCCAGAATCGCCACTACTGGAAACAGCAGAAGCAAATGGAACACAAACAGGATCGGGGTAGGATAGCCCTGTGCCTTCCCTAACGCCTCTTTCGCCTCTTCTGCAAGGTTATCGCTGTTGCGGTAACTGGGAATCAAGAAGAGCAGAGCCAAGCCAACGTAGACCATGACTTGGCTGGCCAATATCCAGGAGTCATAGCCTAGCTCCGACAGAAACTCTGATGTTTTGAGTCCAACGTCATAGCCGAGGCCAAGATCATTGGATAGTCCATAAATCCTTGCAAAGTGTGCAGAACGTTCAATGCTGATGAACCATCCGATCACGAATCCTGTCGCAGTCATCGCAACAGTAGCCACACCGATCATGCGGCTCAGCGGGTCTGTGCGTACGGCAGCCTGGAGACGCTTTTCGTAGCCAATAAAGACCAGAATGGCCCAGTGCAGAGTACCAACTACAACAGTGCCCATGATGATCCCAAGCCCTGCGTTGTAGTTAATGCTCAACCCCATGCGAGGCAGCAGAAACTGCCAGGCGAGCACGAGAAGTGCCGTCAGCCACAACCCCCACAGGTGAGCCCTCAGCATGCCCGAGAGATAGGCGTTATAACTGCAGATCCCGCCCCGCAGATAAGGGTTGTTGTTGACCTCGGTTGAATTGGACGGAAGTTCTAGTCGCACAGATTGCTTTAGCCAATCGCGATAACGAGCCCACTTGCCCGCGACCTGTGCCGATGCAGTTTCCCGCTGCTCGAAGAACCGGCCAGATTCTTGTTTTGTCTTCTCTTGTTCCATGTTGTTATCCTTGTTGTCAAAACCACTCATTCGCTGGACAGCCCACGCAAGATCCGCTGCACACTGGAGAGACTGATCCCCGTCCGACGTGCGATTTCGGCCTTGGCAAGTCCTCTTGCTGCCAGCGCCAGCACCTCTTCCCCCTTCGCCATGGCGGTCGGCTTGCGGCCCTTGTAGACCCCACGCCTCCTAGCCAGCTCAATCCCTTCGGCCTGTCGCTCCAGCATCAGCTCCCGCTCAAACGTGGCGATGGCACCGATCATGGTCAGCATCAGTTTTCCGGTAGGTGTCGAGGTATCGATACCCAGATTCAAAATTCGCAGAGCAACCCGCTTAGCGTGCAGGTACTCCGAGATCTCCAACAGATGGCGAGTATTGCGAGCCAAACGATCCAGCTTGGTCACCATCACTACGTCTCCCTCACGAACAAAATCCAGCATCAACGAGAGCTGAGGGCGGTCATCCTTGGCCCCGCTCACTTTCTCCTGAAATATCTTGCTGCACTCGGCCAGTGCCTGAAGCTGGGCATCCAGGCTCTGCCCCACAGTGCTGACACGCGCATATCCCACCAGTGCCATGGTCTCCTCCTGGTCAATAGGGCAAGGTACACTGACGCGACCGGTCAGAAGGTCGAAAGGAACCCATATGACCGGCAAAAAGTGGCACTTTCGCTCGCGTCACACGGGCTTGGTCTATTGACCTGTGCCAGTGATACAAATGAAAACGGGCCACTCCGTGATGGAGGGCCCGCAGGGGTAGTCAACCAGATGCTCTGGCTGCTCTATCTATTGGTCATGCAGGGTGCCGACCGGGGGATCTCAATGACGCGTCGCCCCGCCCGGCATCCGCAATACCTTGGCCAGCTCCTCGGCATGAGCCTTGTCACGAGCGATTAGGCGGATCATCAGGGTTCCCCCTGCAATGGCAACCAGAGTCACCGAGGTCAGGATCATTTTGTTCATGGGTAGTCCTCTTCGTTCATGTTGTAGAAGTGTGGCGGCATGTAGCGGGCCATCATCGCGTTGACGATGACAGACGCGAACGCCGTCAGGGCTGCCTTCAAGGCGTCCAGCAGCAAGGTTTTCATGAAGTCATTCATAGCGATTACTCAGGGGTTATCTTCAGGCGGTAGACCTCCATCCGGTGATAGTCGAGAAAGTTCCTCTCCCAAAGCCGGTAGAGGTCCATGGTGGTGGCCAGCGGCCGCTCTCCACACCAGAGCTGTGAGGCCAGCCCGGCGTTGAAGTCAAAATCGAGATCCTTGACCAGCTCGCCACCGAGGTAAGTGAACTCGGTGACGTAGGCCATCCCCCAGCTACCAGCCCGTTTTTCCAGACGGATTTCGACCGGACGGTAACCACCAGTGTCGGCGGAATAATCGGGACTGCGGAAGTTGAGGGTCAGGGCAGTGGCATCGGGGTGGAGGTCGATTAACTTGGCGAACAGGGCCTGTAGCGGTTTGGATGGGGTCATAGCAGCCCCCTGTCGGCAAACGAGACGATGTCGTGCTGTCCCACCACAAAGTGGTCGAGCACTCGCACGTCTACCATCTCGAGCAGATCCTTGAGACGAGTAGTAATCGCTTTGTCTGCGTCTGAAGGGTCGACCATACCGGAGGGATGATTGTGGGCCAGAATGACCGCTGCGGCGTTTTTGTTGAGGGCCGCCTTGACCACCTCACGGGGGTGAACGGTGCCCGCATTGATAGTACCGAAGAACAGCTCCTGGTAATCGAGCAGTCGATGTTGATTATCGAGCAGCATGACGGCGAACACTTCCCGCTCGTACTCCCCCATCTTGAGCCGAAGGAAGTCTGCTGCCGCTTGAGGCTGGGTGAAGGCTTGGCCCAGATGCCGCTGTCGACTCTCCAAAATGGCCAATGCCTGATTGATGATGTGATCGTCCTGTCCGGGGTAATCATCATAGTGGTGTGTCATAACAGTAACCTCGCGTCGTTTGGTACACGAGTTACTTATGCCAGAGAGCTTGGCTGTTATTGAATCCGGACGGGGCTGGTATAAGGGGTGCGGGGGCCTACATTCACCAATGAGCCCCCTTAAAAATTTTTAGACGGATTTCACGGTTTTCCCTTTATTGACGCGATATGTTTTCACTCATGGTCAAAAAAGAGGGGTAAAAACCCACTTGAGACCAATTGTTAGCGATATCGTCTCGTTTTGTGTGAAGGAGAACACCAGTGGCAACTACTCATTTTATCCCCGCTCAGCCCAGTGAGTACGGTTACATCATTGTCGAACCAAATGACAACGGAGAAACGACCCTTGAGCGTTACCCACTACTCGGGTACGCCATCAAGATTACAGAAGGTGGGTCAGAGGATTTCAAGATACAGACACTGCCAGTCTGCACAACAGGTGAGAGCTTCACCCCGAACTTCATCCAGCGCTATGACGGCACCTTCAGCCGAGCTGATGGCGAGTACCTTTGCCACTCCCTGTCAGAGATGATGAATCTTTTCGGTTTCGAAGCAGATGATCGGCATACTCTGCCCCCGGCAAATGCCAAAGAGCTATCAGGATACGTCTGGCGTCCGCTTCGAAATCCGCAAAGCTAATATCTGCTGATTTTGGATCTGGCCCTTTTGCCCGCTATCAAAGGCAAAGGGGCCATGTCGGATGCTCAATCTGCCGAAATTGTAGCTGTTTATAGAACTTTCCCTGTATGAAATCTCGTAGAAAAGGTCTTATAAATGCCAAAATTTCAGCAGATCGGCTCCTGTTTTTATTTCAGTACAGCGTCTCACTTGATTTGCTGGGTCTCGGCTCCCTCTTTTGCCATGACTAAAGGCGGAGCAAATAGACCTGTTCAGCAGCTTTAACATGTTCACCACCATAACGCTCCAAAATCTGTTTGTATTGAACCATCTTTAACAGTCACAATATTCCACATACCCTCGCCCTACCAGACATTTTGTGGCACCCTGTTCAGATAATCAACAGCTAATTATCTATTACATTATTGGCTGCATGAAAGTTAAAGACTGAAATATACAGTTACAAATATTCTCTCTCTCCTACTACCTATCTAGCTCACTTTTTGATAATTTCAACCTCCTGCCGATTAATTAATCATAAATTGAGAGAGGAGTATTATGTTAGATGCAAAAATTAAAACAGCTTCGCTGATTAGTATGTCATTACTGGCGTCCTATTCCAATGCTCAAGAGCTTCCTTCTCATCGTATTGTTGGTGGTTCAGCTGTTCAAGCACCAAGCTGGATGGTAGCTATTGGCAATCATGTTAACAATAAGTGGGATAATTACTGTGGCGGCACTCTGATTGATAAAAACTGGGTGCTAACCGCAGCACATTGCGTTGAAGGTAGCAGCCTGAATGGGATGCAAGTGGCTATAGGTGTGACCGACCTCAGTAAGCATCATCCACGTAGTGTTGTAGATCAGATCATCATGCATGAGACCTATCGCAATAACTTCGTGCGGAACCTTGGATCCAATATTGAGGATATAGAATCAGATATAGCGCTTCTTCATCTTCGAACACCAAGCACTAAAGATGTGCTAGCTGTATCGGATAAGGACTCTGCATCAGACTACCAAAAAGGCAGATCAGAGTTCACTGCTTGGGGATATGGAGGTATTAATCCTGATGCAACCCTCTCTAGCCCTCAGCTACTACGCGTAAACCTAACCTTTCAAGGATTCAAAGACCTCTGGATCTTGACACCTACACAGACACATATCTTTGCCGGTGACGTAGTTGGTAAAGATACTTGTCAGGGTGACAGTGGTGGCCCTCTCACTGACCAACATGGCCTTGTTGGCGTTACCAGTTATGGAGGTAATCGTTGTGCCACAGGCCAGGCTGGAGGCTACACATTTGCACCAATATTCAGAGACTGGATCGCTGAGAAGATACACTCAGTCAGTATCACCAACCATCAGTTAGTATCCTTACCTGCTGGCCAGCATTCTTGGGTTAGCTACACGGTACTAAACACATCACCTGATTCGGTTACCTTAGAAGGCTTCAATACTGACGCACCAGCATTACTAAATGAGTGCCCGAGCTTACTGGCACCAGGGGCAAAATGTAACCTCAAGGTACGCTTTGATGCCAATTTCACACCTGATACGTACAAGCTTTACAAGCTGAGCATAAATGCTTTGAAGCCGAATGGCTCAAGTCAACGTCTTGATGCAAGCCTCGTCGCCGTAACGACCAAGAAGTCCGATACTGGCTCTTCGATCGAGGGAGGCTCATCTTCCAGCTCAGAATCCCACACCTCATCGGTGTCTTCATCCAGCAGTAGTGGTGGTGGTGGCAGCTTTGGGCTGTTTAGCCTTTTACTTTTGCCCTTGGCATGGCGTCGTAACTGTAAGTCATTCTAAAACAGAGAGGCCAGGGAGTAACCTGGCCTCTCTATAGATGGATTCAAGATTTAATTAAGAAGCTCTTAGGAAGGTGCGAATAAGTCATATGGCACGAGAGCATTTACTGGTAACCCATTGATATTAAATGACTAAAATTTTCATTTTTTGTTCTTGGGATACTTGTTCGCACTTTCCCTAAGGAGGGTGTGAACAAGTGCCTGACGTGAAATAGAGAGACCCACTTAGCACCACAAATTGTCGATAAACCTTTCATAAATTTCATCAAGTACTGTTTTTGCATTGTTCACAACAAAAACACGAAATGGGGCCTTAGGGATGAAAAAAGAGGGGTTGTATTGCTTCTGCCGATGTGTATAGTCGGTATTGTCGGCGGGCAGACGCCCCCGCACATCGCACCTTGGCTCACGCCATAAGCCCTCGGGGGGCGCCAATTACCCGACCTGATTACCGCCGCTTGGAACGCACTCAACCTGATTTTAGTTCCAGCAGCGGTCATCTAAGAGGAGAGACATCATGTCTCAATCCACTCAATTTGATCTTGAATTTGCCCTGGCCGATGCAGGCCACTCCCTGACTCTCGACTTTGCTGCCATCAAAGAGCAGTTCCCCATTATGGATGTCACCTCGGCCCTGACCGGGCAAGACGTCAAGAAAGTCGGCTCCAACACCTATCGACTGGACGATGCCAGTTGCCCACTGTGTGGCCATAACGACTGCTTCACCCTCTATCCTGACGACGATAAGTTCCACTGCTATAGCTGTGAGGAGAGAGGGGATGTGTTCGAGCTTATCGTCAAGTGCGGTCAAGCCGACAAGGCGTCTGATGCCGCCCGTTTACTCCTGCTGGGAGAGCTGTCAGTCGCTCCGACCGTTCGCAAAGTAGTGAAGCTGGAGCAGCCGGTCTACACGGCCCCACCCGCTCGCCTGCAAGAACTCTTCAACCTCGCAGCTCGTCACTACCAAGCTCGCCTAAATGTAGAGGAGCTGATGGAGCGGCGTGGCCACTCTGAGGAGGTGCTGGTGGGGTTGGATATCGGCTTCTCCGGTGGCCTGAACAAGGCACTAAAGGATGCAGGATTCAGCCAAGAGGAGCGACTGGCCTCCGGTCTGGCCAAAGCCAGCCAGGAGAGCCCAGACCTCCTGCGTGACTTCTTCCCGCGTGGTGTCTATGTGTTCCCGCACTTCGACCGCAACGGACAAGTCAGTCGCTTCACCTTCAAGGATCCAAACAAGGGTCAGCCGTACCAACTACCGAGCCGTCATTGGCTTAACGGGGTGCAGTTCTACGGGGAAGAGAGCCTGAATTCCCCCGGCCCTGTCGCCCTGGTAGAGGGAGAGAATGACCGCCTGTCGCTGGTAGATGCCGGTTGGCCGGGCCCTGTGCTCGCGACCATTGGCACGCTGTCGCAAACCCAATTGGCGTGGCTGGGGCGTGAGCTGGCTGATCGAGACGTCGTGACCTTCTTCGACACTGATGAAGCGGGCGAGAAGTACCGCTCCAAGGTTGCCCAACTCGGTCTCAAGCTGACCCAAGTCAAGCTGCCGGATAGCGTCAAGGACATCGACGAATATCTACACGGCGACAACCCGTTGCCTCTAACCGAGCTGGTGGCGGCATTCACTCTGGTTGAGTCTGTGGCCGAAGCCGAAGCCGAAGCCGAAGCCGAAGCCGAAGCCGTCCAGGACGATGATCAGCTGCCGGAAGTCGTCAAGGTCATGCCACGTACTGCCATCTTTGAAAACGAGCTCAACGATTCGGCCAACGCCGAACGGTTTGTGCAGATGCACGGGCATAACCTGAAGTTCGTCCCTGAGTTAGGTGGCTTCATCCACTTTGATGGTACGCACTGGACCCAGAATGACTTGACGCCAATGACCCTTGCTCAAACAGTGGGCAAAGAGATCCAGGAAATCGGGCAGGCATTGATCAAGCAGGCATGCAAGAAAGAGGAGCTGTCTTGGGCCTATACAGTGCTCAGACACGGCTCTAGCAGCCTTAACCGGGCTGGCATTCAGAACATGCTGGAGCTGGCCAAGCCGATGATGACGGCAAGACTGCACGAGCTGAACGCCAACCCGATGCTGTTGGGCACGACGAATGGTGTCATCGACCTGAAGTCGGGTCGCCTGCTGGCACCAAGACGGGCATTCATGATGACCCACCATAGCCCGGTGGCCTATGACTCGGCCGCTACCTGCCCGCGATGGGAGCAGTTCATCGGCGAGATCACCTGTGGAGATGCCGAGTATGCCGCCTTCCTGCAACGTTGTGTGGGCTACTGGATCACCGGCCGCACCGACGAACAGCTCCTGTTCTTCCTCCACGGGGGCGGCTGCAACGGCAAGAGTACCTTCATGTCGGTCATTCAGCAGTTGCTGGGAGAGTTCAGTCGGCAAATCAGCAGTAACGTCTTGCTGTTTAACCGCAACGGTAATACCGGGCCGAACCCGTCACTGACCAAGCTGGTGGATGCCCGTCTAGTGGTGGCCAACGAACTGCCAGAGGGATCTCGCATGGATGAGAACTTGGTGAAAGCCATGACGGGGGATGACGTGATTGTCGCACGTGCTCCCTACGCCAAGAAGGAGATGGAGTTCCGCCCGACCTTCTCACTGGTGATGGTGGGCAACCACAAGCCCGAGATCCGCGATACCAGCAATGGTATGTGGCGTCGGATGCTGATGCTGCCCTTCAATGCTTCATTCACGAAGGCACAGCTAGACCCCATGCTGATGGAGAAGCTACGGGCCGAGATGCCAGGCATTCTGAACTGGGCCATCCAGGGCTGCCAGATGTGGCAAGAGCAGAGACTCAAGGCATCGACTCCTGCTCGTCTCAAGCAGGATGTCGAGACCTACCGTGCCGAGTCGGATATGGTTGGCTGCTTCCTGGAAGAGTGCACCCAGGCCAGAGCAGGGGCCAAAGTGCCCATGAGCGAGGTCTATGCAGTCTACTGCGAGTGGATCAAGCAGAACGGTGAATGGGCCATGAAGCAGCAGGCCCTGAAGAAAAAGCTGATGGAGAAGGGCTTTGCCACCACCCGATACAACAGCAAGGTAACCATCATCGGATTGACCCTGCTAGATAGCGAGATGGCTGACATGACGGTCTCATCAGCCCACCGAGAGCAGCCGGAGACAGGAGCGAACTACACAGTATGATGAATGGGGGGCCTGCGGGCCCCTCTGCCGTTTTTGATTTTCCCGTTTTGCCCGCCAACAAAGGCAAAGAGCCCAAACCAAGTAGTCAATCTGCTGAAATTTCAGCTATTTATAGAACTTTTACTGTATGAAACATCGTAGAAAAAGTTCTTAAAAATGCCAAAATTTCAGCATCTCAGCAGCCCCATCCTTCCCTTTATCCGGCATCAGCAAAGGATGAGAGGGCCGCCTCTATCACCTCTTTGAGCTTCTCCAGCGAGACATCCCCTCCATATCGGTCATAGCTGATCGCCCCGTTGGTGTGGCCCAAGATCGCCGCCGCATACTGCAATGGCACACCGTGATCTTTGAGGGCTGTCCCCACGGTATGCCGCAGGCTGTGGAAATCCTTGTCGACAGGGCGATGGCGGCTAAACCACTGCCCCCACAGGTGACTATAACCGTCCTGACGATGGGGTAGCTCGGTGAAGAGTCGCCCCCCTGCTCGCCCCTTCACAAACTCGATGAAACCGCTCTGGAGGAGATATCTATGGAGAGGAACTAGGCGAGCACTGTTGACCGTCTTGAGTTTCTGGTCTGGCCGTCCATTGCGAATATTCAGGCACCATATACCGTCAACCTGTTGCACATCATCGGCATAGAGCTGACAGATTTCGTTGGCACGAGCTCCGGTGAACAGACCCAGCAGAGCAATCCACCTACGGTGGGGCTCTTGCTGCTTAGCCCACCCGATAAACTTGCGACGTTCTTCCGCTGTGTATCCACTTCGTGAGTTCACCTCCTTGGCTCGCTGCAGCTTCAATCCGGCGAAGTGGTTGATGACCCCCTCCTGATGGTTAGCCAGCCAGTTAAACAGCAGGGAGAGCTTCTGGAGATACTTGTTGATGGTGGTCGGACTCTTGCCGGAGTTCAGCAGGTCCTCCTTGAACTTGACCACATCCGCTTTCGCATAGTCAGCAGCCGGTCTATCACCCAGCGCCTTGATGAAGCAGCCGATGTAGTTCTTCTGGTTGCTGAGCTCTTTCGGTGCCCAGGAGAGGGCCTTCTCTTTCAGATAGCGGCCACTCAAGACCGACAACAGCGGAGCAAGCGGTCTGGCCGCCGGAACAGCAGGCTTGATGTACGGCTGAGGTTGCGGGTTCTCAGGCTCGCTTGTGGGTTGCACGACTGGCTGAGCTTTGGAACGCACGCAGGCAAGCAGCTTTGCAACAGCTGCACGGGCCGTCAGCTTGTCTCGGGTATGCAGGGATTTTTTGATCTCTTTACGACGACCACAGGGGAGCGTGGTGACTTTCCGGTAATACCAGATGCCGTGGGGACTGAGCCAGAGATTCATCGATGAGCTCCTCGTCGTCCACACAAAGTGGATGACCAAGGGCTTTAGAAAGCTAACTTATTGAATTGCAGAAACAAGTGGTGGCCCTACCAGCCACATCCCGGCACTCGAGTCCCCCGCCTTGGCTGCTACCTTCCGGTCCTGACCAGGTCGACGGGTTATCAATGCGAGAGGACCAATAGGACCACCGGCGAGGAGAATAGGCAAACTGGCCCATCAATGCAACGGCTTTCTGCCCTCGCTCATGCCGTTCGCCTTATTTTTCAACAATCTGGCCAAGGGTTCAGCTAAACAGCATGAATTTGGCCCCCACCAGCAGCATCAACAGGGCGAACGCCTGCTTGAGCCGCTGGGGAGAGAGTCGGTGCGCCAGCTTGGCCCCCACCCGGGCAAACTGGGTACTGGTGAGCACTATGCCAAGCAGCGCCGGCAGATAGATGTAACCCAGGCTCCACTCTGGCAGATCCGGGTTGCCCCAGCCGGCGTAGAGGTAGCTGAGGCTGCCTGCCAGGGCGATGGGCATGCTGCAGGCGGCGGAGGCCGCCACGGCGTTGCGCATCGGCACGCTGTTCCAGCTCAGATAAGGCACGGTCAGCGAGCCGCCACCGATGCCAAACAGTGCCGACATCCAGCCGATGAGGGTGCCGGCGATGCCGGTGCCGAGCGCCCCCGGCAGATGGCGCTCCGCCTTGGGCTTGAGGTTGAGCCCCATCTGCAGCGCCATGGTCCAGGCGAAGCAGCCGATGATGATGTTGAGGGTGCTGGCGCTGAGCAGATTGGCGGTCATGCCGCCGAGCCAGGCCCCGATCAGCATGCCGGCGCCAAGCCGGCGGATCATCACCCAGTCCACCGCCCCGGCCTCCTGATGGGCGCGCAGGGAGCTGAAGCCGGTGAAGATCATGGTGGGCAGCGAGGTGCCGAGTGCCAGATGGGTAATGATGTCGGGGGCGACCCCCTGGGCGTGAAAGCTCAGTACCAGCACGGGCACTATGATGAGACCGCCGCCGATGCCGAACAATCCCGCCAGCATGCCGGCGAATGCCCCCAGCAGCAGATAACCCATAAACAGCATAAAAATTCCTTCCGAGGCTCTGCCGCGCACCGAGTCGTGTGCAGCACATAAAAAAAGAGATGGCCCTTGGGCCATCTCTTCATTGTGCCGGTTAACTCAAGGGAATGGTACCGTCCATCACCTTGTAGAAGGCCAGCACGGCGCAACCGAGCAGGGCCGCCGTCATCCCCTGCTCCAGCCGGTTGAGGCCGCGCAGCCCATGGTGCTGGCGCGCCTTCCAGTAGATGAAGATGCCGGGGCTGTAGAGCAGCGCCACCAGCAGCAGGTACTCGACCCCGGCGGCATAGACCAGCCAGCAGCCATAGACGGTCGCCACCAGCGCCAGGAACAGGTCGCGCTTGCGCTGATGGGGCTGACCTGCGTAGGTCTCCCCTTTCAACGCCAGCTTCAGCCCGTAGGCGCCGGAGAAGACGTAGGGCACCAGCGCCGCCGAGGTGGCGATGTTGACCAGCGCCAGATAGGTGCTGCTCTGGAAGTAGATGATGATGAGGAAGGTCTGTACCAGGCAGGTGGAGCACCAGAGCGACACCTGCGGCGAGCCGTTCTTGTTCTCCTTGGCGAACCAGCCGGGGAAGACGCCGGTCTTGCCCGCGATGTAGGGCACTTCCGCCGCCAGCACGGTCCAGCTCAGCAGGGCCCCCATCACAGAGATGACCAGGCCGATGTTGATGAGCCAGGCGCCCCAGGGGCCGACCACGGCTTCCAGGATCATGGCGGTGGAGGGGTTCTTGAGGGCCGCCAGTTGCGGCTGGTTCATGACCCCCAGCGAGAACAGGGTCACCATGACGTAGAGCGTCAGGGCCCCCAGCAGTGCCAGCACGGTGGCACGGCCTACGTCCTTGCGATGGCGGGCACGGGCGGAGACCACCACGGCCCCCTCGATGCCGATGAAGACCCAGAGCGTCACTTTCATGGTGGACTTGACCTGATCCATCACCGAACCCAGCTCAGGGGTGCCCTGACCCCAGATGTCCAGGGTGAAGGTCTCCATGTTGAAGGCGAGCAGGATGGCCACGCAGAAGACGATGAGGGGCACCATCTTGGCGATGGTGGTGACGATGTTCACCAGCGCCGCCACCTGGATGCCGCGCAGCACCAGGGCGTGTACCGACCAGATGAGGATGGAGGCGAGCGTGATGGCCACCGGGGTGTTGCCGTCACCGAAAATGACGTTGTCCGGTGTATCGAAGAAGTAGCTCAGCGCACTGAACACCACGATGGCGTAGGAGACGTTGGCCAGCAGCTGGCAGAGCCAGTAGCCCCAGGCGGCGTTGAAACCGATGAAATCGCCGAAACCGGCCTTGGCATAGCTGAAGATGCCGCCATCGAGATCCGGGCGACGCATGGAGAGATTCTGATACACCAGCGCGAGGCAGATCATGCCGATACCTGTGATGGCCCATCCCAAAGCGACGGCCCCGGCACTGGCATGAGCGGCGATGTTTTGCGGCAGACTGAAGACCCCGGCACCGATCATGGAGCCGATCACCAGCGAGATGAGGGCGCCAAGCCCCAGTTTCTTGTCCATCTCAATCCTGTTTAATTAGGCGGCGGCAGAGCGTCCGTATTCATACTGCGCGCAATATGGGAGGGGCTAGAAATCCGTACCCCGTGAAAAAGGCGGCAACTATATTGCATGACTATTCCGACCGCAATCCCTCGTACCGTCAATCATGCACCGCCTTGACCGCGCGCAATTTTACAGCACTGACCCCGGGGGCCTGTGAGCTGGTTCAAATTAAGAAAGACCCGTTGATATTTCACATTTTTCCATGACCTGAGCCCCCTTTTTGCGGATAAGACCTGCATGAGAATGCAGCTTGCAGCCGAGCTCGGCAAACCTGACTGCTGACAAACGTTTCAATAAAAATGCCCCTGCGCCGAGGGCCAGGGGCATCTGCAAAAGAGAGCCGGAATCTAGAGGCGCAAGCCGCCGTCCAGCTCGATCATCCGCCCCGACAGATAGTCATTGGCGAGAATAAAATGCACCGTCTGAGCCAGCTGCGCCGCCTGCCCGAGGCTCCCCACCGGGATGGCCTGCTGCATGCGGGCCATGGCTTCGGGCTTCATCGCCGCCGTCATGTCGGTGGCAAACACCCCGGGGGCGATGCCCATCACCCGGATGCCGTGGCGGGCCAGCTCCTTCCCCCAGGTGACCACCAGCGAGGCCACCCCTGCCTTGCTGGCGGCATAGTTGCTCTGGCCCATGTTACCGGCGCGGGCGATGGAGGAGATGTTGATGATGACGCCCCCCTCCCCGCCGGTGGCCATCAGCGCCGCCCCCTCGCGCCCGCACAGGAAGGTGCCGGTGAGGTTGACGTCGATGACGCTCTGCCACTGGGCCAGGCTCATCTTCTCCGCAAGCAACCCCTCCTTCACCTTGATCAGCATGCCGTCCCGCAGAATACCGGCACAGTTGACGAGGCCGTGCAGGACCCCGAACTGATCCTTGATGGCGGTGAAGGTCGCCTCGACCTCCGGTTCGCTGGCCACGTTGCAGACGAACAGGGCGCAGCGGCCGTCACGGCTGCGCACCTCCGCCTCGGTCACCTCCAGATCGGTGCGGTTGACGTCGATGAGCGCAAGCTGCGCCCCCTGTTCCGCCAGACTCAGGGCGATGGCGCGGCCCAGCCCCCTGCCCGCCCCCGTGATGGCGATGACTTTCTGTGTGATATCCATAAATGCTCCTGGTGAGATGGCCGGTGACTATCGAGTCAAAGACTATCGGGTAAAAAGGTAGATAGCGGCCCTTAACCCGGCTCTGTCTTGTCCAGATAGAGTTCGACGATGCTGGAAAAATCCCGGCCCCCCTGCCCCTTGGTGGCGTGCAGGTTGAAGAGGTTGCGGGCCAGCGCCCCCATGGGCACGGCGCTGTGGGCATGCTCGGCCAGGGCCATGGCCAATCCTAAGTCTTTGACCATCAACCGGGTCATGAAGCCCCCCTGATAGTTGCGCGACGCCGGCACGTTCTCCATCACCCCGGGCCAGGGGTTGTAGCGCTCGAGGCTCCAGTTGTTGCCCGAGCTCTTGCCCATGATGGTGGAGAGCACGCCCGGATCCAGCCCCTCCTTGACCCCGAGCGCCAGCGCTTCCGCAGTGCCCGCCATGTGGATGGCGAGCAGCATGTTGTTGCACATCTTGGCGATCTGGCCAGCACCGAGCGCCCCGGCGTGAAACAGGTTTTGCCCCATGCAGGCGAGTACGGGTTTGGCCGCTTCAAAATCCGCCTGTTCGCCGCCGACGATGAAGGTCAGCGTCCCCGCCGCCGCGCCGGCCACCCCTCCCGACACCGGAGCATCGAGAAAACGGATGCCGCGCGCCTTCGCCGCCGCCCCTACCTGGCGGGCCGAGGCCACGTCTATGGTGGAGCAGTCGATGACCAGGGCGCCGTGCGGCAGGGCCGCCAGCAGATCCTGCCCGCCCCGCTCACCGGCGCTCTCGCCAAGCCAGAGGCTGCGCACATGCTCCCCCGCCGGCAGCATGCTGATCACCAGCTCGCAGCCGCTCACCGCCTCGCGGGCATCGCCGGCGGCGATGCAGCCAGCCTCGATGGCGCGGGTCAGGCTCTCGGCCACCAGATCAAACACCTGCACTGTGTGCCCCGCCCTGGCCAGGTTGGCGGCCATGGGGCCCCCCATGTTGCCAAGCCCGATAAATCCAATCCTTGTCATGGTCTGTTCCTTGTGTGTGATCCCGCGTCAGCGGGGGCGCAAGGGGTTGTCCCCCTCGGGCCAGCGATAGAAGGCATCCAGCCAGGCCTCGCCCGTCTGCGGGGCCTGCCAGCGGGGGGATTTGTCCTTGTCGATGAGCAGGGCCCGCACCCCTTCCACGAAGTCCCCTCTGAGCACGCAGTTGACCGAGAGGGTCAGCTCGTCGGCAAACACCTCGGCCAGCGACTGGCGCCGTGCCTGCCAGAACTGGCGCCAGAGAATAGCGCGGCTGATGGGGCTGCCGCTCTGGCAAGTCGCCCGCGCCTGGGCCAGCGCCGGTTCGTCCAGCTCGGCACCCTCGAGGCGTGCCAACACCCCTTGCAGGGAGCGGCCGGCCAACAGCGTATCGATGCGGGCCTGGTGGGGCAACAGCACGGGGGTCGGCAGCGTCTGGCCAAGGGATCGCTGCAAACCGGCCAGCAGCCCCTCGATCTGCTCGCTGGCATCGACAGCGCCGGACCAGTCGAGGGCGGCGAGGCGCGCCGGCAGCTCCGCCCGCTCGTGGCTCGCCATGGCGTGATCCGCCAGACCCAGACCGATGGCGTCCGCCCCGTTGAAGCGAGCCCCGGTGAGACCGAGCCAGAGCCCGAGCCGGCCCGGCATGCGGCTCAAAAACCAGCTGGCCCCCACATCGGGGTAGAGGCCGATGGTCACCTCCGGCATGGCGAACAGGCTCTTCTCGGTCACTACCCGAAAACCGGCCCCGGCAAAGAGGCCGATGCCGCCCCCCATGCAGATGCCGTCCGCCACGCAGATGAGGGGCTTGCTGTAGCAGTGGATGTGATGATCGAGCCGGTACTCCTGCTCAAAGAAGTCGCGGGCATAGCCAAACAGTGCCGACTCGCTCGCCTCCTGCTTGCGGTAATAAAAAGAGCGGATGTCGCCGCCGGCGCAAAACGCCTTCTCGCCGGCCCCCTGCAGCAGCACGCAGACGATGGTCGGATCCTGCTCCCAGCGGGTCAGCGCCGCCTGCAACAACTGGATCATCTCAAGGCTCAGGGCATTGAGGGAGGCGGGGCTGTCCAGGGTCAGCATGCCGATGTGGCGACCATCCGCGGTGGGGTGGGTCTCGATGCGCACAGGCTCACTCATGGCTAGCCTCCGCAGACCGGGTATCAGCCCCTGCGACACGGCGGGCCGCCATCATTACCTCATTCATCCTTCACTCCCTCACTCTTCACAGGCTTCGATTGGTCGTAGTGCCAGCGCGGGGCCCGTTTCTCGAGGAAGGCGGCCACCCCTTCGCGCTGGTTGGCATCGTCAAACAGGGTGAGGAACAGGCTGCGCTCCAGCGGCAGCGCCGCGTCCCGATGGCCGCTGCGCCCCTGATTGATTAGGGTCTTGCAGGCGCGCAGGGCGCTCGGGCTCTGGCGCTCCACCAACTGGGCCATCTGGTGCGCCGCTTCCCAGGCGTGGCCCTCCTTCACCACCTCCTCCACCAGCCCCATTTCGTAGGCCAGGGTGGCGCTCACCTTCTCGCCGCAGAGGATCATCCGTTTGGCCCAGCCCGGCCCCACCAATTCGGTGAGGCGCTGGGTACCGCCGGCGCAGGGCAGCAAGCCCACCGAGGCCTCCGGCAAGCCCAGCTTGGCCTGCTGCTCGGCGATGCGGATATCGCAGGCCAGCGCTACCTCAAGGCCGCCCCCCATGGCGTAGCCGTTGATGGCGGCGATGCTGACCCCGTGAAAGCGGGCCAGCGCCTCGAAGGCGCGGCCAAAGGCCTCGGCCACTTCGCGGGCGTGCTCCAGGTTGCCGTCGGCAAACATGTTGAGATCGGCGCCGGCACAGAAGAACTTGTCTCCGGCCCCGCGGATCACCAGCGCCACCACGTCGGGGCGGCCGTCGAGTTCCACCATCATCTGCAAGAAGGCCTGCAGGCTGGCGAGCGTCCAGGTGTTGGCGGGAGGATGGTCGAGGGTGATATAGGCCACGTGACCGTGATATTCGAGCCTGATCCTTGTCATTGCGTTGTCCTTGTCAAAAAACCTGCCCCATGATGACAGGGTTGAATGGAGCCGACCTACGGCTGGCTCACAAAGCCTGACGACGAGTCACGCCAACCGCGTCGTCAGGGCGGCACCCTCTCGCTACTCCAGTGCCAGACCGGGCTCGGCCAGCAGACGGCGGGCGATGATGAGCCGCATCACTTCATTCGTCCCCTCCAGAATGCGGTGGACCCGGGTATCGCGCAGGTAGCGCTCGAGCGGGTACTCGCGGATATAACCATAGCCGCCAAAGAGTTGCAGGGCGTCGTCGCAGATGCGGTGGCCCACATCGGTGGCAAAGCGCTTGGCCATGGCGCACCAGGCGCTCTTGTCCGGCGCCCCGGCATCGAGTCTCGCGGCCGCCTGACGCACCAGCAGCCGGGCGGCGGCGAGCTCGGTGGCCATGTCGGCGAGGCGAAACTGCACGCTCTGGAATTCGCTGATCGGGTGGCCAAATTGCTGGCGCTGCTGCACATGGGCCAGGGCATCGTCGAGAGCCTGCTGGGCGGTGCCGACCGAGCAGGTGGCGATGTTGATGCGCCCGCCATCGAGGGCCTGCATGGCGAACTTGAACCCCTCGCCCTCCTGCCCCAGCCGATAACGGGCGGGAATGCGCACGGCGCTGAAGTTCACCTCCCGGGTCGGCTGGCTGTTCCAGCCCATCTTCTCCTCCGCCTTGCCGTAACTCACGCCGAGGGTCTGGGCCGGTACCATGAAGGCGGAGATCCCCTTCGCCCCCTCGCCACCGGTGCGGGCCATCACCACCAGCACGTCGGTGCTGCCGGCGCCCGAGATGAACACCTTGCTGCCGTCAAGAAGATAATCCAAGCCATCGCGCACGGCGCGGGTCTTGAGGGCCGCCGCATCGGAGCCAGCCCCCGGTTCGGTGAGGCAATAAGAGCCCAGCAGCTCGCCGCTGGCCAGCCTGGGTACCCACTCCTCGGCCACCTCGGCAGGCAACCAGCTGCCCAGCATCCAGCTCACCATGTTGTGGATGGTCAGATAGGCGGTGGTGGAGGTGCAGCCCATGGCGAGGCGCTCGAAGATAAGGCTGGCATCGAGCCTCGGCAGGCCGAGGCCGCCGTACTGCTCCGGGGTGTAGAGGCCACAAAAGCCAAGCGCCGCCGCCTGCTTGATGGTAGGGACAGGAAACTCGTGCTCCTTGTCCCAGCGCGCGGCGTGGGGCTTGAGCGCCTCCTCGGCAAAGGCACTGGCAGCCTCCACATAGGCCTGCTGATCCGGGGTCAGGTTAAAATCCATCTTGTTTGCTTCCTTGTACTTGTTCGGTCGTTCCGTTGCTGTCAATGAGTGCGCCCGGACAACCCGGGCGGCATCCGCCATCAGCGCAGCTGGATGGTCATGTTGGGGCCGGTCGGGATGTCTTCGTCGAACCAGCGTTCGGTCACCGTCTTGGTCTCGGTGTAAAAACGCACCGCCTGCTTGCCGTAGGCGTGCAGATCCCCGTAGAAGGAGCCGCGCCAGCCGGTGAAGGAGAAGAACGGCAGCGGCACCGGAATGGGCACGTTGATCCCCACCTGGCCCACCGCCACCTCGTGACGGAACTTGCGGGCGGCGGCGCCGCAGCCGGTGAAGATGGAGGTGCCGTTGCCGTAGGGGTTGTCGTTGATGAGGGCGAGCGCCTCATCGAGGTTCGCCACCTCGAGGCAGGCCAGCACGGGCCCGAAGATCTCCTCCTTGTAGATACGCATCTCGGGAGTCACGCCGCGAAACAGGGTCGGCCCCACCCAGTTGCCCACCGGGTAGCCGGGCACGTCGCAGAAGCGGCCGTCCAGCAGGCACTCGGCCCCCTCGGCGATCCCCGCCTCGATAAGCCCCTCCACCCTGACTTTGGCCTCCGGGCTGATGAGCGGGCCATAAGCCGCTTCAGGATCGTGCCAGACACCGGGCTTCACCTTGGCGAACTTGGCAGCGAGCTCGGGGATCCACTCCCGGGCAGTGCCCACGAACACCGCCACGCTGATGGCCATGCAGCGCTGACCGGCGGCGCCGACCCCGGCCCCCACCAGGTTGCTCAGCACCTGCGCCTTGTTGGCATCCGGCATGATCACCATGTGGTTCTTGGCACCGACAAAACACTGGGCCCGCTTGAGCTGGGAAGTAGCGCTGCGATAGACGTGGCCGCCGACCCGGGCCGAGCCGACGAAGCTGACCGCCTTGATGTCGGGATGGGCCAGCAGGGCATCCACCTGCTCGGCGCCGCCATGCACCACCGACAGAATGCCCCTGGGGGCCCCTGCCTCGGCAAACAGCTCGGCCAGGCGCATGGGGGTAAGCGGATCCTGCTCGGAGGGCTTGAGCACGAAGCCGTTGCCGCAGGCCACCGCCAGCGGGAACATCCAGAGCGGGATCATGGCCGGAAAGTTGAAGGGGGTGATGCCAAGGCAGACCCCGAGCGGCTGCACCCAGGAGTGGCCGTCGACCCGGCGGGCCACGTTGCCCATGGTCTCCCCCAGGGTCTGGCTGGCGATGGCGCAGGCCTGCTCCACCACCTCGATGCCGCGCCACACGTCCCCTTTGGCATCCGCCAGGTTCTTGCCGGTCTCCTGGGCCAGCAGGGCCGCCAGCTCGTCGTGATGCGTCTTCAACAGATGCTGGTAGTTGAACATCACCCGGGCCCGCTCGGAGGCCGGCACCTCTCGCCACAGCAGATAGGCGTCGTGGGCGGTGCGCACCGCCAGCGCAATTTCCGCCGAGGTGGCCTTTGGCACTCGCGCCAGCAGGCTCTGATCCGCCGGGTCGGTCACCTCGATCCACTGTTCGCTCGCGGAAGGGTACGCTTCCCCGCCGATGTGCAGCGGCACGTCACCGAACCGGGTCTGATGGTTGTTCATGGGCACTCTCTCCTTGCTGGCACATCATGGGCCGTTTGCGGGCGGGCCATGGGCACTCCTGTGACGGGGGACCATCACGACCGGGCAATCGCCCTTGCCGTCATGGCGCAACAAATTTACCTTAGACTAACAATCAATTTACGTTTACGCTAACGTAAACTTAAATCACAAATGGACTGACCAGTTTGGCCCCCTGTTTCGGCTCGGCCGCCAGGCTGTCACCCCTTCATATGAGGAGAGCAAGGATGCATGCAGTGATGGACGAGACCCTGTGCGCCCTGACCGAGCAGGTCGAGGCCTTCTGCCAGAAAGTGATCGCGCCGCGGGCCGGCGACATCGATCAGAGCAACGTCTTCCCCCGCGATATCTGGCCCCGGATGGGTGAGCTGGGGCTGCACGGCATCACGGTGGCGGAGGAGTATGACGGGGTGAACCTCGGCTATCTGGCCCATGTGCTGGTAATGGAGCAGGTAAGCCGCGCCAGCGCCTCGGTCGGCCTCTCCTACGGCGCCCACTCCAACCTCTGCATCAACCAGATCCACCGCCACGGCACGGCGGCGCAGAAAGCGCGCTACCTGCCGCCGCTGGTGAGCGGCAAGCATGTGGGGGCCCTGGCCATGAGCGAGCCGGGCGCCGGCTCCGACGTGGTGAGCATGCGCCTCACCGCGGTGCGCGAGGGGGATCACTTCGTGCTCAACGGCAACAAGATGTGGATCACCAACGGGCCCGATGCCGACACCTTCGTCATCTATGCCAAGACGGATCCCGCCGCCGGGCCCAAAGGGATTTCTGCCTTTATCGTCGAGGCGGAGACCCCAGGTTTTTCCACCGCCCAGAAGCTCGACAAGCTCGGCATGCGCGGCTCCAGCACCTGCGAGCTGGTGTTCGACAACTGCCGGGTGCCGCAGGAAAACCTGCTGGGCCCCCTGCACGGCGGGGTCAAGGTGTTGATGAGCGGGCTCGATTACGAGCGAGTGGTGCTGGCGGCCGGCCCGCTCGGCATCATGCAGGCCTGCATGGACGTGGTGCTGCCCTATGTGCGCGAGCGCAAGCAGTTCGGCCAGGCCATCGGTGAGTTCCAGCTGGTGCAGGGCAAGCTTGCCGACATGTATACCCGCCTCGCCAGCAGCCGGGCGCTGGTCTATTCGGTGGCGAGCGCCTGCGATCAGGGCCGCACCAGCCGCAAGGATTGTGCCGCCGCCATCCTGTTTGCCGCCGAAAATGCCACCCAGATGGCGCTCGATGCCATCCAGCTGCTCGGCGGCAACGGCTACATCAACGAATACCCCACCGGCCGCCTGCTGCGGGACGCCAAGCTCTACGAGATAGGCGCCGGCACCTCGGAGATCCGCCGCTGGCTCATCGGTCGCGAGCTGATGGGGGATAATGCATGAGCAGGCTCCACTCCCGTCTCGACACCGCCAGTCCCGACTACGAAGCCAATCAGGCCGCCATGCAGGCCCTGGTCGACGATCTCAATGCCCGCCTGGAGGAGATAGCCTTGGGCGGCGGCGCGGCCAACAACGCCCGCCATCAGGCCCGCGGCAAGCTGCTGCCCCGCGAGCGCATCAACCAGTTGTTAGACCCGGGCTCCCCGTTTCTCGAGCTCTCGGCGCTGGCCGGCTGGCAGGTCTATGACGAGCCGGTGCCCGCCGCCGGCATCCTCACCGGTATCGGCCGGGTCTCTGGGCGCCTGTGCATGCTGGTGGTGAACGATGCTACCGTGAAGGGCGGCACCTACTACCCGCTCACGGTGAAAAAGCACCTGCGCGCCCAGGCCATTGCCGAGCGGCTGCGCCTCCCCTGCCTCTATCTGGTGGATTCCGGCGGCGCCTTCTTGCCGATGCAGGACGAGGTGTTCCCCGACCGGGATCACTTTGGCCGCATCTTCTACAACCAGGCCCGCATGTCGGCCCAGAACATCCCGCAGCTGGCGGTGGTGATGGGGCTCTGCACCGCCGGTGGTGCCTACGTGCCCGCCATGGCGGATGAGTCCATCATGGTCAGGGAGCAGGCCACCATCTTTCTGGCGGGCCCGCCGCTGGTCAAGGCGGCCACCGGCGAGGAGATCAGCGCCGAGGCCCTGGGCGGCGCCGAGGTGCACTGCGCCCACTCCGGGGTGGCGGATCACATGGCCCGCGACGATGCCCATGCCCTGGCCATCGCCCGCACTCTGGTGACCCACTTGGGCAATGAGCCGGTAGAGACCAACCCCGGCTACGAGTCCCCCTGCTACCCCATCGAGGAGCTCTACGGCCTGGTGGGCACCAGCCTCAAGCGCCCCTATGACGCACGGGAGCTGATCGCCCGACTGGTGGATGGCTCTGACTTTGACGAATTCAAGGCGCTGTTCGGCACCACCCTGGTGACCGGTTTTGCCCGGATCTGCGGCATGCCGGTGGGGATCCTCGCCAACAACGGGGTGCTGCACAGCGACAGCGCCCAGAAGGGAGCCCACTTCATCCAGCTCTGCAACCGGCGCGCCATCCCGTTGCTCTTTTTGCAGAACATCACCGGCTTTATGGTGGGCAGCTCGGCTGAGCGCGAAGGGATCGCCAAGCACGGTGCCAAGCTGGTCACCGCGGTGGCCTGCAGCCGGGTGCCCAAGATCACCCTGGTCGTCGGCGGCAGCTTTGGCGCCGGCAACTACGGCATGTGCGGGCGCGCCTACGACCCCGATTTTCTGTTCAGCTGGCCCAACAGCCGCATCTCCGTCATGGGAGGCGAGCAGGCAGCCGGGGTGCTGGTGCAGGTGCGCCGGGACAAGCTGGCCGCCGAGGGCAAGCCGTTGAGCGAGCAGGAGGCGGCCGCCATCCGCGCCCCGGTGATCGAGCAGTATGAGCGTCAGGGTCACCCCTACTACGCCAGCGCTCGCCTATGGGATGACGGCGTCATCGACCCGGCCCAGAGTCGCACCGTGCTGGCGTTGGCGCTGGCAGCCTGTCAGGGGGCCGAGACCGGCCCGGAACAGTACGGCATCTTCCGGATGTAAGGAGTTCACATGTCCGATCCATTCAGTCACGACATTCAGCCCGGTTTTCGGCTGGAGCGACACGGCCCGCTGGCCGAGCTGGTGCTGTCGCGCCCGGCCCGCCACAACGCCTTTGACGCCGACCTCATGCTGGGGCTGCTGGACTGCCTCGACGAGCTGGCCCACACCCACGGCCAGGCCCTCGCCGACCGCCCCCACGCCTTGCTGCTGCGCGCCGAAGGCAAGCATTTTTGCGCCGGCGCCGATCTTAACTGGATGCGCAACCAGGCCCATGCCGATTTCGAGCACAACCGGGAAGACGCCCGGGTACTGGCCCGGTTGATGCAAACCCTGGACGAGCTTCCTTTCCCCACGGTGGCGCTGGTGCAGGGGGCCGCCTATGGCGGAGCGCTTGGCCTGGTCTGTGCCTGCGATCTGGTGCTGGCCGCCGATGACGCCCGCTTCTGCCTCTCCGAGGTGAGCCTCGGGCTGGTGCCCGCGGTGATCAGTCCCTACGTGGTGCGCGCCATGGGAATGCGCCAGGCCCGTGCCCTGATGCTCAGCGCCGACCCGTTCGATGCGGTCACTGCCTGCCGCCTCAACGTGGCGCACCGGCGCTGCCCGCCGGATCAGCTGCTGGCCGAAGGACGCGCGCAGGCCCTGCGTCTGTGCCGCAACGGGCCAGAGGCGATGAAAGAGACCAAGCGGCTGCTGGCCGCCCTCGAGAGCCACAGCGCCAGCCTGCACGAAGAGAAAACCGTCGAGACCATCGCCCGGGTACGGGTCGGTCTCGAAGCCCAGGAGGGGATGCAAGCCTTCTTCGACAAACGCTCCCCCAGCTGGCGTCCCCGTTTCAAGGATGAGACATGACTCAATACCACCCCATCAAGCACCTGCTGATCGCCAGCTGTGGTCAATATAACTGGCGTGTGGATCAACACGCTTCGCACTTGTGCGCCTTGAACGACAGGGAGCCAGCATGACCCATCACGCTCCAATCAAGCGTCTGCTGATCGCCAATCGTGGCGAAATCGCCGTGCGGATCATCAAGACCGCCCGGCGCCTCGGCATTCACACCATCGCCCTCTACTCGGACGCCGACGCCAGCGCCATGCATGTGCGCGAAGCCGACGAAGCCTGGCATCTGGGGCCGGCCCCCGCCCGGGAGAGCTACCTCGACACCGGCAAGGTGCTGAAGATTGCCAAAGAGGCGAACGCCGACGCCATCCACCCGGGCTACGGTTTCCTCTCCGAGAACAGCGACTTTGCCGCCGCCTGCGAGCAGCGGGGCTTGCGCTTCATCGGGCCAAGCGGCGCCGCCATCCTCGCCATGGGCGACAAGTCCGGTGCCAAGGCGCTGATGCAGGCCGCCGGCGTGCCGGTGCTGCCCGGTTATCACGGCGCGGATCAGCACCCCGACTTTTTGCGCGATCAGGCGAGCCAGGTGGGCTTTCCGCTCCTTATCAAGGCGGCCAGTGGCGGCGGTGGCAAGGGGATGCGCCGGGTCGATCAGCTGGCCGACTTTGACGCGGCCCTGGCAGCGGTCAAGCGGGAGGCAAGTTCTGCCTTCGGTGACGACCATGTGCTGCTGGAGCGCTATCTCGCCTGCGCCCGCCACGTAGAGGTGCAGGTGTTTGCCGATACCCTCGGCAACGCCATCTATCTGGGGGATCGGGACTGCTCGTTGCAGCGCCGCCACCAGAAGGTGATCGAGGAGGCCCCCGCCCCCGACATTCCTCCGGCGCTGCGCCGTGCCATGGGCGAGGCGGCCGTCGCCGCCGCCCGCGCCATCAAGTATCGAGGAGCCGGCACCATCGAATTTCTGCTGTGCGGGGAGGAGTTCTTCTTCATGGAGATGAACACCCGGCTGCAGGTGGAGCACCCGGTCACCGAGGCCGTCACCGGCCAGGATCTGGTAGCCTGGCAGCTGGCGGTGGCCGAAGGCAAGCCGCTGCCACTCACCCAGGAGGAGGTGGTGCTGCGCGGCCACGCGGTGGAGGCGCGCCTCTACGCCGAAGACGTGGCCGCCGGGTTTCTGCCCGCCAGCGGCCCCATCCAGTGGCTCAGCTGGCCCAAAGGAGTGCGCATCGATACCGGGGTCAGCGCCGGCGATGCGGTAAGCCCCTATTACGACCCCATGATCGCCAAGCTGATCGCCCATGCACCGAGTCGCAGCGAAGCCTTTGCCAGCCTGGCCGACGCGCTGGCGGCGCTGGAGCTCGGCCCCTTGGTGCACAACGGTCCGCTCTTGCTGCGCCTGTGCGAAGAGCCAGAGGTGCTGGCGATGGGCCACCACACCCAGTGGCCCATTCCCACCGATACTCTGCCCGTTCCGGCGCTCGCCTGGCCGCTCGCCGCCCTCTGGCTCGCCAGTCGCCAGCGCGATGCCTCCCCCTGGCAGCAGGCAACAGGCTTTCGGCTCGGCCCCAACCGCAGCTTCAGCGCAGCGGTGCGCATCGACGAGGAGGCCCGCGTGCTGACCCTCACCGAGCAAGCCGGCGCCCTGCTCTGGCAGGGTGAACAGATCCCGTTCGAGCTTGGGCCGGATCACATACGCCTGCAGCAGGACGGCAACTGGCTGCGCTACCCGCTGCAGTCCCTCGGCGAGGGCGACTATCTGCTGCAACTGGCGGGCAGGCGTATCCGCTTCTCGGCCGATGATCAGCATCATCAGCTGCACCATGATCACCAGGTGGGCGGCGCCGCCGGCATCCTGGCCCCCATGCACGGCATAGTGGTGGCGCTGCAGGTCGAGGCCGGCCAGCCGGTCAGTAAGGGGCAGCCCCTGCTGGTGCTGGAGGCCATGAAGATGGAGCACGTCCTCAAGGCCGACCGGGATGGGGTGATCGAAGCGCTGCAGTGCCGCCAGGGCGAACAGGTGAGTCAGGGCGCCGTGCTGGTGCGCTTTGCCGAAGAGCAGACCGGGCAGGAGGTGCGTTCATGAACCGAGCACAGGAGAACCGGGACGACAAGGTCAGCCTGGTGGAGATGGGGCCGCGGGACGGCCTGCAGAATGAGGCCGCGACCCTCTCGCTGGTGCAGCGGCTGGAGCTCATCGCCCGCCTGGCCGAGAGCGGGCTGCAGCGCATCGAGGTGGGCGCTTTCGTGTCACCCAAAAAGGTGCCGCAGATGGCGGATTCCGCCGCACTGTTCGACGCCCTGCCGCGCAAGGTTGCAACCCGTTACGGCGCCCTGGTGCCCAATCTGCAGGGGCTGCAGGCCGCCATCGCCGCCCGCGCCGACGAGATAGGCCTCTTTACCGCCTGCTCGGACGGCTTTACCCGGGCCAACATCGGCATCAGCGTGGAGGAGTCGCTGGTGCGCTTCGCCCCCTTGGTGCAGGAGGCGCGCAGCCTCGGCATCAAGGTGCGCGGCTACCTCTCCACCGTCATCGCCTGCCCGTTCGATGGCCCGACCCGGCCCAAGCGGGTCGCCGCCATGGCCGAGCGACTGCTGGATCTGGGCTGCCACGAGATATCCCTCGGCGACACCATAGGCGTCGGCACCCCTGGCACGGTGGCCCCCATGCTGGATGCGGTGCTGCACGAGATCCCGGCCGGCCGGCTGGCGGTCCATTTTCACGACACCTATGGCCAGGGGCTGGCCAACCTGCTGCCGGCGCTGGAGCGCGGCATCCGCACCATCGACAGCTCGGTGGCCGGGCTCGGTGGTTGCCCCTATGCCCCCGGCGCCTCCGGCAACGTCGCCTCGGAGGAGGTGGTCTACCTGCTGCACGGCCTTGGCATGAGTACAGGCGTCGATCTCGACAAGCTGGCCGCCACCGGTCAGTGGGTGAGCGAGCAGCTCGGCCGCCCCAACGGCTCTCGGGTCGGCCGGGCCCTGCACGCCAACGCCGAGCGGCTGCGCACGCGGCTGTGCCAGCCATCCCCGCATTAAGGAGCCCCGCCATGCCCAATACCCTCGCCCACGGACTCGCCGGCAAGGAGGTGACCTACAGCATCTCCGAGCTGGCTCACGAGTTCGACATCACCCCGCGCACCATCCGCTACTACGAGGACGAGGGGCTCATCACCCCGACCCGGGAGGGGCAGACCCGCATCTACAGCCACAAGGACAAGATCCGCCTAAAGCTGACCCTGCGCGGCAAGCGCCTCGGCTTCAGCCTGGCGGAGATCCGCGAGCTGTTCGACATGTATGACACCGACCGATCCAGCAAGACCCAGCTCAACTCCATGATCCAGCTCATCGAAACCAAGCGCCACTCCCTGCGCCAGCAGCTGGAGGATATCCAGATGGTGATGGCCGAGCTGGAGGCGGCCGAGCAGCGCTGCGTAAATTCCCTTAACGGCTTGAAAACTGGCGCAGATTAACCGAATCTGGGGTTATTTACCCCCTTCCGGGAGCCCCGATGAAACGCTGGTGCTGGTTGTTGCTGCTGCTCTGCTGCGGGGCATGGGGCCACCCTGTGATCCGGGTCGGCGGCTACCCCTATGCCCCCTTTGTGATCAAGGATGCGAACGACGGCTATCACGGGCTGACCCTGGATCTTATCGCCCAGCTCAACGACATCCAGCGGGACGTGCGTTTCGTCTTCGTGCCCACCTCCGCCACTCACCGCTACCAGGCGCTGGCCCTCGGTCGTTTCTCCCTGATCCTGTTTGAAGACATCCATTGGGACTGGCATGCCGATGAGGTGCTGATGACCCGTCCGCTGCTGCTGGGTGGAGAGATCTATGTTGCGCTCAAGGCGCCGGGGCGGGATCAAACTGTCTTTGATCATCTGGAGCAACGCCAGCTGATCGGCGTCAGCGGCTATCACTACGGCATCGCCGATTTCGACGCGACACCGGGCAACATGAAGCGACGCTTCAACATCACCTTGGTCAAGGACAACGTCAGCGCCCTGCAGGGGCTGTTCAAGGGGCGCGGCGAGGTGGCCATCATCAACCTCTCCTACCTCAACCAGTTCGAGAAAGAACAGCCGAAACAGGCCGCACGACTGCTGCGATCGGACAAATGGGATCAGCAATACGCGCTGCGAGCCCTGCTCAGCCCGGATAGCAGGGTCTCGGTGCAGCAGCTGGAGCTGTGGCTGGATGCGCTTGAAAAGAGCGGAAAACTGGCAAGCCTCTGGACAAGGTACGGCGTACAGAATCAAGTGGCACCATGATAATGACCTGAAAGTTTGTTACCCTATGCGCATCAATTGGAGACCCTCATGCCCAAGCCCCTGCGTGCCCGCCTGCTGCGCTACGCTCTCTACTTCTGCGCCGCCCTGCTCTGTTCTCTGCTCATTCTGTTATGGCAAGCCCCCACCCTCACCCAGCGCCACCTGCCGGCCTGGCTGGCCAAACACTACGGTCTGCACCTGACCCTGGGGGAGATTGACATCGGCCTGCGCCACCCCTCCCTCGCCATCGGCCCCACCACCCTGTTCGATGACCAGCAACAGCCCCTCGTCGCCTTCGATCGCTTGCAGCTCACCCCCCTGATAGGGGAAAGCTGGCGCCAGCGCGCCCTGATCCTCGATGAGGCACTGCTGGTCAAGCCGACGGTCAATCTGGTACGACTGGCGGATCGCGGCCAAGACGTTCGCTTCAACCTGACCGAGGCGCTGGCCAGCCTGCTCGCGCCGAGTAACGCCGCGACCACCGACAGCGGCGCCCCCCTGCTGGTGCAAGTCAACCGGCTGGCGGCCGAGCAGGGTCACATCACCTATCAGGACAGCCGCAAGCAGAGCAGCCCCGGCTGGGTGCCCACCCTGGCCCTGAGCGGGCTAGACCTGCAATTGCCACGCTTTTCCACCGCTCCGGGCCGCGCCAACCCTTTCGTGCTCGGAGCCACCCTCAATAAGCAGAGTCCGCTCAAGGCGAGCGGTGAGCTCGACATCATGAGCGGCGCCGGCAAGGGCAAGATCAGCCTGGGCAAACTGGCGCTCACCCCCTTCGCCCCGCTCTGGGCCCCCTATCTCGATATCAAGCTTGCCAGGGGCGAGGCCAACGCCGAGCTTGCCTACCAGATAACCGAGGGCAAGCAGGGGCTGGGCTGGCAACTCTCCAAGGGCAAGCTGACCCTCAATGACTGGCAGCTTCAGCGCAGCAAGGGCGGCGAATTTGCCCGCTTCAAGCAGCTGGCGCTGACCGGCATCGCGCTCGACGGCAGCAAGCAGGCGCTGCAGATCGACCGGGTGACGCTCAAGGCCCCGGCCGTCAGTGCCGTGCTCGATGCCAACCAGCAGCTGGATCTGGCGACCCTGCAGATCCCGCAGCCGCCGGTCAAAACCAGTAAAGCCGCCAAACCGGCCGCCCCTGCCAAACCCTGGCGCTGGAGCCTCAAGCAGACCCGCATCGAACAGGGCCAGCTCAAGCTGACCGAATCGAGCAGCGGCAAGCCGCTGCTGCGCGAGCTCTCCGCCCTGACGCTGGCCCTGGGTCCGCTGGGCAGTCAGAGCGGACAGCGCAGCCCGCTCACCTTGAGCGGGGCGCTCAACAACCAGGCAAAACTGGACTTTGACGGCGACCTCGCCCTCGCCCCCTTCAGCCTCAACGGCGAGATCAAGCAACAGGGTCTGCCGCTCAGCTGGGCCCAGCCCTATCTGCAAGATCTGCTGCGCATCAGTGTGCGCGACGGCCAGCTTGCCAGCCGCACCAAGCTGGCGCTGGCCACCGATGCCAAGGGGGCATTGAGCAAGCTGGAGCTGAGCGGCGGGCTCGATATCGATCGGCTCAACGTGCTGGATCGGGCCGACAACCAGCGCCTGCTGCAAATTGAGCAACTGCAACTGAGCGGCCTGCACTACGACGGCATCAGCCAGCAGGTGAAGATCGACGACATCCTGCTGCGCAAACCCTTCGCCCGCATCGAGATCAACGAGGACAGGGTCACCAACGTGCAGCAACTGCTGCTGCCGCAACCAGCCACGACCAAGCCCGCCAGCAGCGGCCCGGCCCCCCGCGTCAGCATCGCCCAGGTGCGCACCGAGCAGGGCAACCTGCGCTTTGCCGATCGCAGCCTGAGCCCGGAATTCGTGGTGGACATCGCTTCCCTCAGCGGCCAGAGTCGCCACATCAGCAACATCCCGGGCCAGCGCTCCGAGCTGGCCTTCAACGGCAAGGTGGACCGCTACGCCCCGGTGACCATTCGCGGCGGCACCAACCTGCTGATCGAGCAGCCGGTGCTGGACGTGGCCGTCACCTTCAACAACCTGGAGCTCACCACCTTCACCCCCTACTCCAGCACCTACGCCGGTTATGCCATCGACAAGGGCCAGCTCTCCATGAAGCTCAACTACCAGTTGCACGGCAACCGGCTGGAGGGAGACAACGACATCACCATCAAGAAGCTGCAACTGGGGGAAAAGGTCAAGAGCGAGCAGGCCAAGGATCTGCCGCTGGGGCTGGCGGTTGCCCTGCTGAGCGATGCCAACGGCGTCATCCAGATGAACCTGAAAGTGAAGGGCAACCTGGATCAGCCTGACTTCAGCCTCGGCAACATCTTCTGGGACGTGCTTGGCAACACCCTGCGCAAGGCGGTCACCTCCCCCTTCTCGCTGCTCGCCTCCCTCGCGGGTGGCAGCGAGGATCTGGACGAGCTGCCCTTCCTGCCTGGTGAGCCGGATCTCACTCCCACCCAGCAGGAGAAGCTGACCAAGCTGGCACAGGCCCTCAAGGACAGACCCAAGCTCAGCATGAACATTCGCGGCAAGGTCAACTTCAACGAGGAGCGCCCCATCTTGCAGCGCCAGAAGCTCGAGCGGGTGCTGGCCAAGATCACCGGCAACCCGGTGGATCTCGATCTGCTGGAGCAGGACCCCGCCATGCAATCGGCACTGGCAGAGGCCTATGAGGCCCGTTTCAACGAAGATCTCGGGGATCTGGCCGATCGGCTGAAGCTCGATGAGGCGAGCCCGGCCCTGCGCGCCCAGGCGGTTATCCTGCTTCGGGATCAGCAGCTCATCACCGCCAAGTCCCTGCGCAATCTGGCCATGCGCCGCGCCCAGAACACCAAGGAGTTTCTGGTAGACCGCCAGGGGATCGCACCGGAGCGGCTATTTGTGCTGGACAGCCAGGTCAAGGAGGCCGACAAGGAGGCCAAGGTGGTGCTGACCCTGGACGATTGAGCCGGTGACATCAGCAGGATGAGGGGGATGCCATTCCCCCTCTTCTTTGGGATTGAGCCCCCCTTTCGAGACCTGTTGCCGAGCACATCCCCCGCGTTCCTTCTCTTCCCCCTTCATCCGGCCAGCCCTCTCGGCTATCCAGCAACAATCTGCGTCACTGCATAAGGCCAACTGCAGGACCCAAGCTCGCGTTCAACACTTTATCACCCCCATCCTGACCCCCTTGTTTCAGATATCCACCTCGTCAGCTCACTCGCCCGGCGCAATGCCCCTTGCCCAGCCATGCCAAAGCCGCGGACAGGCAGTCAGGTCGCTTGTATTGAACCAGTCATTGACGCCTCTTGTCTGATGGCATATGAGCGTATTTTTTGGCCTCAGGTGTGCTCAGGTTTGGCGATGAAAATACGGTAGACAGCGCGGCTCAGCCCATCGCCTCGAGCTGTATGAAACTTTCAGAAACGTTCTGCTCAATACAATTTTTCAACCTTGCTTGAACCATTCATTCACCTGTCATCTACCTGGATCGCACGAATGGTCAGCCGGGTAAAAAATTCCGTTATTTTTTTACTGTTTCGTCCCTTCCGCCTCTTGCCCGAGGCCAAGAGCCTGCCTAAAATCGCGCGTCTTTTATCAACCCCCACCTCTATTTTTGGAGAACGCCACGTGAGCGAAAAATTGGCCAACCCTGCCCCTCTGGGTCTGATGGGTTTCGGTATGACCACCATTCTGCTGAACATCCATAACGCAGGTTTCTTCCCCATCAGCGCCATGATCCTGGCCATGGGCCTGTGCTATGGCGGTCTGGCCCAGATCATCGCCGGTATCATGGAGTACAAGCGCGGCAACACCTTCGGTGTGACTGCCTTCATCTCCTACGGCACCTTCTGGTGGAGCCTGGTGTTCCTGCTGGTGATGCCGACCATGGGTCTGGCCGAAGCCACTCCGCACGCCTACATGGGCTGGTACCTGCTGATGTGGGGCATGTTCACCCTGTTCATGCTGATCGGGACCGTCAACTACCCGCGCGTGAAGCAGTTCGTGTTCGCCTCCCTGACCGTGCTGTTCTTCCTGCTGGCCGCCCGTGACTTCACCGGCAGCACCCTGATCGGCACCATCGCCGGTTTCGAAGGCATCATCTGCGGCGCCAGCGCCATCTACCTGGCCATGGCCACCGTGATCAACGAGCAGTTCGGCCGCACCGTGCTGCCGATCGGCGATCACAAAAAAGCCGCCGCCGTTCAGCTCAAAGCCGCTGCCTAAGCACCCGGCCGACACAGCTGTCACGAAAAAGGCACCCCGCGGGGTGCCTTTTTGTTGGGCGCGATTTGCCAGGTTCACCCGACTAGCCGTGATACTCGGGCTCACCCGCCAGCAGTCGGGTCGCCGGAAAACGCGTCGCCGGCTGCTGGCCGAAGAAGCGGGTGAACTGCTGGTACACCGCCGGATAGGTATCGCGCAGGCGCAGCGGATCGGTAAAAAAGCACTCGCTGCACACCGCAAAGAACTCGGCCGGGTGCGAGGCGGCGTAAGGGTCGATGGCGGTAGGCTCATGGCGATCCAGCTGCGCATGCATGGCATCGAATGCTGCCTGCAGCGCACTCGTCCACTGGCGCGGATCCATGCCTGCCGGCAGCGGCGGCGCCCCGTCGGCCTCCCCTCCCAACATGTCGAGCTTGTGAGTCAGCTCGTGGATCACCAGATTGAAGCCGTCCCAGTCACCGTCCTGCTGTAGCTCGCTCCAGGCCAGTACCAGCGGCCCCTGGGGCCAGGATTCGCCGGCATTCTCCTCTTCCACCTCGCTCACCAGCCCGAACTCGTCCTGTACCTGCTGGCGGCGCACCACAGGCTCGGGGATCAGGATGATTTCGTGAAAGCCCCGATACCAGTCGAGCCCCAGATGCAGAATGGGCAACGCCGCCTGCAGGGCCAGCACCGCCTGCTGGCGGGGGGTAAGCGTCACCCCGATCTGGGTGAGGGTCTTGCGGGCCAGCAGCTGCTGCGCCAACCCGATCAGGGTCTGCTCCTCCTCCCGGGAAAAGCCCTGCAAAATGGGCACTGCGGCCAGGGCCTGCTGCCACTCCAGGGCATCCGGCCCCTGCTCATCTTGCCGGGACGCACCACCAAACACACTTCGTACGCGAGACCAGAACACGCAGACTCCTCTTTGCTGATCAGACTGTTTTCACAAACCGTTTCGGACGCTCGACATACCCCTGCGCCAGATAGAAGCGATGGGCCCCTTCCCGCTTGAGGCTGCTGGAGAGCTCCAGCTGGCTGCAATCCCGCTCCCGTGCATGGCTCTCTGCCACGGCCAACAGGGCGGCCCCCACGCCGCTTCCCCTTGCACCCTCATCGACAACCAGCGCCGAGATCAGGCCCCACTCTGGTGCAACGTGCAGCGGGTTCAGCCAGTGCCACACCAAGACGCCTGCGATCCCCTCATCCAGGCAGGCCACCAGCACCTCGCGGGCCGGATCCGGCGTCAGCCAGCGCTCCTCCAGCTCCTGTGGGCTGACCGGGTAGCCCAGCTGGCCGAACAAGTCGGCCATGGCGGCCACATCCCCGGCGCAGGCCGGGCGGATCACCGCCGTCTCTCTCTCTGTTTGCATCCTTGGCCTCGATTTTGCTCTGCTTCTCCCCCACGGGCATGCCGATGAAAGAGGAGATGATACCGGGTTGACACCGCATTTTGTCCAACCACATCACGATTTGTTAATGTCAATTCACAAATTAACAAGGTGACAACATATTTCGCTAGGAAGCCCTTGCACAAATCGATATGTTAAAACCCGCGGACTGGCCAGTGGAAACTTCCGCCACCAACCGGCCCCCAATCATAACGAGTGACCCCTGGGTCACCTGAAATTTAAGGGAGCGGGGCAGAGACCCCGCCAACAAGACAGCACAACAAAGGAGTTGTTGTACATGAATGAGATCGTCAATGCCATCAATGGTGTGATTTGGAGCCCTGCGCTCATCTACCTGTGTCTGGGGGTAGGCCTCTACTTCTCCCTGCGCAGCCGCTTTTTGCAACTGCGTCACATCAAGGAGATGATCCGCTTGATGTTTGATGGCAAGAGCACGGATGCGGGGGTCTCCTCCTTCCAGGCGCTGGCCATGACCCTGGCCGGTCGCGTCGGTACCGGCAACATCGCCGGGGTTGCCACCGCCATCACCTTCGGTGGCCCGGGCGCCCTGTTCTGGATGTGGATGGTAGCCTTCCTCGGCGCCAGCTCCGCCTTCGTGGAGTCCACCCTGGGTCAGGTCTACAAGGAGAAGATCAACGGCGAATACCGCGGCGGCCCGGCCTTCTACATCGAGAAGGGACTTGGCATGAGCTGGTTCGCCTGGACCTTCGCCATCGCCACCATCTTCGCCTGCGGCGTGCTGCTGCCAGGGGTGCAGGCCAACTCCATCGGGGCCAGTCTGCAGACTGCATTTGATATCGATCCGAACGTCACCGCCGCCGGTCTGGCGCTGCTGCTCGGTTTCATCATCTTCGGCGGCGTCAAGCGCATCGCCAGCTTCGCCAGTACCGTGGTGCCCTTCATGGCGCTGGGCTACATCATCGTCGCCTGCGTCATCATCGCCCTCAACATCCATGCGCTGCCGGGCGTGATCCTGCTGATCTGGAAGAGCGCGTTCGGGATGGATGCCGGCTTCGGTGCCATTCTGGGCCTGGCCATCATGTGGGGGGTCAAACGCGGGGTCTACTCCAACGAAGCAGGCCAGGGTACCGGTCCGCACGCCTCCTCCGCCGCTGCGGTAAGCCACCCGGCCAAGCAGGGCCTGGTGCAGGCGTTCTCCGTCTACATCGACACCCTGTTCGTCTGCTCCGCCACCGGCTTCATGCTGCTGATCACCGGCCTCTACAACGTGCAGGGGCCGGATGGCGCGGCGCTCTACACCGGTATTGCCGGCGTGGCTGCGGGCCCGGGCTATGTGCAGACCGCCATGGAGAGCATGATGCCGGGCTTTGGCAGCATGTTCGTGGCCATCGCGCTGTTCTTCTTCGCGTTCACCACCATCGTCGCCTACTACTACATCGCCGAGACCAACATAGCGTTCGTCAACCGCAAGATTAACCGCCCCTGGCTCACCTTCTTGCTGAAGATTGCCCTGATGGCCGCCACTGTCTACGGCACCGTCAAGACCGCCGATCTGGCCTGGGGCATGGGTGACATCGGGGTCGGCCTGATGGCCTGGCTCAACATCATTGCCATCCTGCTGCTGCAAAAGACCGCCTTCACCTGTCTGAAAGACTACGAGGCCCAGCAGGCCCAGGGGCTGGATCCGGTGTTCCACCCGGAGAAACTCGGCATCAAGAACGCCGACTACTGGTCTGGTCACCGCTCCGAAGACAACCTGGAGCAGGAGAAATCCGGTCACTCGTTCGAGCCGGACCAGGATCGCAAGATCTCCTGATCGCTTAAGACTCACCCAACAAAAATGGCAGCCTCGGCTGCCATTTCTTTTGTTCATCCTTGTCGCTCAGAGCGCGTTGCGGCGCGGCCCGAACGGCAGGCGCCAGCGAAACAGGCTGTTGAGGGTGGCACGCCACTGATTTGGGCGTCCCAGGATCTGCTTTTGCAACCGGGTCTCCTCTTTGAGCATTGCCTCGTCGCTGCGGGCCCAGGCCTGGTTGTAGAGCTGCTTGATCCCCGCCAGCGCGTCCGGCGACTTGGTGATGAGAGTTCTCGCGAACTCCCGCGCCTGAGCCAGCGGATCGTCGCAGACCCGGCTCACCAGCCCGAGAGACTTGGCCTCCGGCGCCGCCAGCTCGCGCCCGCTCATGGCCAGCTCCATGGCGGTATCCACCCCCATCAGGTTGCGCATGGTGACGCTGCCGCTCATGTCGGGGATGATGCCCCACTTGATCTCCATCACCGAGAAGCGGCAATCGGGGGTGCTGAACCTAAAGTCGGCGCCAAGGGCGATCTGCAGCCCGCCGCCAAAGCAGACCCCCTGGGTCACGGCGATCACCGGCACCGGCAGCTGATGCCAGCCATAGGCCACCCGCTGGGCCAGGTTGGTGGCTTCGTCCGCCTCGCGTTTTAAAATCTCGAGCGCCGCCACCGGCTGCTTGAGCATGGATTTCACATCCAACCCGGCGCAAAAGGCCCGCCCCTCCCCGTGCAGGATCACCGCCCGCAACCCCTTGTGCTGGCGTAGCTGCTCGAGTACCTCGTCAATGGCGCTGAACATGCCTCTGTCCAGCGCATTGAGCTTGTCGCCCCGCGCCAGCATCACCTCGGCGATGCCGTCCCGGATCTCGCATTTGACCCTTGGTTTTTCCATTTTCCCCTGTCCTCTCCTGAGCTCACACTGGTCATACCACCACGTTATCAGAGTGTTATCATCAGGTACAGCGGCCCATGGGATCGGCTGGCCGTGCGACTAAAGTCGGCTGGCCGGCAGCACGCCGCTTTGTCAGACTGATTTGACGCCACCGGCCAAGGATTGCCATGACCACCCTGTTCAACTTTGCCCGTCCGCCGTTTGAGTGCCTGAGCGAGCCTGAGCGCCAACAACTGGGGCAGGCCCTCTCCATCTGCTATTTTCGCGCCGGCCAGCCGGTGTTAAAGGCCGGCGACGCCCCGCCCGGCCTCTACCTCGTCATCAAGGGGGCGGTGGAGGAGTCGACCCCCCACCATCAGTTTGGCGACTACGGCGAGGGGGACATGTTCGACGTGCGCGCCCAGTTCGACGGCCACTGTCGCCACCAGTTCAACGCGCTGGAAGATCTGCTCTGCCAGCTGATCCCCCGCGATACCTTCCTGGCCTTGTGTGAAGGCAACGACGCCTTCGCCCGCTACTTCACCGCCAGCCTGGCACAGCGACAGCAGCTGCAGGAGCAGCGCGCCCAGCTGGGCCAGAAGAATCTGGCGGAGTTCATCCTGACCCGCATCGAACCCGGCCATCTGCAGCCGCCGCTCATCGTCGACAGCCGCCTGTCGCTCCTGGCCGCCACCGAGGCAATGGTGGCCAGGGGCACCGACTGCCTGCTCTACCCCGCCACGGATGGCAGCCTGAGCCTGGCAACCCGCAAGACCCTGCTGCACGCCCTCACCCTCAAGGGATTGCCGCTGACGGCGCCGCTGGCAGTACTGACCCCCACCCCGCTGATCGGGCTGGCCCAGGGCAGCTATCTGTTCGATGCCCTGTTGCTGATGACCCGTCATCGCATCAAGCGGCTGGTTGTCTGGCAGGGACAGGAGGTGGCGGGGATCCTGCACCTGACCCAGGTGCTCGGCCTCTTCTCCACCCACTCCCATGTGCTGACCCTGCGCATCGCCCGCGCCGACACCCTGCCAGCACTGGAAGCGGTGGCCCGTGAACAGCAGCAGCTGACCCGCTCCCTGTTCGCCCAGGGGATCCACACAGCCTTCTTGATGAAGCTCATCGCCACCATCAACGAGCAGCTGATCGCCAAGGCCTTCGCGCTGGTGATCCCGCCCGAGGTGCAGGAGCGGGTCTGCCTGCTGATGCTGGGCTCGGAGGGGCGCGGCGAGCAGATCCTCAAAACCGATCAGGACAATGCCCTGATCCTGCCCGCCGACCTGCGCTGGCCTACCCAACAGGCCGATCTGGCCGCCTTCAGTGAGCTGCTGGCCAGGCTCGGCTACCCGCCCTGCCCCGGCCGGGTGATGGTCAACAACCCCGCCTGGGTCAAACCCCTCGACGGCTGGCTGCAGGAGATCGAGCGGGCCTGCGTCGAAGCCAGGGAGGAGGATCTGCTCTGGCTCGCCACCCTGGCCGACGCCCACCCCATCGCCGGCGATCGCGCCCTCCTTCCCCCCGTTGCCCGCAAGTTGCGCGAGCAGCTGGCCGAGCGGGGAGATCTGCTGGCGGAAATGGTGCGGCCGGCGGTCGCCTTTCACGCCCCCCTCACCCTGTTTGGCCGGCTGGAGCGGGCACCGGAGGGGCTGGATCTGAAACGTGGCGGCCTCTTCCCGCTGGTGCACGGCATCCGCATGCTGGCGCTGGAAGCCGCCATCCTGGAGACCTCCACCCTGGGGCGCATCGAGGCGCTGGTGGCGGCAGAGCGGCTCAGCGCCAGCTTTGGCGCCGATCTGGCGGAGGCGTTCAGGTTGTTCGTGCGACTCAGGTTGCGCAGCCAGCTCAAGGAGGGGGAGAGCAGGGTGCAGGTCAATGATCTCAGCCATGGCGAGCGGGACCTGCTGCGCCAGGCGCTGCATCAGGTGAAGAAATTCCAGCAGTGGCTCACCTTGCACTTTCGTCTGAGGCAATAGCCGTGTTGAGCCGCCTGCGTCGTCATTGGCTTGGTCGCCGCTTTCACGCCTCGGCGTTCGCGCCGCTCTTTGCCGCCCCCCCGGCCGACGAGTGGGTGGCCCTCGACTTCGAGACCACCAGCCTGGATCCCGACCGGGCCGAGATCGTCGCCATCGGGGCGGTACGCATTCGGGGCAACCGGCTGCTGACCGGCGAAGCGCTCTCCCTGCGGGTGTTGCCACCCGACAACCTCACCGCCGAGTCGGTGGTGATCCACGGTCTGCGCCATCAGGATCTGCAACAGGGCATGGAGCTGGAAGCCGCGCTGCATCAGCTGCTTGCCTTCATCGGCCCCCGTGAACTGGTGGGGTATCACATCGCCTATGATCTGCGCATCCTCAACCTGGCCTGCCGCAAGTTGTGGGGGTTGACCCTGGCGCAGCGAGGCATAGAAGTGAGCCGGCTCTACCACGATCACCTCTATCGCCGCTATCCTGAGGCCGTCATCGATCTTCATCTCGCGGCGATCTGCCACCATCTGGCACTTCCCCCCCTGCCCGCCCACGACGCCCTCAGCGACGCCATCACCGCGGCCCTCATCTTCCTGCGCCTGCATCAGGGCGGGCCACTGGCTTATCCCAAAGTCTAATTGTCCACAAATAACATTTGATTCACATTTTGGTTACATGGGCGGCTTAGGTTGCCCGGTAGGGAACCCCCTCATCCACCGCTGACACTCAATGTCATGGAGCACTGCAATGGAACAGCAACCTTATCTTCGGATCCAGCAAGATCCCAACTTCCAGGCGCTGGTCGCCAAGCGCCAGCGCTTCGCCTGGTCCCTCTCCATCCTGATGCTGGGGCTCTACCTGGCGTTCATCCTGCTCATCGCCTTTGCCCCCGGCTGGCTTGGCACCCCCTTGAGCGAAGGATCTTCCGTCACCCGCGGCATCCCGGTCGGAATAGGTCTCATCCTGTCCGCCTTCGTGCTGACCGGTGTCTACGTGTTTCGGGCCAACGGCGAGTTTGACGAACTGAACCAGAAGATCCTCAAGGGAGTGAAATCATGAAAGGCAAGTTTCTGCTGCTGCCGGCCCTGCTGGCATCGTTCCCCCTGCTGGCAGCCGATGCGCTGACCGGCGAAGTGCATCGCCAGCCCCTCAACATCCCGGCCATCATCATGTTCGTGGTCTTCGTGGCGGCGACCCTGTTCATCACCTACTGGGCCTCCAAGCGCAACCGCTCGGCTGCCGACTACTACGCCGCCGGCGGGCGCATCACCGGCTTCCAGAACGGTCTGGCCATCGCCGGTGACTACATGTCTGCCGCCTCCTTCCTCGGCATCTCGGCGCTGGTCTACACCTCCGGCTACGACGGTCTCATCTACTCCATCGGCTTTCTGGTGGGCTGGCCCATCATCCTGTTCCTGATCGCCGAACGGCTGCGCAACCTCGGCAAGTACACCTTTGCCGACGTCGCCTCCTATCGCCTCAAGCAGACCGAGGTGCGCACCCTCTCCGCCAGCGGTTCCCTGGTGGTGGTCGCCCTCTACCTGATCGCCCAGATGGTCGGTGCCGGCAAGCTCATCGAGCTGCTGTTCGGCCTGCAATACCATGTGGCCGTGGTGCTGGTCGGCATCCTGATGGTGCTCTACGTACTGTTTGGCGGCATGCTGGCCACCACCTGGGTGCAGATCATCAAGGCGGTGATGCTGCTCTCCGGTGCCAGCTTCATGGCCATCATGGTGATGAAGTCGGTCAACTTCGACATCGGTACCCTGTTCAGCGAAGCGGTGAAAGTGCACGAGAAGGGCATCGCCATCATGAGCCCGGGCGGCCTGGTCGCCGATCCCATCTCCGCCATCTCGCTGGGTCTCGCCCTGATGTTCGGTACCGCCGGCCTGCCCCACATCCTGATGCGCTTCTTCACCGTGAGTGACGCCAAAGAGGCCCGCAAGAGCGTGTTCTATGCCACCGGTTTTATCGGCTACTTCTACATCCTCACCTTCATCATCGGCTTTGGCGCCATCCTGCTGGTCAGCACCAACCCCGACTTCAAGGATGCCACCGGCGCCCTGCTGGGCGGCACCAACATGGCGGCCGTTCATCTGGCCGATGCGGTAGGTGGCAGCCTGTTCCTGGGCTTCATCTCCGCCGTGGCGTTTGCCACCATACTGGCGGTGGTGGCCGGGCTGACCCTGGCCGGTGCCTCTGCGGTCTCCCACGACCTCTACGCCAGCGTCATCAAGAAGGGCAAGGCCAACGAAGCCGACGAGCTGCGCGTCTCCAAGCTCACCACCATAGTGCTGGGTGTGGTGGCCATCGGGCTGGGCATCCTGTTCGAGAAGCAGAACATCGCCTTCATGGTGGGACTGGCCTTCTCCATCGCCGCCAGCTGCAACTTCCCGGTGCTGTTCCTCTCCATGTTCTGGTCACGCCTGACCACCCGCGGCGCCGTCTATGGCGGCTGGCTGGGGCTGGTGAGTGCAGTCAGCCTGATGATCCTGGGCCCGACCGTGTGGGTGAAGGTGCTGGGTCATGCCCAGGCGATCTTCCCCTACGAGTACCCTGCCCTCTTCTCCATGGGGCTGGCGTTTGTCGGGATCTGGTTCTTCTCGGTGACCGACAAGTCACAAAATGCCGCCGACGAGCACGCCAGGTTCTTCCCGCAGTTCGTCCGCTCCCAGACCGGGCTTGGCGCCGCCAGCGCCAGCTCCCACTGAGCCTTCCATTAACAGTGCAAGCCGGCCTCAGGGCCGGCTTTTTTCATGCCGACAGGCTACGGTTAGCGCCCGTTGCTGTCCGATCGACGCGGCCATGGCCGCCAGGGGGCGTGAGCGCACAGCACCACCATCCAAATCCCCCCTGCAATAGGCCCGGATCACAGTTCTTGCTAAAACTTTCGGGGGATCTGTGCCATAATGCGCGCCATTTGACAGATCAACCGGGACATTCCAGTGCTTTCAAGCAACAACATCACCATGCAGTTCGGCGCCAAGCCGCTGTTTGAGAACATCAGCGTCAAGTTTGGCGGCGGCAACCGCTACGGCCTCATCGGCGCCAACGGCTGTGGCAAGTCCACCTTCATGAAGATCCTCGGCGGCGATCTGGAGCCCACTGGCGGTAATGTGAGCCTGGACGTCAACGAGCGGATTGGTAAGCTGCGTCAGGATCAGTTCGCCTACGAAGAGATGCGCGTGCTGGACGTGGTCATGATGGGTCACACCGAGCTGTGGGCCGCCATCGCCGAGCGCGATGCCATCTACGCCAATCTGGAAGCGACCGACGACGACTACATGAAGGCCGCCGAGCTGGAAGGCCTGGTCGCCGAGTATGACGGCTATACCGCCGAAGCCCGCGCAGGCGAGCTGCTGCTGGGTGCCGGCATTCCCATCGAGCAGCACAACGGCCCCATGAGCGAAGTGGCGCCGGGCTGGAAACTGCGGGTGCTGCTGGCACAGGCGCTGTTCTCCAACCCCGACATCCTGCTGCTGGACGAACCGACCAACAACCTGGACATCAACACCATTCGCTGGCTGGAACAGGTGCTCAACGATCGCGAGAGCACCATGATCATCATCTCTCACGACCGTCACTTCCTGAACTCCGTCTGCACCCACATGGCGGATCTGGACTACGGCGAGCTGCGCGTCTACCCGGGCAACTACGACGAGTACATGACCGCCGCCACCCAGGCCCGTGAGCGCCTGCTGGCCGACAACGCCAAGAAGAAGGCCCAGATCGCCGATCTGCAATCCTTCGTGTCGCGTTTCAGCGCCAACGCCTCCAAGTCCAGCCAGGCCACCTCTCGCCTCAAGCAGATCGACAAGATCAAGATTGAGGAAGTGAAGGTCTCCAGCCGTCAGAACCCCTTCATCCGCTTCGAGCAGGAGAAGAAGCTCTACCGCAACATCCTGGAGATCGAAGGCGTTTCCAAGGGTTATGGCGACGGCCCCCTGTTCAAGGGGCTCAACATGATGCTGGAAGTGGGCGAGAAGGTCGCCATTCTGGGTACCAACGGGATCGGTAAATCCACCCTGATCAAGACCCTCGTTGGGGCACTGGCACCGGATACCGGCACCATCAAGTGGTCCGAAAACGCTCAGATAGGCTACTACGCCCAGGATCACGCCGAGGACTTCGACACCGACCTCAATGTGTTCGACTGGATGGCCCAGTGGAAACAGGAGAACGAAGACGAGCAGGCCGTACGCTCCGTGCTGGGCCGTCTGCTGTTCTCCCAGGACGACATCAAGAAGCCGGTCAAGGTGCTCTCCGGTGGTGAACAGGGCCGCATGCTGTTCGGCAAGCTGATGATGCAGCGCCCCAACATCCTGATCATGGATGAACCGACCAACCACCTGGACATGGAATCCATCGAATCCTTGAACCTGGCGCTGGAGATGTACAAGGGCACCCTGATCTTCGTCTCCCACGACCGTGAGTTTGTCTCCTCCCTGGCGACTCGCATCCTGGAGCTGACCGAGAACGGCATCCGCGATTTCGGCGGCACCTACGAGGATTACCTGCGTACCCAGGGCGTGGTGTAACCCCGACCTTCAGGCAGCACGATAAAAACCGGCACGCGTTGCCGGTTTTTTTATGCCTGTTGGCAAGGCTCCCTCTTGGGATGCAGACCAGAAGAGCCAAGGGTTCGGCTCCCGCAACTGACCTTCCGCCAGGCAGCTTATCTTCGGCCAGAAGGAGCAGCACATCCCGCCCCTTCCGCCGCGTGCAGATAAAAAAACGGCCCCATCAAGGGGCCGTTCTCATATCGACTGGGATCGGTTCGACTTATTCGACCGTGGCTTCCACGTCGGTGAAGTACTCAATCTTGGCAGACTTGCGCAGCTCGTCGATGAGAGACTTGTAGCTCACCTGAGCCTTGCCCTGACCCAGCTGGCCTTGCAGCAGCTTGGCCATACCGGACGGCTCCTTGGCGACGGTCACCTTGTCCAGGGCCACCACCACGCGGTCGCCATTGGCTTCGGTCACCAGCTCGACGCTCGGCTTGCCATCGACCGGATGAGGCATGCGGAAGGCCTGTGCCACCAGGTTCTGATCCAGATCCTGGGCGAAACGGGCGACGCCATCGTGGCTCTCCACCTTCAGACCCAGTGCAGTCAGCTCAGACTGGATGTTCTCGCCGGCCTTGAGCTTGTCCAGCAGACCCTGCGCCTTGCCACGGGCCACTTCACTGGCCTTGTCGTGCGTGATGGCGGCAATCACCTGCTCTTTCACCTCCGCCAGCGGCTTGGCCGCTTTCGGCTGGTGACCGGTGATGTGCATCACCAGCGCCTTGCCGTCAGCCAGCTCGATCACGTCGGAGTTGGTGTTGTCATCGCGCAGCTGCTCGGAGAAGGCCGCAGAAAGCGCCTTGGGATCGTTGAGCGGTGCCGGTGCATCAGCCTGGCTGAAGTAACCGGTGGACTGCACCTTGAGGCCCATGGTCTCAGCGGTCAAGTCCAGCGAGTCCGGGTTCTCGAAGCTGCTGTCGGCCATCTTCTGCTGCTCGGCAAAGAACAGCTCCTTGGCCTTGTCGCTCTGCAGACGGCTGATGGTCTCTGCTTTCACATCGGCAAACGGCTTGGTCTGGGCCGGTTCAACCCCCAGCAGCTTGATGACGTGGAAGCCAAACGGGCTCTTGACGACGGCGGAGAGATCGCCGGCCTTGGTCAGGGCAAAGGCCGCCTTCTCGAACGCCGGATCCATCACCCCTTTCTCGAACCAGTCCAGCTCGCCGCCCTTCTTGGCGGAGAAGGTATCGGATGAGTCGGCCTTGGCCAGGGCAGCGAAGTCGTCACCCGCCTTGGCTTTGGCCAGTACGGCTTCAGCCTTCTGCTCGGCGGCTTTCTCGTCCTTGCCAAACGGGATCAGGATGTGAGCCACGTGGCGACGCTCGGCACGCTGGAACAGATCCTGGTGCTGATCGTAGTAGTCCTGGGCATCCTGCTCGCTCACCTTGACGTCTTTGCCAAGGGTGGCGGCGTCCAGCAGCAGATAGTCGACCTTAACCTGCTCGTCGTTCATGAAGCGGTTGCTGTTAGCCTTGTAGTACTGCTCCACCTCTTCATCGGAGACTTTTACGTCACCCAGATAGGCGGAGGCGGCCAGGCGCACCAGACGCAGATCGCGAGTCTGGTTGTAGAGCTTGTCCAGTTGCTCGGCTTCACCCTTGAGCGCAAATTCGGTGCCCAACAGGGCGCCCATCAGTTGCTGACGCACCATGTCCTGGCGCAGGGAGTCACGGAACATCTCGGGGGTCATGCCGGCACGGCGGATCAGCTGCAGGTAGCGATCGTTGTTGAACTTGCCCTCTTCGGCAAACTCGGGCATGGCGACGATGGCCTGCTTGATCTGCTCATCGCTGACCCGCAGACCCAGTTCACGGGCCTTGCTGTCAAACAGGGCCTGATCGATCAGTCTGTCCAGTACGCCGCGACGGAACTGTTTCATGTAATCGGGATTGGCGGCCAGCTGATTGAAGGACTCCCCCATTTGGGACTCCATGCGGGCGCGCTCGTTGCGGTAGGCATTTTCCAGTGCCGCGGCAGTGATATCCGTGCCGTTGACGGTGGCGGGGGCGGTACGGGCCGGACCGTTCAGATAGCTACCTACACCGGCCAAGGCAAAGGAGAGGATAATCAGGCCCAAGATAACCTTGGCCACCTTGCCCTGCGCCCCTTCGCGTAGTTTATCCAACATCATGTTTGTACTTATGCTCCCGAACTCGATGGGCGTAAATAATGAAAAGGCGCACCGATTGCGATGCGCCTTGGTCAATCAGTATGAGGGAGAGCCCTCTCACTTGTCTGGTCTGTGACCAAGGACGGTAGCCGATGTAGAATCAGCGCCCGGCTTAGTTGACCGCGTCTTTCAGGGCCTTACCGGCTTTGAAGGCAGGAACTTTACCAGCGGCGATTTCGATGGTCGCGCCAGTTTGCGGGTTACGGCCAGAACGGGCAGCACGTTCGCGCACGGCGAAAGTACCGAAACCAACCAGAGCAACCTGGTCACCCTCTTTCAGAGCTTCACCGACGGCGTCAATGAAAGCATCCAGCGCACGGCCAGCAGCGGCTTTGGAGATATCAGCACCGTCTGCAATCTTGTCAATCAGTTGAGATTTATTCACTCTTATATTCCCCTTTTATCGAACATCGCTGCGGCGCCGATTTCCCTGGCCACAACAAGTGGAGGTTTTATAGCAAGCCTCCTGATCAGTTGCAAGTGACAATCTGGCGCAAACCCGCGCCACATCACGCCTTGCGACTCATCATGAGTTCCCGATCGGTGGTCAAGGCTACTTCCGTTATCCGGAGCATGCAAGCCTTAACCACCGCCCGAATGCGCCAAATTTGCGGCGCATCAACATTTATACGACAGAAACGCGCTCAAACCCTTGCGGATTGTCCTGCAACGCCAGTTCCAGCACCTCGTCAATCCAGCGAACCGGATGAATTTCAAGGTCTTGTTTGACGTTGTCCGGGATCTCCTCGAGGTCCCGCTCGTTCTCTTTCGGGATCAGCACACGCTTGATGCCACCACGATGAGCCGCCAGCAGCTTCTCTTTGAGACCGCCGATGGGCAGCACTTCGCCGCGCAAGGTGATTTCCCCCGTCATGGCCACATCAGCACGAACCGGATTACCGGTCAAGCTGGAGACCAGGGCGGTACACATGGCGATACCGGCGCTAGGACCATCTTTGGGGGTGGCCCCTTCCGGTACGTGCACGTGGATGTCGCGCTTCTCGTAGAAGTCCGCATTGATGCGCAGCTTCTCGGCACGGGCCCGCACCACCGTCATGGCCGCCTGGATGGACTCCTGCATCACGTCACCGAGGGAGCCTGTGTAGGTGAGCTTGCCCTTGCCCGGCATGTTGGTGGTCTCGATGGTGAGCAGATCGCCCCCCACTTCGGTCCACGCCAGACCACAGACCTGACCCACCTGGTTCTGGTCGGTCGCCTTGCCGTAGTCGAAGCGCTGTACCCCGAGGAACTCCTTGAGGTTGGCCTGATTGACCTGAACATGCTTGATGCTCTTGTCCAGCAGGATGCGCTTGACCGCTTTGCGACAAATCTTGGAGATCTCGCGCTCCAGGCTACGCACCCCCGCCTCGCGGGTGTAGTAGCGGATCACCCCGACCAGGGCGGAATCCTCGATGGTGATCTCGGACTCTTTCAGGCCGTTGCGCTGGATCTGCTTGGAGACCAGGTGCTGCTTGGCGATGTTGAGCTTCTCGTCTTCGGTGTAACCGGACAGACGGATCACTTCCATCCGGTCCAGCAGTGGACCCGGGATGTTCATGGAGTTAGAGGTGGCCACGAACATCACGTCCGACAGGTCATAATCCACTTCCAAGTAGTGATCGTTGAAGCTGTTGTTCTGCTCGGGATCCAGCACTTCCAGCAGGGCGGAGGCGGGATCGCCTCGCATGTCCGAGCTCATCTTGTCGATCTCGTCGAGCAGGAACAGCGGGTTCTTCACGCCGACTTTGGCCATCTTCTGGATGAGCTTGCCGGGCATGGAACCGATGTAGGTACGACGATGACCGCGGATCTCCGCCTCGTCACGCACGCCGCCGAGCGCCATACGCACATATTTGCGACCGGTGGCCTTGGCGATGGACTGACCGAGCGAGGTCTTGCCCACACCGGGAGGCCCAACCAGACAGAGGATGGGGCCCTTGAGCTTGTTGACCCGCGCCTGCACCGCCAGATACTCGAGGATGCGATCCTTGACCTTCTCCAGGCCATAGTGATCGGCATCCAGCACCTCTTGCGCCTTGCCCAGGTCTTTCTTGACCTTGGAACGCGCCTTCCACGGCACCTGCACCATCCAGTCGACGTAGCTGCGCACCACGGTGGCTTCCGCCGACATGGGGGACATCATCTTCAGCTTGGCAAGCTCGGCCTGCGCCTTCTCACGCGCATCTTCCGGCATGCCGGCCTCTTCAATCTTGCGATTGAGGGCCTCGAACTCATCCGGGCTGTCTTCCAGCTCACCCAGCTCTTTCTGGATGGCCTTCATCTGCTCGTTGAGATAGTACTCGCGCTGGCTCTTCTCCATCTGCTTCTTGACCCGGGAGCGGATACGCTTCTCGACCTGCAGCAGGTCGATCTCCGACTCCATCATGGCCATCAGAAACTCGATGCGCTCGGACACGGAGGCGATTTCCAGTACCTTCTGCTTGTCTTCGAGCTTGAGCGGCATGTGGGCAGCCATGGTATCGGCCAGGCGCGCCGCGTCGTCGATCGCCGAAATCGAGGTGAGCACCTCGGGCGGGATCTTCTTGTTGAGCTTGATGTAACCTTCAAACTGACCGATGGCAGAACGTACCAGCACGTCCTGGTCCTTCTCGTCGATCGCCTTGGAGGCGATGTACTGCGCCTCGCCAACGAAGAAGTCCCGGTCGTCGATCATCCGCTCAAGACGGGCACGCTGGCCCCCTTCCACCAGCACCTTGACGGTGCCGTCGGGCAGCTTGAGCATCTGCAGAATATTGGCCACTGTCCCGACGGAGAAGATCTCCTCCACCGTCGGCTCATCGGTTGACGCATCCTTCTGGGCCACCAGCAGAACTTTCTTGTCCTGCTCCATGGCCGCTTCCAGACAGCGAATGGATTTTTCCCGCCCCACAAAGAGTGGAATGACCATGTGGGGATAAACCACCACGTCACGAAGAGGCAGGACGGGAATCTCGATGCGTTCTGAACGCTCTAGGTTCATATATGTCCTCTCGGCTTGTTATACCGTTGGCAAAGCGCTTGGCTGAGTATATGGGGGCGCTTAGATGAGATTCAATCGCCGAAACCGCAAAAAGCATGAAAGGGGCAAAAAGCCCCTTTCATTTGATTAAAAATCAGACATTTACTCTGATGCTGCGGCCTGGGTCTCGGGATTTTCGTAGATCATCAAGGGCGCGGAGTCCCCCTTGATCACGGTCTCGTCGATCACCACCTTGCTGACACCGTCCAGCGACGGCAGGTCATACATGGTATCCAGCAGCACGGCTTCCACGATGGAACGTAGACCGCGAGCGCCGGTTTTGCGCTCCATAGCCTTGCGGGCAATGGCGTTCAAGGCGTCGTCACGGAACTCCAGCTCCACCCCTTCCAGATCGAACAGCGCGGCATACTGCTTGGTCAGCGCGTTCTTCGGCTCTTTCAGGATCTGGATGAGGGCAGCCTCGTCCAGCTCGGTCAGGGTCGCGACCACCGGCAGACGACCGATGAACTCGGGGATCAGACCGTATTTGATCAGATCTTCCGGCTCCACCTTGGCAAAGCTCTCGCTCAAGGTCGCCTTGGCGCTCTTGGACTTGACCTCGGCACCAAAACCGATGCCGGTGCCCTTAACGGAGCGCTGCTCGATCACCTTGTCCAGACCGGCAAAGGCGCCACCACAGATGAACAGGATCTTGGAGGTATCAACCTGCAAGAACTCCTGCTGCGGGTGCTTGCGACCACCTTGCGGCGGCACGGAAGCGATGGTCCCTTCGATCAGCTTGAGCAGGGCCTGCTGCACCCCTTCCCCGGAGACGTCGCGGGTGATGGAGGGGTTGTCCGACTTGCGGGAGATCTTGTCGATCTCGTCGATGTAGACGATGCCGCGCTGGGCCTTCTCCACGTCGTAGTCGCACTTTTGCAGCAACTTCTGGATGATGTTCTCCACGTCCTCACCCACGTAACCGGCTTCGGTCAATGTGGTGGCGTCGGCCATGGTGAACGGCACGTCCAGCAGACGGGCCAGGGTTTCGGCCAGCAGGGTCTTGCCGCTGCCGGTCGGACCGATCAGCAGGATGTTGGATTTGCCCAGCTCCACACCACCAGACTCGCTGCCGCTGCGCAGCCGCTTGTAGTGGTTGTAGACGGCTACCGCCAACACCTTCTTGGCGTACTCCTGCCCGATCACATAGTCATCCAGATGAGCGCGGATTTCATGAGGGGTCGGCAGCTCGCTACCATCGCGCTTGGGCGAGACCTCACGGATCTCCTCGCGGATGATGTCGTTGCACAGCTCGACGCACTCATCACATATGTAGACGGAAGGGCCAGCGATCAGCTTGCGCACTTCATGCTGGCTTTTGCCGCAAAAAGAGCAGTAGAGCAGCTTATCACCCTCACCCTTGCGTTTTTCTGTCATTCAGCAACCTCGTTTTATCAATAGAGGATGGATTGTCCTGTTGAGTTTACAACAGTCCGGAACACCCTGCCCATGCCTGATCTGCCGATTGAGGGCATCACCAAATCAGATGATGTCCTCAATGATGGTACGGGCTAGCTCGTGGCTCAGCCGCGGCGGCTCAGGACACCATCAACCAGACCATAGGCCACGGCCTGCTCGGCGGACATGAAGTTGTCACGGTCGGTGTCACGCTCGATGGTGGCCATGTCCTGTCCGGTATGGAAGGCAAGACGCTCGTTCAGGGTATTCTTGATCTTCAGGATCTCCTGGGCGTGGATCTGGATATCAGATGCCTGGCCCTGGAAACCGCCCAGCGGCTGGTGGATCATCACGCGGGCATTGGGCAGGCAGAAACGCTTGCCCTTGGCACCACCGGCCAGCAGGAAGGCGCCCATGGAACAGGCCTGCCCCATGCACACAGTGCTGACGTCCGGCTTGATGAACTGCATGGTGTCATAAATGGACATACCGGCCGTGACGGCCCCACCCGGAGAGTTGATGTAGATGCTGATGTCCTGATCCGGATTTTCGGACTCCAGGAACAGCAGCTGAGCCACCACCAGATTCGCCATGTGATCTTCAACCTGACCGGTCAGGAAGATCACCCGCTCCTTCAGCAGACGAGAATAGATGTCGTAGGAACGCTCCCCTTTCGCGGTTTGCTCTACCACCATCGGGATGAGCGCATTGCGTGGGGATTCAGTCACATCGTTATAGTTCTTGTACATAAGGCATTGTCCCTAAAATAAAATGGCCCGAGTGGAGATCACACGAGCCATTATACTTAACAGTCTTGACCTTAAGTCAAATGTTCTTAGGCAGCGGCACCGGACTTGTTGATCACTTCGTCAAATGCAACTTCTTTCTCGGTCACCTGGGCCTTGGAGAGGATCAGGTCGATGGCTTGATCTTCTACCGCCAGGTTGCGAACGCCGTTCAGCATCTGCTCGTTCTTCTGGTAGTACTCGATCACTTCCTTCGGATCTTCGTAGGCAGTGGCCATGGATTCGATGATGCTGTTGACGCGGGCGTCGTCAGCCTTGATCTCGTTGGTACGGATCACGTCGCCCAGCAGCAGACCTACGCGTACGCGACGCTCGGCCTGGGCCTGGAACAGCTCGGCCGGCAGTTCAGGTGCGTTGCCGCCCTGGAAGCCGCCGAAACGCTGCAGTGCCTGCTGACGCAGGGCATCGATTTCCTGAGCAACGGCAGCCTTCGGCAGATCGATCTGGTTGGCTTCAACCAGGCCGTTCAGCACCTGCTCTTTCACGCTGTTTTTCAGGGCTTGAGCCAGTTCGCGCTCCATGTTCTTGCGCACTTCGGCTTTCAGCTCTTCAACGCTGCCGCTCTCGATGCCGAAACGCTTGACGAACTCTTCGGTCAGCTCAGGCAGGATCTGCTCTTCCACCTTGTTCAGCTTGGAAGCGAACTTGGCAGCTTTACCTTTCAGGTTTTCAGCGTGGTAGTCAGCCGGGAAGGTTACGTCGATGGTGAACTCGTCGCCTGCTTTCTTGCCCAGGATGGCGTCTTCGAAGCCAGGGATCATGCGGCCGGCGCCCAGCACCAGGTTGAAGCCTTCGGCCTTGCCGCCGTCGAACTCTTCACCGTCGATGGAACCGACGAAGTCCATGGTCACACGCATGCCATCGGCAGCGGCGGCGTCCACTTCACTCCAGGTAGCGTGCTGCTTGCGCAGGGTGTCGATCATGTTGGCCAGATCTTCATCCTTCACGGTAGCAACCGGCTTCTCGACCTTGATGGTCTCCAGACCGGCAACTTCGAACTCCGGGTACACTTCGAAAGTGGCGGTGAATTCGAAATCCTGACCCTCTTTGATCTCTTTCGGATCCATGGTCGGGGCACCGGCCGGGCTCAGCTTGTTGTCGATGATGGCCTTGATGAAGTTGCTCTGCATCATTTCGTCAGCAACGCGAGCATGAGCCATGGCGCCGAACATTTTCTTGATGATGGCAACCGGAGCCTTGCCAGGACGGAAACCGTCGATGCGACGGGTTTTGGCCAGGCCGTTCAATTCTTTGCGCACGGCGGCGTCAACGGTAGCGGCCGGTACGGTGATGGTAAGACGGCGTTCCAGACCCTGGGTTGTCTCTACAGAAACTTGCATTCTTCTACCTCGTTCAACTCAGCACTGCGTGCTGACCCTTTATTGCCCCTGGGCAAAGCCCGGAGTCTTCCTGTTTATAAAGACAACGACTGTCTTTGTGATGAGAAAATATGACGCGACATTATAGCGGCGCACTTTGATCGAGTCGAGCCACACGTCCCCAAACCGGGCTGGCAATGGCACAATTCGCGCAAAACTGCCCCTTATATGGGGAAAACCGAGCCCGACTTCAAGGATGCAGACTGCAAGAATTTGCACTTGCTCACCTTTTTTCGTGCAAGAGCCTACTTTTTCAGCTCATCAGCCGGCAGACCGGCCACGGCGTGCAGGCTGCGACCCAAATTGTCCGCCCCGCCCCTTCAACCATTGCGTCCATAACCATCGCTCGTTATGGTGGCAGCCATCTTGATAAGTCTGGAGTCACCGACATGGCCTTTTTCCGCTTCTTGTTCAATCTGCTCTGGTTCGTACTGGGAGGCGTCTTCATGGGGCTGGCCTGGTGGCTGGCCGGACTGCTCTGTTTCATCTCCCTCATCGGCATCCCCTGGGGACGCGCCTGCTTCGTCATCGGCACCTTCACCTTCTTCCCGTTTGGCAAGCAGGCAGTCAACCGCAAGACCATGACGGGGCTGAGCGACATGGGCACCGGCACCATGGGGCTGATTGGCAACATCATCTGGTTCGTGCTGATCGGGATCTGGCTGGCCATCGGCCACATCGCCTCGGCGCTGGCCTGCTTCGTCACCATCATCGGCATCCCGTTCGGCATTCAGCACCTCAAGCTGGCGCTCATCAGCCTGGCCCCCATCGGCCAGATGATCGTCACCAATCAGGAAGCCGAATCCGGTCGCTATATTCGTTAAGGGCGATGCCGCCGACCGCAAAAAAGGGCAGACTAGGGTCTGCCCTTTTTCATTGCCATCTTGAGGTACCCCATGCTGCCCAGCCACTTCTTCGCCAATCTCGCCCGCATGAAACTCATCTACCGCTGGCCGCTGATGCGCAACATCCAGCCCGAGAACATCGCCGAGCACAGCCTGCAGGTGGCCATGGTGGCCCACGCCCTCGGCCTCATCAAAAACCGGCTCTTTGGCGGCAGTGTGGATGCCGATCGCGCCGCCGTGATGGCCCTTTATCACGACAGCAGCGAGGTGCTGACCGGCGATCTGCCCACCCCGGTCAAGTACTTCAATCCCGAGATTGCCCGCGAATACAAGAAGATTGAGTTGGCGGCCGAGCAGCGCCTGCTCGGCATGTTGCCGCCTGAGCTGGTGGAGGATTTTCGCCCGCTGCTGGACTCGGGTGCCCAGGACGGCGAGCTGGCCAGGTTGGTGAAGGATGCCGACACTCTCTGCGCCTATACCAAGTGCCTGGAGGAGATCAACGCCGGCAACCGGGAGTTCGAGCCGGCGCGCAAGCGCCTCGAGCAGATGCTGGCCGCCCGGATGAGCGACGAGATGCGCTACTTCATCGACATCTTCGTGGCGAGCTTCTCCCTGCCACTCGATGAACTCAACGCCCATTAAACCAGCCAGCTCCCCTCAAAACAGAAAGACCCGCCGGTTTGCGCCGGCGGGTCTTTCGTTTTTCTCAGCAGACAAGATGCCGCGTATCAGTGCCCCAGCTCGCGCGACGGCACCAGCCCGCTCGCCCGCCAGGCGGGGTAAAGGGTCGCCACCAGGCTCATCAGGATGGCGGCGCCGGTCACGATGAGCAAGTCCTGCATGTGCAGCTCGGTCGGCAGAAAGTCGATGAAGTAGATGTCCGGATTGAGGAAACGGTGGCCGATCACCCCTTCAATGGCGCTCAGGATCTGGGTCAGCTTGCTGGAGAGCAGGCCGCCCAGCAGGGCGCCGAGCAGAGCCCCTGCCACCCCGTTCACCATCCCCTGAATGACGAAGGTGAGCCGGATCTGGCCCGGGCTCGCCCCCATGGTCTTCAAGATGGCGATCTCGCTGCGCTTCTCGTTCACCGCCATCACCAGGGTGGAGACGATGTTGAAGCAGGCCACCGCCACCACCATCAGCATCACCACGTACATCACGGTGCGCACCATCTGGATGTCCTGATAGAGATAGCCCTGGCGGCTCATCCAGCTGCTGATGTAGACGTAGTGCGGAAACTTCTGGGCGGCCGCCACCGTGATGGACTGCGCCTTGAGCACGTCGTTCACCTTGAGGCTGAAACCCTCTACCGCGCTACCCATGCCGGTGATGGCCTGGGCATCCGCCAGATGCATGAAGCCGAGCACCCCATCGAGCTGACCACCGATCTCGAGCAGCCCCACCACGGTAAGAGACTCGCGCTTCGGGTTCTTGATGCCGGTGGCATCGCCCCCCTGAGGCAGCAGCAGGGTGACGGTATCCCCTATCTTGACCCCCAGCTTGTCGGCGATGGTCTTGCCGAGAATAAGGCCGTGCTCGCCGGCTTGCAGTTCGCGCAGGCCGCGCCCCGTCATGTAGTTGCCCGCATCGGAGAGATTAGCCTCGAGCTCCGGCAGCACGGCGCGCACTTGCAACCCCTTGAGGGCGCTGCCGTGCTCCAGCAAGCCGTCGAGCCGGATCACAGGGGCGGCAGCCTCCACTCCGGGCTGGGCCAGCAGGTAATCCCGCAGTTTGGGCCAGTTGGGGAGCGGCGCCTCCATCCCCATCAGCTCGCCGTGGGGCACCACGGAGAGCACCCGGTTTTTGAGCTCCCGCTCAAAGCCGTTCATGGCGGAGAGTCCCAGGATCAGCGCCATCACCCCGAGGGCGATGCCGATGAGGGAGGAGGCGGAGATAAAGGCGATGAAGCCGTTGCGACGGCGGGAGCGGCTGTAACGCAGGCCCAGAAACAGGGGCAGCGGTTTGAACATCAGGCGACCTCCGCCATCACGCCGCTCACCAAGGTCACCCGGCGATGGAGCTTGGCCGCCAGGCTCAAGTCGTGGGTCACCACCACGAACGCGGTGCCGAGCTCGCGGTTGAGCTCGCAGAGCAGCTCATAGACGGCGGTGGCGCTGGCGTGATCCAGGTTGCCGGTGGGCTCGTCCGCCAGCACCAGGCTGGGTTCGTTGACCAGGGCGCGGGCGATGGCCACCCGCTGGCGCTCACCACCGGAGAGCTCGGACGGTCTGTGGTTGAGACGATGGGAGAGACCTACCCGCCCCAGCATCTTGCTCGCCTTCTCGGTGGCGCTCGCCACCGACTCGCCGGCGATCAGCAGCGGCATGGCAGCATTTTCCAGCGCACTGAATTCGGAGAGCAGGTGGTGGAACTGGTAGACAAACCCCAGCTCCTGGTTACGAAACTTCGCCTGGGTGCGGCTGTCCCAGCGGTGGATGTCCTGCCCCTTGAACAGCACGGCGCCGCTGGAGGGGTTGTCGAGCGCCCCCATCAGGTGCAGCAGGGTGGTCTTGCCGGAGCCCGAGCTACCCACCACCGCCAGCATCTCACCGGGCGCCACGCTAAGATCGATGCCCTTGAGTACCTGGGTCTCCAGATCGCCCTCTTTGTAGACATGGTTGAGGGCCTGACAGCGCAGCAGCGGCTCGCAGGAGACGGATTGATTCATAAAGGGGGCTCCACTTGCACCAGTAACAACAGAAGATGAATTATTCATAGCGCAGCGCCTCCGCCGGTTTGACCCGGGCCGCACGGGCTGCCGGGTAGAGGGTGGCACTGAAGCTGAGCAGCACGGCGCCCAGCAAAATGGTCACGACCTGGGCGGGTTCGACGATGACCGGCAGGCCCGAGCCGCCGGCCGTCATATAGAGGTTGAGCCCCACCGCATTGAGCAGAGGGTTGAGCCCCATGGAGAGTGCCAGCCCCGCCAGCCCCCCGAACAGGGCGCCGATGACGCCGCTGGAGGCTCCCAGCACCATGAAGATCTTGACGATGCCAGACTCGCTCATGCCCATGGTTCGCAGGATGGCGACCTCCCCTTCCTTGTCGGTCACCACCATCACCAGGGCGGAGAGGATGTTGAAGGTAGCGACCGCGATGATCAGCACCAGCATCAGCCCCATCATCCGCTTCTCCATGGCCACCGCCTGGAACAGCTCGCCGCGCTCGCGGCGCCAGTCCTGCCACTCCAACCCGTCCGGCAGCGCCGTCTTCACCACCTCGTCGGCGGCGAAGGGATCATCCAGCCAAAGGCGAATGCCGCCTACCTTGTCCGCAGGCAGGCGCAGCAGACGCTGGGCATCTCCCAGCGCAATCAGGGCAACCTGGCTGTCCACGTCGGCGCCGACCCCGAAGATGCCGGAGACGGTGAAGAGGCGCTGGGCCGGCACCCGGCCAAACGGGGTGAAACGGGTGCCTTCGGTCAGGATCAGACGGACCTGGTCGCCCATGGAGACCTTGAGACGATTGGCCACCCCCTGCCCCAGCACTATGTGGTATTCGCCAGCTTGCAGGCTGTCCAGACGCCCCATCTGCATCTGGGCGTGCAGGATGTCATCCTTGGGCCACTGGGCGGGATCGATGCCCTGCACGCTCACGCCGGTGAGCTGACCGGGGCTTTGCAACATGCCTTCGCTGTCGAGCATGGGAGCATGGGCGATCACGTGGGGCAACCTGGCCAAGTCCGGCAGCCCCTGCGGCGCGGCGTCGATGCGCCCCGCCGGGCTGGTCACCACCACATGGGGGATCACCCCGAGGATGCGCCCCTTGAGCTGCCCTTCAAAACCGTTCATCACCGAGATGACCACCATCAGGGCCGCGACCCCGATGGCAATGCCGAAAGTGGAAAACAGGGAGATAAATGACACGAAGCGATTGCTGCGTCGCGAGCCTGCGTAACGCAGGCCGATGGCCAGCGACAGTGGCTGAAAAAGTCCAGTCTTCAAGGATATCTACGTTGCCAACAAAATAAGATACCGGATAATAAAGGGAAACCGTCTATGACAACAAGGGATAGCCTCCATGCAGGAACAGTTCTTCAGTGTCACCCATGCCACGCCGGTCAATGTGATCCCCATGCCCGGCGATTTTCACCTGCCCTCGCTGGAGGCTCTGGAAGCCGAGCTGCCCGAACCCTTTCGCATCGCCTCCTCCATCACCTCCATCGACATGGTGACCAGTCGCCTGCTCCGCAACCAGAGTGAGTCGATGCACGATCTGGTGGAGATCATCAACCAGCAGTCGCGCAAGATCGACATGATCATGGGCTATGTGCTGTCGGTGCAGGATCACCCGGAGCACCGCTTCCACACCCTGCGCTTTGGCGCCGGCCAGCTCACCTATCTGCACCCGCGCCAGGGCCACGGCGAGGCACCGCACCTGCACCAGATAGTGCGGCTCAAGATATTTCTGCGCGAAGAGGCCTCCGCCATTTACTGCTACGGCCAGGTCAAGCAGCTGGAACCGAGCGAGCACGGCACCCAGGTGGTGCTCGACTATGTGCGGATCCGCGAGGATGACCGCGAACTGCTGGTACGCGCCAGCCTGCATATCCAGTCCAAACAACTCAAACTTCGTGCGCAAGACCGTCAACGTTAAAAGAATCGAATGATGCCAATGAAGCTCCCCGCCTTGCCCGCCAAGGCGGGCCAAAAGTTAACGCTCGGCCAGCTGACAGGCAGCAGCCTCTCGCTGATGGCCGCCCGCCTCACCGAGGAGGCTCATCGCCCCGTCCTGCTGGTGACCGCCGATACCCCGAGTGCCCTGCGCCTCGAACAGGAACTGCAGTACCTCTTGGCCGACAAGGGCTGCCCGGTACTGCTGTTCCCGGATTGGGAGACCCTGCCCTACGACACCTTCTCCCCCCATCAGGACATCATCTCCCAGCGGCTCGAGACCCTCTACAAGCTGCCGCAGATGAGCAGCGGCGTGTTGATCGTGCCCATCTCCACCCTGATGTTGCGCACGGCGCCCCGGGTCTATCTCGACAAATACAGCCTGATGGTAAAGAGCGGCCAGCGCCTCAACCTGCAGCAACTGCGCGCACGCCTGGCCGAGGCTGGTTACGTGGCGGTGGAGCAGGTGCTGGAGCACGGCGAATTTGCCGCCCGCGGCTCCCTGCTCGATCTCTTCCCCATGGGCAGCAGCAGCCCCTATCGCATCGATTTTTTCGACGACGAGGTGGACTCCATCCGCCCGTTCGACCCCGAGACCCAACGCTCCAGCGAGCCGGTCAAGAGCGTCAGCCTGTTGCCGGCCCGGGAGTTTCCCACCGATGAAGCCGCCATCGAGCTGTTTCGCGGCCAGTATCGCGAACAGTTCGAGATCTCCCGCGCCGAGGGCTCCATCTATCAGGAGGTGAGCAAGGGGCGCTGGCCGGCGGGCATCGAGTACTATCTGCCGCTCTTCTTCCAGCAGACCGCCAGCCTGTTTGATCACCTGCCGGACAACACCCTGCTGCTGACCGTGGGGGAGATCTACCCCGCCGCCCAGCGCTTCTGGAACGACATCGGCCAGCGCTACGAAGACAGGCGCTGGGACAATACCCGTCCCCTGCTGCCGCCCCAGCAGATCTACCTGCCGGTGGAGCAGCTGTTTGCGGCGCTCGGCCAGTACGCGGCCGTACGGCTGCAGGAGGCCCCCACCGCCGGTGATGCAGGCCAGCACGACCTGCCCCTCTCGGCGCTACCGGATCTTCAGCTCGATCACAGCAAGGAGCAGCCGCTGCTGGCCCTCAGCCAGTTCCTGCAAGATTTTGCCGGCCGCACCCTGTTTGCGGTGGAGTCCGAAGGTCGGCGCGAGGTGCTGGGGGATCTGCTGGCGCGCATCGCGCTGCAACCCAAGGAGTTCACCTCGCTCGATGCCTTCATCACCAGCAAGGCCCGCCACGGCCTGCTGGTGGCACCGCTCGAACGCGGTTTCTTGCTGCGAGAGCCGGGGCAAGAGGAGCTGGCGCTCATCACCGAAACCGAACTGCTGGGCGGCAAGATCCGCAGCAAACGGCAACGGGAGAAGAGCAAGAATTTAAGCTCCGATGCGGTGATCCGAAACCTTGGCGAGCTGACCCAGGGTCAGCCGGTGGTGCATCTGGATCACGGGGTCGGCCGCTATCTGGGGCTGGAGACCATAGACGCCGGCGGCCTGCCCACCGAGTTTCTGACCCTCGAATACGCCGGTGGCGACAAGCTGTTCGTGCCGGTCACCAGCCTGCACCTCATCAGCCGCTATACAGGATCCGACAATCCGCCCAGCCACAAGCTCGGCGGCGAGGCCTGGGTCAAGGCGCGGCGCAAGGCGGCCGAGAAGGTGCGCGACGTGGCGGCCGAGCTGCTCGATGTCTACGCCCACCGCGCGGCCCGCGCCGGCTTTGCCTTCAAGCACGACCGCGAGGCCTATCGCCAGTTTGCCGCTGGCTTCCCGTTCGAGGAGACCGACGATCAGCTCAACGCCATCAATGCTGTGCTCGGCGACATGTGTCAGGCCAAGAGCATGGACCGGCTGGTGTGCGGCGACGTGGGCTTTGGCAAGACCGAGGTGGCGATGCGGGCGGCGTTTGTGGCCGTGCATGGCGGCAAGCAGGTGGCCGTGCTGGTGCCCACCACCCTCTTGGCCCAACAACACTATGACAACTTCCGCGACCGCTTCGCCAACTGGCCGGTGCGGGTCGAGGTGCTGAGCCGCTTCCGCTCCGCCAAGGAGCAGAGCGCGGTGATGAAGGAGATGGCCGAGGGCAAGGTGGACATCATCATCGGCACCCACAAGCTGCTGGGCGCCGAGCTCACCTTCAAGGATCTGGGCCTGCTCATCGTCGACGAGGAGCATCGCTTCGGGGTGCGCCAGAAGGAGAAGATCAAGGCGCTGCGCGCCGACGTGGATATCCTCACCCTCACGGCGACCCCCATTCCGCGTACCCTCAACATGGCGATGTCGGGCATGCGGGATCTCTCCATCATCGCCACCCCGCCCGCCAAGCGCCTGGCTATCAAGACCTTCGTGCGCCAGCACGAGCCGGCGGTGGTGCGCGAGGCGGTGCTGCGGGAACTGAAGCGTGGCGGTCAGGTCTACTACCTGCACAACGACGTGGAGAGCATCGAGAAGTGTGCGGCGGATCTTGCCGAGCTGGTGCCGGAGGCGCGCATCGGCATCGCCCACGGCCAGATGCGCGAGCGGGAGCTCGAGCGGGTGATGTCTGACTTCTACCACCAGCGCTTCAACCTGCTGGTCTGCACCACCATCATCGAGACCGGCATCGACGTGCCAAGCGCCAACACCATCATCATGGACCGGGCGGATCATCTGGGCCTGGCCCAGCTGCACCAGCTGCGGGGCCGGGTCGGCCGCTCCCACCACCAGGCCTATGCCTACCTGCTCACCCCTCATCCCAAGCTGATGACCAAGGATGCGGCCAAGCGGCTGGAGGCCATTGCGTCGCTCGAAGATCTCGGCGCCGGCTTTGCGCTCGCCACCCACGATCTGGAGATCCGCGGCGCAGGCGAGCTGCTGGGCGACGATCAAAGCGGCCAGATCGAATCGGTCGGCTTCACCCTCTACATGGAGATGCTGGAGCAGGCGGTGGAGGCGCTCAAACATGGCAAGGAGCCGTCCCTCGAACAGCTCATGAGTCAACACACCGAGGTGGAGCTGCGCCTGCCGGCCTTGCTCCCGGACGACTACATCCCGGACGTCAATATGCGGCTCTCCATGTACAAGCGGATCGCCAGTGCGGCGGACGAGCAGGAGCTGCGCGAACTCAAAGTGGAGCTGATCGACCGCTTCGGCCTCTTGCCGGAGGCGACCAAAACCCTGATGGAGCTGGCCGCCTTCCGCCAGCGCGCAACTGCCCTTGGCATTCGCCGGGTGGAGATGAGTGAGCGCGGCGGTTACCTGGACTTCACCCAGGAGACCCGCGTCAACCCGGCCTATCTGGTCAAGCTGCTCTCCGAGCAACCGCGCATCTACAAGATGGACGGACCGACCCGGCTGCGCTTCCAGGTGCCGACTCAGGAGCGGGCCATGCGCCTCAAACTGGTGGATGGTCTGCTGGCGGATCTCGCCAGCCACGCCAGCCCCTGAGGTGGCATTCCTTGAGCGGCTAGCCACTCACCCAAATAAAACGGGAGCCATATTGGCTCCCGTTTTTTATCCCGTGACACAAGCGGTCAAGCCTGCTCGGCCGGGTTCTCGTGGGCGGAGAACTCCCGCATGAAGGCCTCGGCCCGTTCCACCATCTTGGTGGAGCCCACGAAATAGGGGGTGCGCTGGTGCAGCGCGGTGGGCTGGATATCCATGATGCGGTTGAAGCCGTCGGAGGCTCTGCCACCCGCCTGCTCCACCAGGAACGCCATGGGGTTGCACTCATAGAGCAGACGCAGCTTGCCGTTCGGCGAGTTGGTGCCGGACGGATAGATGTAGATGCCACCCTTGAGCAGGTTGCGGTGAAAATCGGAGACCAGAGAACCGATATAGCGAGAGGTATAAGGGCGGTGGGTCGCCTCGTCCCGCTCCTGGCAATATTTGAGGTACTTCTTCACCCCGTCCGGGAACTTGATGTAGTTGCCCTCGTTGATGGAGTAGATCTTGCCCTCCTCCGGAATGCGGATGTTCTCGTGGGAGAGGCAGAAGCAGCCGATGGAGGGGTCGTAGGTAAAGCCGTTGACGCCAAAGCCGGTGGTGTAGACCAGCATGGTGGAGGAGCCATAGACCACGTAACCGGCGGCAACCTGGCGGTTGCCCGGCTGCAGGAAGTCTTCCAGGGTGACGCCGGCACCCGGCTTGCTGACCCGGCGATAGATAGAGAAGATGGTCCCGACGGAGACGTTGACGTCGATGTTGGAGGAGCCGTCGAGGGGATCTATCAGCACCACGTACTTGGAGTGACGGGAGAGCTCGGAATCGAAGGAGACGAAATCCTCCTCCTCTTCGGAGGCCATGCCGCACACTTCGCCACGGGCTTCCAGCGCCGCCTTGAAGCGCTCGTTGGCGTAGACGTCCAGCTTCTGCTGCACCTCGCCCTGCACGTTTTCAGCACCCATGGAGCCGATGATGTCCGCCAGCCCCGCCTTGTTGATCTCCCGGTTCACCACCTTGGCAGCCAGGCGAATGGAGCTGAGCAGAGAGGTCAGCTCGCCGGTCGCAGTGGGATAATCCGCCTGCTTTTTGACGATGAACTCGCCCATGGTGATCATGTTTCGCATTATGGTTCCTTTAAGATCGTTTCCGTTGGCATTGAAAACGTTTGCAAGCATCAGCAAAAAAAGTGCCGATCCTCGGCAGCGTTGTTTTGTAACCTAATGTAACGTCTGTTTTTTGTTTTTGCAGCGAATTAAGCCGCTTGATAAATGCACATTCCCGCCATTTTTTCTGCCCGGAACTCGCCATAAACTGGTTTCAATCGGTAACTTTTAGAATGTTAATTCGTGGCAAAAAATCACGAAGATGTTGCCATGAAGGCGCCAAGATCCCCGCTCTGCCCCCTATCTGGGGCGCATGCCAAAGGAGACCGGTCTGCCTCTTGAGATCTCGCCATCAATCCCGCACACTGGCCAGGCTTTGGAAGCAAAAAAACATAAGGATATTCAATGAAAAGGACTCTCATTGCCGGCACGGTGGCCGCACTGTTCGCACTCCCCGTCCTGGCGGCCCAGGTACCGGCCGGTACCAAGCTGTTACCCGCAGAACAGCAAACCTTCATCCGCAACATAGGTACCGAACCCGCCTCCATCGATCCCCAGATGGTGGAGGAGAGCGCGGGCAGCGAAATCGTCAACGATCTGTTCGAGGGGCTCTACACCCTGGACGGGGACGGCAAGCTGCAACCTGCCGGCGCCCTGGGTTACCAGCTCGATCCCACCGGCACCGTCTACACCTTCAAGCTCAGACCCGATGCCAAGTGGTCCAACGGCGAGCCGGTGACGGCAGCCGATTACGTCTATGGCTGGCAGCGGGCGGCGGATCCCAAGAACGCCTCCAACTACGCCTGGTTCATCGAGCTGACCGGCGTCACCAATGCCGCCGAGGTCATCCAGGGCAAGCAGAGCCCGGATACGCTGGGTATCAAGGCGCTCGATGCCCATACCCTGCAGATCACCCTGAAAAACCCGGTCCCCTTCTTCCTGAAGACCCTCTCCCACTACACCACCTTCCCGGCGCCCAAAGCGACCATCGAGAAGTTCGGTCATGAGTGGGTCAAGCCGGGCAACATCGTCTCCAACGGTGCCTTCGTGCTCAAGGAGTGGACCCCCAACGAACGCCTCATCGCCGAGCGCAACCCCCATTACTGGGACAACAAGAATACGGTGCTGAACAAGGTGCTCTATCTGGAGATCGTCTCAGATACCGCCGCCTACAACCGCTACCGCGCCGGCGAGCTGCACTACACCAGCTACCCGCTTGAGCAGTACAAGCAGCTCAAGCAACAGAGCCCGCAGGAGCTGGTGAGCGTGCCGACCCTGGCCACCTACTACTACGTGTTCAACACCCAGCGCAAACCGTTCGATGACCCCAAGGTGCGCAAGGCGCTGTCGCTTGCCATCGACCGGGACACCATCACCGAGAAGATCCTGGGACAGGGTCAGATCTCCGCCTTCAGCCTGACCCCGCCCATCGTCGACGGCTTCGAGCTCAAGCGACCGGCCAGCGAGCTGATGAGCAAGGAGGAGCGGATCAAGCAGGCCAAGGCGCTGCTCGGCGAGGCGGGCTACGGCCCGGACAAGCCGCTGACGGTGGACATCCTCTACAACACCAACGAGGGGCACAAGAAGATAGCGCTGGCCATCTCCTCCATGTGGAAGCACAACCTGGGTGTCCAGGCCAAGCTCAACAACATGGAGTGGAAAACCATGGTCTCGGCCCTCAACGAAGGGGATTTCGGGGTCAGTCGCTACTCCTGGAACGGGGACTACAACGACGCCTCCACCTTCCTCGATATCCTGACCTCCAGCAGCAGCGCCAACAGCGGCAAGTGGTTCAACAAGGAGTACGACGCCCTGCTGAGCAAGGCCCACGACTCGCAGGATGGCGCCGAGCGCAACCGCCTCTATCAACAGGCGGAAGCGGTGATCGAGGCCGACGCCCCCATCGCCCCGGTCTACTTCTACGTCAAGTCCCGCCTGCTCAAGCCCAACATCAAGGGCTACCCCTACCAGAATCCGCAGGATCTGGTCTACTCGAAGGACCTCTACCTCACCGCGCAGTGAGGCTAGCTATCCCGCATAAAAAAAGACCGCCATTCGGCGGTCTTTTTTTCAATCCTCCTGGCAGGCGGCCAGTGCCACCCTGCGCCGGCGCAGCACCACAGGTTGTACCAGCAGCTGGGCCAGCAAGACCCCAAACAGGGTCATGCCACCGCCGATCAGGTGGTAGCTGGTCAATCTCTCGCCGAGCCAGCTGATGGCCAGGCCCGCTGTCATCACCGGCAACAGGTTCATGAAGATGGCGGTGCGGCTTGCCCCGAGCAGAGCAATGCCCTGCATCCAGAGCCAGGGGGACAGGGCTGAGGTCGGGATCCCCGCATAGAGGATCAGCCAGAGCGCCCGCCCGTCCGGCCAGTGTCCATCCACCAGCAGATAAAACGGGGTGAGGAACAGCAGACTGCAGAGCACCTGGCCGTAGAGCATGGACCAGTTGTCGAGCCCCAGATCCCACTTCTTGAGCAGCACGCTGTAAAGCGCATAGGTGCCCGCCGACAGCAGCATGTAGACGGAGCCGATGTGGATGCCCTGGGTAAAGAGGCGGGCGGGATCCCCCTGCCCCAGCAAAATGGCCAATCCCAGAATGGAGATGACGCCGCCTAACAGCGCACCCCAGGTGGGACGTTCGCGCAGCAACCAGATGCTGAGCAGCACAGTCATCAACGGCGTCAGCCCCATCATCAGGCCGATCTCGGTCGCCCCCAGGGTCTGCGCCGCGTAGTAGCCAAAGGTCTGGTTGAGCACCATGCCGAGCAGGGCCAGCGCCGCCAGCTGATAGAAGCCGGCCCGCAGTTTGGCCCGCTCGCGCCAGGCCCGATGGGCCAGAAACGGGGTCAGCACGATGGCAGCCACCATCCAGCGTGACCAGGCCAGCGCCGCTGGCGAGAGCACCCCCACCGCCAATTTGCTGACGATGGCGTTGCCGGCCCAGATGGCCATGCAGGAGAAGGGAAACAAGAAGGCAAGGGGCATCGCTATATCCAGAAAAAGCCAGCGGGTATTTCAGGCGGGAGTATAGGGAGGCCGGCAGGATTAGCAAGCGCCACACCGTCTAGGGTGGATTGCCTGACAAAAAGGGGAACCGAACAGCGCCAAAGAGGCCGGAATGGCCCCAAAAACAATCATGCCCGCACGGTGGCGGGCATGATACGGATCAGCGAGGTGACGAAGCAATCACGCCGCATCCATGTGCAGTCTCGAGATCAACGCGTTGACCTCGACCACGGTCTGGCGGTGGGGAATGTCCGCCGACGTGGGCATCATCAGCAAGCCGGACTGGAAGTCGAAGCGTCCTCTGCCGTGGATGTAAATCCGCCCCTTGAAGAAGGTTTTGACATGTTTTGCCACCATCAGTGGCAGGTACTTCTTGAATACTCTCATCGTTTGCAACCTCTTGCAGTTGTATCCGTATGACAGCAGCTTCTGCGAAATAATTCCGTCAAATCTGTATAAAAATCCGGAAAAATCGCAACTCTCTTCCCCAAAAAACCAATCTATAACTTTTTATTAACTTTTAGCGTATTGTATGTGGTCCTTCCAACCAGAGCAAGACCCCCTTGCCATCCTGCCACTCGATACAGGCCAGGCCCGAGGTGGCAAACATGGGGGCACCGGCCGCCGGACAGAGGCTCTGCACCAGGTATCCCACCAGCGGCAGGTGGCTCACCATCAGGATGCTGTCGTGTTTGGCCGCCAGCGTGGTGAGGTAGCTCGCCACGAAGGCCGGATCGCCATAAGGGGTGATGTCACCGCTCTCTTCGACGGCCCCCGCCTTGGGTAATTCACTGCATATGCTCTGCCAGGTTTGTCTGGCGCGCAGGTAGTTGCTGTGGATCACCCGATCCAGCTTGCCGCCAAGCTGGGGGGCCAGCCAGCGGGCCATGTGGATGGACTCTTCGATTCCCTGCTCGGTCAGTGGACGCTGTTCATCTGTTTTCGCATTCATGCCAGCCTGGCCATGACGCATGATGTAGATTTTCATTACAACCTCGCCCAACGGGCCTGTTTTGATAGCGGGGGGATCTTACCCCGCCATGCCGGGGGAAACAATTGCGCTACCTCTCAGAAAAGGGTTTGCCTCACCGGGTAGCGGGGTCGATAATCATGTTTAAATTCAAATAAATCCAACAAGAGTCACGCGCCAATGAGCCCATATGCCAGTCCCAACGACCATCGGCAATACCACTATCTGGAGCTGGCGAACCGGCTCAGGGTCTTGTTGATCTGCGATCCCGACACCGACAAGTCCGCCGCCTCCCTGGCCGTCAACACCGGCCACTTCGACGATCCGGCGGACCGGCAGGGGATGGCTCACTTCCTTGAGCATATGCTGTTCCTTGGCACCTGCACCTATCCCAAACCTGGTGAATACCAGCAATTTATGAGCCGTCATGGCGGCAGCAACAACGCCTGGACCGGCACCGAGTTCACCAACTTCTTCTTCGAAATTGACAACGGCTTCTTCGAGGCCGGGCTGGATCGCTTCTCCCAGTTCTTCATTTGCCCCACCTTCGATCCCGAGTGGGTGGACAAGGAGCGCAACGCGGTCGACTCCGAATACCGCCTCAAGCTGCAGGACGACGTGCGCCGCAGCTACCAGGTGCACAAGGAGACGGTCAACCCGGCTCACCCCTTCGCCAAATTCTCGGTGGGCAACCTGGATACCCTGGCCGATCTGCCCGGCCGGGATCTGCGCTCCGACCTTATCCGGTTTTACGAAACCCACTACAGCGCGGATCGCATGGCGCTGGTGATGATCTCTCCTGCCGCCATCGAGACCCAGCTCGGTTGGTGCGATCGCTTTTTCGCTCCCATTTTGAATCGCAATCTGGGAACGCCGACCCTAGACATGCCCCTCTACCGGCTCGATGACCTGGGCATTCGCATCCAGATCAACCCGGTCAAGGAGACCCGCAAGCTCGCGCTCACCTTCCCGCTGCCCAACGTAGATGAGTATTACGACAAGAAGCCCCTCACCTTCCTGAGCCACCTCATCGGCTACGAAGGAGACGGCAGCCTGCTCTCTCTGCTGAAAGCGAAGGGTTGGGTCAACCAGCTCTCCGCCGGCGGTGGCATCAGCGGCGCCAACTTCAAGGATTTTGGCGTCAACTTCGGGCTAACCCCGCTCGGGCTCGAACACGTCAACGAGATAGTGACGGCCCTGTTCGGTTACTTGAAGCTCATCGAGCGCGGCGGAGTGGAAGCCTGGCGCTATGACGAGAAGCGCACCGTGCTCGAATCAGCCTTCCGCTTCCAGGAGCGGGGCCGGGCACTCGACACCGTCTCCGGGCTGGTGTTGAACCTGTTCAGCTACGCTCCCGACGACCTGCTCTACGGCGACTACATGATGCGCGCATACGACGAGCCGCTCATTCGCCGCCTGCTCGCCAAGCTCACCCCCCATAACCTGCGCATGACCATCACGGCGCCGGAGCTCGGCACGGATCGGCTGGCCCGCTGGTATCAGACCCCTTACAGCGTCTCCATCATCACCGAGGCGGAGAAGATCCGCTGGCAGCAGAGCGAGCCGGATCCGGCACTGGCCCTGCCGCTGCCCAACCCCTTCATCAGCAACCGGCTAGACGTGCGCACGCCCGAGCTTGCCGCCGACATGCCCGCCTGCCTCATCGATCGGCCCGGCTTTCGGCTCTGGCACCTGCACGAGCACCAGTTCAGCGTGCCCAAGGGCAACCTCTACATCTCCATCGACAGCGAGCACGCGGTCAAGAGCCCGCGCCACATCGCCATGGCACGCCTCGCGGTGGAGCTGCTCACCGACCACCTCAACGCCCTCACCTACCCGGCGGAGCTGGCGGGGCTCGGCTATCAGATCTATGCCCACCAGGGCGGCTTTACCATCAACCTGAGCGGCTTTGCCGACAAGCAGCCGCTGCTGCTCGACATGATCCTCGGCAACCGCACCCTGGGTTATCCGGATCCGGCCCGTTTTGCCGAAATCAAGGAGCAGCTCATCCGCAACTGGGACAATCAGTCCAAGGCGCGCCCCATCTCCCAGCTGTTCAACCAGCTCACCAGCCTGCTGCAGCCCAACAACCCGCCGTTCGAGCAGTTGCTGCGCCACCTGCGCAGCGTCGAGCTGGGCGAAATGCCCGCCTTCGTGGCTAGCCTCTTTGCCGAGGTGCACGTAGAGACACTAGTGCACGGCGACTGGACCGCCGCCGAGGCCCTCGAGCTTGCCGCCCTGCTGGAGCGCCACCTCGGCGTCAACAGCCAGCCCAGTGCCGAGACCCGTCGCCCGCTCATTTCCATTCAGGACAGGGGCACCCTCATTCGTGAACAGGGCTGTGAGCATGAAGACTCGGCCCTGCTGGTCTACTACCAGTCGCGCACCACCCGGGCACGGGATCTGGCCTGCTTCACCCTGGCCAACCACATCATGTCCTCCACCTTCTTTCACGAGCTGCGCACCCGTCAGCAGCTCGGCTACGTGGTGGGGGCCGGCAACCTGCCCCTCAACCGCCATCCCGGCCTCATCTTCTATATCCAGTCGCCGGTGGCCGGGCCGCAGATCCTGCTGGATGCCGTAGAGGAGTTCATCGATCTGTTTCCGCTGGCCATGCTCGAACTCACCGCCCGGCAGTGGCAGGACAGCAAGGCAGGCCTGCAGGCCCAGCTGAGCGAGCGGGATGCCAACCTGCGCAGTCGGGGACAGCGGCTGTGGGTCAGCATCGGCAACAAGGATCTGGGCTTTGATCAGCGCGAAAGGGTGTGCGAGGAGGTGGGCAACCTGAGCCGCGCCGATCTGGTGCGCTTTATCACCCAGCTGAGATCGAGAACGTCGGATCGGCTGATCCTCTGCAGCTATGGTCAGGGCCACGAGCACGACGAGCGCATCACCGGCCAGTTTATCGACGACCCGCGTGCGTTTCGGCTCGATGCCGCCACCTTCGAGGCCTGATCAGGCCTCCTGTTCCCCTGCTGGCAGCCAATAAAAAGCCGACCCCGTGGGGTCGGCTGGAAAAACCATAATCAATTGCGACCAGAGCCGCCAAAAGTGAACATGAGCGTGAAAATCAGACACTGAGTTGATGGTCGGCGGGCAGTCCCAAACCAGAGCGCGCCTGCCGATGACAACAGTGATTGAGAAACAGGCTCATCTTAGGCACTCCCCTCCCTTGTCACGTTGATCTATGTCAAAGGAGGTAATAAAGAGTCAACCAGCTGCAGCTTTATGGCGAGTTTTATCGCCTCGGGTCACGCTTTTGGTCAGGCTTTTGGTCAGGCCTGTGGACGGCGCACCAGCCGGTAGGCCACCTCGTCGAAGTAGGAGAGCTGGCCCGACAGCACCCTGGGGTGATCGAGCTCCGCCGCTCGCCCCAGCACCTCCACCTGGAAGTGGCGCTCGAACAGGGTGCGCACCTCCATCTCCCCCACCGAGAACGGCGGCTGGCGCTGCTGCTCCGGCTGATACTCCAGAGTCACCAGCAGGATCTGACCGCCCGCCTCGATAAGCCGGCTCATCAGCTCGGCATATTGACGGCGCATGGCGGTCGGCAGCGCGATGAGGGCCGCCCTGTCGTAAGCCAGCCGATAACGGCGGCCAAGTTCGGGGGCGGCGAAAAAATCCCCCTCATAAATGCGCAGGCTGTCGTGCTGATGGCACTGATAGGGCCCCTCGGCACTCACCGTTTCACTCAGTTTGTTCTCGCTGAAAAAGCTGTTGATGGCGACGGACGAGAGCTCGAACCCGTCGACCGGATGGCCCTGCCCGCTCAACCAGAGCATGTCGCGGGACTTGCCGCACAGGGGCACCAGCACGGGCTCGCCCTGCTGCTGGGCCGACCACCAGGATTGCAGCCAGCGATTGAAATCCGCCTGATGAAAGCCGATCCGGTTCTCTTCCCAACGCTGATGCCAAAAAGCCGCTTCCATCCTGTCACCCCTGTCATGTAAAGATGTCTCAATATCACAACTTAGTTCGCTGCGCGCAAGCACCAACAAGGCGGCAGCCGCAACTTTTGCCCAAAAAAGCACAGCAAAACAAAAAAGGGCCCGAAGGCCCCCTTTTGACATCTTTTTGTCATCCACTCCGGCTCTTGCTCGCCAGCTTTGCGCCCGCTTGCTACCGCGACGGCAAGGCGAGTCGGATCAGAGCAAGACTGGCTCGGCGCAGATGACCGGCGCCACCGCAGCAAGCCTGGCTGTAATCTCGGTAAAATCTGGGCGCGCCGCCACCACCTCGGCAAGAGAGTCATCCACCAGCGCATGCAGGGCGTCCAGCCGGTCATCACGGGGGACGCAGCGGGCCAGCAGCTCTTCCAGCAGGCAGCCGAAGGCTCTCACTTCCAGTCGCTCCAGCAAGCCGGCCAGCTCGCCGTTGGTTCGCTCATAACAGGAGGCGGCGCCGAAATCCCCGAGCAGCAGCCGCCCCTCACCTTGTGAGGAGTGCAGCATGTTGTGGGCGTAGAGATCGCCGTGCAGGATGCCGCGCCTGTGCAGATGCAGCGCGGCGCTCGCCACCCCCTGCACCATGGCCAGCAGTGCAGCCGGGGTAAAGCGGGTATCGGCTTGATAGATATCGCGAGTGCAGGAGTCCAGGCTCGGCGGCCCCGCCAGGTTGATAAAAACAGGGTCTATCAGCGCCATCACCAGCGCCGGGATGCCGGAGGGGTGATCGCCCACCCGCCCCTCGACCCCGACCAGATAGGGATGACGACCAGCCGCCAGCGACACCGCCAGCTCGCAGCGGGGCAACCCATCGCTGGTCACGGCCCCCTTGAAGCACTTGACCGCCACCGCCCGCGACCCCGCCGGCGTGGCCAGCTCGGCGCGATGGATGACGCCGGAAGCCCCCTGCCCCAACAGCTCGCCCACCGTCAGCGCAGCCCACGGGATATCGTCCACCGAGGCGCACTGGCCCAGCCGCTGCTCCTGCCTGTCGCTGAAGGGATTGCCCGCATACGCCAGCCAGGCGAGGCGTGGCAGGCTCACCAGCCAATCCGGGAGCGCCTCGAGCCGGTTGGCGGCGATGCGCACCAGCTCCAGACGCTGGCAGTTGGCAAGGGTTACCGGCAGCTCGCGCAGGCGATTCCCCGAGAGCATCAGCTTTTGCAGGGCGCCGCACAGACCCAGCTCATCGGGCAACTGCTCGATGGCGTTGTCGGTCAGGATCAGCCAGCGCAGCCCCGCCGGCAGCGACGCGGCGGGCACAGTGGCAATCCTGTTGGCCTTGAAGCCTACCATGGTGAGCGCCGGGCAGCGCCCCAGCACCTCGGGCAGCTCGGTAAAGCGGTTCTCGGAGCAGAAAATGATGCGCAGCTTGCTGAACCCGGCCAGCTCGTCAGGCAGCCGACTCAACTGGTTGCCGGTGAGGTCCAGCACCTCCAGCGTCTCTTTGAGACTGAAGATCTCGGGCGGGAACTCCGTCAGGTTTTCGGCGAGTTTGAGGTGGCGGGCGCCGCAGAGTTCACCTGCGCGCAGCTGTTCCAGGGTATGCATGACATCGTCTCTATCGGGTGGCCGACTCGCGGCCAACGTCGCTGCCGGTGGTTGGCCCGGCAGTCAAACCGGCAGTCAAACCGGCAGTCAAAAAAGAGGGGGCATTATAGAGAATGACGGCAGAAGATCCCCTGTTTTGTTGCCGCAAGGGTCTGCACCGGCGCACGGTGCCGTGATAGGGGGCAAAGAGAGCAAGATCCGGGTCGTGTCAGCGAGGGCTGGTTGCCATAGTGGAGCCGAACCAGAGTGGGGTCGAGCCTATTGAGGGTCGAATCCATTACCAATCCTGTGCGCCCGCACAACACACCTGCGAGGGAACTGCCATGTCATTACTGTCCAACAAGGTCGCCATCATCACCGGCGCCAGCTCCGGCATCGGCCGCGCCAGCGCCATCCTGTTTGCCCGGGAAGGGGCCAGCGTGGTCGTCGGCGCCCGCCGCCAGCCCGAGCTGGATCTGCTGGTGGAGGAGATCCGCCATGAGGGGGGACAGGCGGTGAGCCTGGCGGGGGATGTGAAAAGCGAATCTTACGCCCGCGCCCTGGTGGATCTCGCGCTGACCCGTTTCGGCGGACTCGATATCGCCTTCAACAACGCCGGCACCACGGGGACGCCGGGCAGCGTGCCGGCGCTTGGACTGGCGCAGTGGCAGGAGACCCTAGATACCAACCTCACCAGCGCCTTTATGGGAGCCAAGTACCAGATCCCCGCCATGCAGGCACGCGGTGGCGGCTCGCTTATCTTTACCTCCACCTTCGTCGGCCATACCCTGGGGCTGCCCGGCATGGCGGCCTATGCCGCGAGCAAGGCCGGCCTCATTGGCCTGACCCAGGTGCTGGCCGCCGAATATGGGGCACAAGGGGTGCGGGTCAACGCCCTGCTGCCGGGGGGCACCGACACCCCCATGGGACGGGCCTTTACCGATACGCCGGAGAGCCTCGCCTTTGTGCAGAATATGCATGCCCTCAAACGGCTGGCCCAACCGGAGGAGATCGCCCGCTCGGCCCTTTATCTGGCGTCCGATGCATCCAGCTTTACCACCGGCATTGCCCTGCTGGCCGATGGTGGGGTATCTATTTGTCGCACATGACCTTGTCGCACCCAAGACCCTGCGGCTGCCAACTTATCGTGAGAGCGCCTTATGTCTGATTACGCCCGCATCGCCGATGCCATCCGTTTTATCGCAAGCCAGGTGGCGCGCCAGCCCACTCTGGACGAGATAGCGGCGCACGTTCACTTGAGCCCCTTTCACTTCCAGCGGCTGTTCAGCCGCTGGGCCGGGGTGACGCCCAAACGCTATCTGCAGGTGCTGACCCTGGAGCGTGCCAAGACGCTGCTGCAGGAGTCACGCCCGCTGCTGGAAGTGGCCGATACCCTGGGCCTGAGCAGCGGCTCGCGGCTCTACGATCACTTCGTGCAGCTCGAAGCGGTGACGCCGGGCGAGTACAAACAGCGCGGGGCCGGGCTGGTTATCGATCACGGGGTGCACGACACCCCCTTCGGCCAGGCGTTTGTCGCCCTGACCCCGCGGGGGGTGTGCAACTTCTCGTTTCTCGATGAGCAGGCGCCAAAGACACCGCTGGCCGCTCTCGCCCGGAGCTGGCCAGAAGCAGAACTTAGGGAGGCGCCATCACGCACCCAGGGGGTCATCCACACCATGTTCGATGACAGCAAGACGCCGGATCGCCCCATCTCATTGCACGTGAGCGGCACCAACTTTCAGATCAGTGTCTGGCGGGCGCTGCTGCAGATCCCGCCCGCCAAGGTGGTGAGCTACGCCCAGGTGGCGAGCGCCGTCGGCAACCCCAAGGCCGCCCGCGCCGTGGGGCTGGCGGTGGGCACCAACCCCGTCGCCTTGATGATCCCCTGCCACCGGGTCATTCAGCAAAACGGCAAGCTCGGCGGCTATCACTGGGGCGAGACCCGCAAACAGGCAATACACGCCTGGGAAGCGGCAAGATATGAGTAGATTCCCGATTCCATAATCAGCCTTTTCTCTTATCAGCTCCTATAAAGATTCACTCTTATCTCGTCAGTGAACACACGACTCTCACTCCATGATGAGATAATGTCCCTGTCATTAAGCCATATAACAAAAACCTGATTCTCAGGAGTTTTCTTCAAAACCGGAATATTGTACCCAACTTTTATTTCAGAATATGGCTTTGGTAGGTTTTCTAAGACACAACGTACTTCGCCATCCGTCATAAGAGAATGATATTTATTAAAGAGTGAGATTTTCGTCGCAATAGGCATGGAGTTAATAACTAAGGATTGAGCAATACCACTATTGATATTGGATAGGTTAGCATCAGTATTGTTAATAATTTTACCGATGAGAGCCGACCGTTCAGGGTGGTTCACAAGTAACTCCAGATCCATCAAACCAATAATCTCAAGCTTGGCTTTATTATCAATTTCAGTGCGAAGAAGACTTTCTCTAAAATCATCATCGAGGTCGAACTCGTCTGGCTCTTCAAGGTATGTGTTAACGTTTGCGGCTACAAATAAAACCTGTAGATCTTTGTTACCAGCGAGTGCATCAAGACACTCATTACTAAAGATGATTTTACCTTCATCAATCAGAATGCGAAGCTTTGTAGGAGCAAACCCTTCTGGTAGTTTTTTGAACGACTTAGGTAGAGCATGAATATATTCTCTATAGGTGGAGTCAGACAGAGAGCCAGCATTGAAGAGGAAGCTACGCAGTTTCTGTGAATAATCATCACTAGGAATAGGCTGTTTCAGGAGAGCAGTACGGACAGTATCTCGGTCAAGATACCCTGTTAAACTCTCCACCACGAATTCTTTACTTTCTATAAAAGATAGACAGTTCAGCCAAGTTGGCTCGATCAAACCTAACTTGAACAGTGTTGCGTGCAATTTCTCGGGAACATCCGCTAGCGTTGGCAACAAGGTCGTTTGTCGTTCAAGAAACATCAGTAGATCATCCTGCTCAAGCCCTTCATGCTGCATAACAGCAAGAATAGCCGGAGCATCCTCCTTTGAATTCCCTTTAAGCGCCAAAAGTACGTCATGTAGGTAGCGGCCGAAATCACGCTCTATCCGTTTCAACAAGGCAGCATTGTTCTTCAAACGAATAGCAGTGAAATTCCTCTCGCGTAATTGCTCGAGATCGTTTTCTCCAAAAATGGCTTGATAGATGTACTCCAGATTGGCGATTGTAATTTCGAAGCGCCCTTTCTCGAACATGGTACGTACAATCTCAGAATGCTCTTTGATTTCGGCCAGTTCTTTTACCTCAAAGCCAAGACATACAAGACGTTCTGGTACAAGTTCAGGTGAATTTATCAAAATTTCCGGGAGGTTCTCCGAAATAAATATAGGTAGTTCATCGAAACTCTTTGCCAGTTCTTCGAGCTGCCTTTCGGGCAAGCTAGAAACTAGTTTAGTTGCGTGTGAAATATTATTAACACTCTCAATGGCAGCAGGGACAAGACCCTTCCAAACATTGGCCAACCCCGAAAGTAGCCCTACAACATCGTGGCCACTCGTATAATAAATGTCGAAGAAATTCTCGCAGCTCTCGAATTCTTTTGAAAGGAACCCGAAAAGCTTCTGCAGCTGGTTGTGGTAACGACCACGATCGCTCAGGAGACAATCAACCAGTTTAACGTTCAAAACATAATTTTGCCGGAAGTCCTCATCGCGCATCGCAGCGATAACTTCATGTGGATTATCGATAGAAAAACCTGGTTCAGGGGTAACAAATGCTCGAATCTGGATAAGAAACTTATTGTCATTAGGTGACAAGCGGCCCGAGTGAAAGAGTGAAGTATATTGATAGTAGGTATCATCGAGATAGCCTTCCAAAATTAGAAAACGGGCAAGATCTCCGTTTTCCCCGAAGTTATCGAAGAGACCCTGTACACTATCGGCATTCAAACGCAACAGTTCATTAAGTTTTGTCGTACGCAGCTCTGATAATTTTTCCCTCAAGTCATGTACTTGGCGCAAGTTCTTATTCTTATTTTCAAGTGCCCTACTTTCAATTTCCAATTTTCGTTGCTTATAGGTTTTCTGAGGGTCCACCTCATTTTGCAAATGTGAAATATCGATGGACTGGGATGCATGACCATTGGCGTAGCTGTAGTAGACATACGAAGATTCTATAAGTTGATCGAACGCATCACTGCTGGCCAATTGAGGAAGCGAAATATATACTTGCCGATTATGGCTAGCGCTAGTTACATTTGCTGGAAGCTTCTCTACAAGAGCCATAGCGTAGATTTGGCGTAATTCTCTCAGGTTAGAAGGTGTTTGTCGCTCAGCAATTTCAAGCTTCTCTTCGATCGAAATTATTTTAGCCCTATAAGTAGCCTCGCCAGAGCCAATCAGTTCATCTTGATGACTTAATATTTCAGCAAGAGTACCTGCACCTCGGTGTAGCTGTTCAAAGTCTCTTGGATAGACATTTTTATAGATCAATATTGCGAGAAGTTTGTTAGCATCAAGTAGATTCTCACCATCTGTTTCCAAATTAGCCACATAAATAGAGTATTCATTAAAGATGTTCTGAATCAACCTGAGGTCATTAAGGTATCGTGATACCTCTCTCAGAAACTGCCGATCAAGGCGCCCATCGAGATCAAGTCTCTTTCCTTGCGCCAATACCATATCGATCGAATTCGATGTATTGATGATCGGTATGACAGGTATGATAAATTCGAAAAACTTTGTTCTATCAGTATTGACAAACATGTCGTCGCGAAGGGCGTAGAGAAATCTTATAGTGCGCTTTACACCAGCATTCTCATTTACCAGATTATTAATTTCTCTCAGTGTTACAAAAATCTCTGAGTTCTCAAATCGGTCTAGGTCTTCAATAATAACAAGATCGTAATTCGTTGATTGGAAAAAATAGACTATTTCATCTAGGTGCCTATTTAATATAGAGGCTTGGTCATCACACGCAGGCTTTATTTCAATATCTTTTAACGATATGCTTTTCAGTGACAGTCCAAAGCTAGCAACATAAAAATGATGAAGCATCGCCCAGAAAAATACTACCGCGACAGTAAAAACAGCCAGATTTATGCCATTGCTTAATTCAAATGGAGTGAAGTAAGTGCCACTTATAATATACTCTCGCTGATGAATAACGTACCAAAGTGAGAAAACACCAAGCATTATGAAGAGAGATTTAAATATAGCGAATGCACTTGGAGACTGAATTCTTTTAAATCGTGATAGTGGAAGTCTATTTGCATCAGCACCATACAGCATCTGCTGTAGGATACTCCTTTCAATCTCTTGGCGGCTCACCTTACCTCCCTCCGAATCCGTTTCGGGAACGAACGAAGCCAGAGAAATATGAAGTACAGGTCGCCGATAATTTCGCAAGAAGGTCTGAATTATACTACTTTTTCCTGACCCGTAGGGACCAGTTAGAGCGATGTTGAATATCTTCGAGTTATTCGTAGCAAAAAGAATCGCTTCGGAATATATGCCTGTCTTATCTGCTTCATCAGTTGGCGCAAGGTCCACGAACTTAGATGGTGTATTGACGGAGCTGTCTTTACTTTCCAGCCAAGACACAACACTATCAAGGCGATTAGCAAACCTTCGTGTTAGAGAGATGATTGTCTTTATCATATGATACGGAATTAACGCCCCCTTAAAAATCGAAAACACACAGACGAAAATTTTTCAAGTCACTTTTATCATTCGACCACCTAAACATAGTGATGCTCTGATGATGGAGTTCGGTAATGGCGCCTTGAAGTTCATTCATTTCAACTGAACTACACACGGTTTACAAGCTTATTGCTGCAAGACAAGATATTGGAGCACCCACCTTTCCATTGTTCGAGCTAATCCTTGCCATTGATGGATAGGATATTGCTCCCCAACAAACCACCGAGCCGGCGCAGTGCTGTAGCCGCTGGTCACATAGGGATATGCCGTGTGCAAGATGGGGAAAGACCTTCCTGGATCGGCAAAAAAATACGCCCGAAGGCTAGGTTAAATTTCCTCCGAGTACGGAATCATTGCATCTACAAGTCGCAGCTTCGTTCAGCTTTGGGGACAACGTTCTAGCAAGTAATAGAAAAGACGCCCTAAGGCGTCTTTCTTATTTCCAGAGTTCGAAACAAACGGGTTGAAGACTATGTCCCCCTACCCGCCTTGCCCCACAACCCAATTAGATCGGGGTGATGGAGGTGATATGGGCCGATCCATCCAGGGACTGGAAGATCTGCACCACGGCTTCTCCGTGGATCGGGTTGGGCAGCGGCACCGTGGTTTTGCATTTGAAACGGTAGTTGGTGCCGGCGACGACCTGGGTGGAGACTTCAAAGGGGGTGTACTGCACCCCGACAAATCCTTCCAGTGCCTGGTTGAATACGGCCTGATCTTTGGCGCTCAGCTTGTGGTAGGCAGTCCATCCGCCCAACAACACTGCTTGTTCTGACATAACAAACCCTCCGTGATCTCTTGTCCCTACTCGTTTGGCTGTTCGGGTTCCGCCCCGTTTATTCAAGTGGTGTCCGGACTCCACCGGGGGTCATACCAGATTTGGCATGTCCGGTGTCGACAGTGCACATGAAGGCGTTGCTGTCGTCACTCTCCCCTGCTGCCACGACCCTCGCCTCACAGCATCGGTCTCAATTGGCATGGCTGAGCCTAGTGCGAGATCCATAAAACACCCCCTGTCATATCTGACAGAGGCAGGGAGGCAAGAAAGCGGCTAGCGAGAGGAAAAATGAGGCGCAAACGATTGGAAAAAGAAAAGACGCCGCAAGGGCGTCTTTTTTACATTTTTATGCTTGAAGGGCGAAAGGGCGTTAGCCGCTTATTCCCATTCGATGGTTGCGGGCGGCTTGCCGGAGACGTCGTACACCACGCGGGAGATACCGTTGATCTCGTTGATGATGCGATTCGACACGTGACCCAGGAAGTCGTACGGCAGGTGAGCCCAGTGGGCGGTCATGAAGTCGATGGTCTCGACGGCGCGCAGCGCAATGACCCAGTCGTACTTGCGGCCATCGCCCATGACGCCGACGGAGCGCACCGGCAGGAACACGGCGAACGCCTGGCTGACCTGGTTGTAGAGGTCGGCCTTGCGCAGCTCTTCGATAAAGACCGCATCGGCGCGGCGCAGGATATCGCAGTACTCTTTCTTCACTTCGCCAAGCACCCGCACGCCCAGACCCGGGCCCGGGAACGGGTGACGGTAGAGCATGTCGTAGGGCAGACCCAGCTCGAGGCCAACGCGGCGCACTTCGTCTTTGAACAGCTCGCGCAGCGGCTCCACCAGACCCATCTTCATCTCTTCCGGCAGGCCGCCGACGTTGTGGTGAGACTTGATGACGTGGGCCTTGCCGGTCTTGCTGGCAGCCGATTCGATGACGTCCGGATAGATGGTGCCTTGTGCCAGCCACTTGGCGTTTTTCAGCTTTTTCGCTTCATCGTCAAACACTTCGACGAACACGCGGCCGATGATCTTGCGCTTGGCTTCCGGCTCATCAACACCGGCAAGGGCGGAGAGGAAGCGCTCTTCGGCATCGACCTTGACGATGTTCAGACCGAAGTGGTCGCCAAACATCTCCATCACCTGGGTGCCTTCGTTCAGGCGCAGCAGACCGTTGTCGACGAAGACGCAGGTGAGGCGATCGCCGATGGCGCGGTGCACCAGCATGGCCACCACGGAGGAGTCCACACCGCCGGAGAGGCCCAGGATCACCTCGTCGTCACCCACCTGCTCGCGGATGCGGGCAACGGCGTCGTCGATGATGGTGGCCGGGGTCCACAGGCATTCGCAGCCGCAGATGTCTTTGACGAAGTGCTCCAGCATGCGGGCACCCTGACGGGTGTGGGTCACTTCCGGGTGGAACTGCACGCCGTAGAAACGCTTGGCCTCGTTGGCCATGGCGGCGTGCGGGCAGGTGGCGGTCTGTGCGATGGTGGTGAAGTCGGCCGGGATGGTAGTGACCTTGTCGCCGTGGCTCATCCACACATCCAGCAGGGCATTGCCGTTGTCGGCGATGGCATCTTCGATGTTGCGCAAGAGCGCGCTGGTCTTGCCGGCGTTGCCCAGCACTTCCACCTTGGCGTAACCGAATTCACGCTCGGTGGAGGATTGCACCTTGCCACCCAGCTGCTCGGCCATGGTCTGCATGCCGTAGCAGATGCCGAACACCGGCACGCCGGCGTTGAACACGTACTCGGGGGCGCGCGGGCTGCCCGCTTCGGTGACGGACTCGGGGCCGCCGGAGAGGATGATGCCGCTCGGATTGAATTCGCGGATCTGCTCTTCGGTCACATCCCAGGCCCACAGTTCGCAGTAGACGCCGATTTCGCGCACGCGGCGGGCGATCAGCTGGGTGTACTGGGAACCGAAGTCGAGGATAAGGATACGGTGCTGGTGAATGTCTTTAGTCATTTTATTCCTGCATCAGGCTGCTGTTGTCACAAAAAGCACGGGATAAAAAAGGGGTGGAGAAACGGGGCCGCAGCCCCGTTTTATCAGCCCATCCGGTAGTTGGGGGCTTCTTTGGTAATGGTCACGTCGTGGACGTGGGACTCTTTCATCCCGGCGCCCGAGATGCGCACAAACTCAGCCTTGGTGCGCATGTCGTCGATGGTGGCGCTGCCGGTCAGCCCCATGGAGGAGCGCAGGCCACCCATCTGCTGGTGGATGATCTCTTTGAGGCGGCCCTTGTACGGCACGCGGCCTTCGATCCCTTCCGGCACCAGCTTGTCGGCGGCGTTGTCGGTCTGGAAGTAGCGGTCGCTGGAGCCTTTGGACATGGCGCCCAGAGAACCCATGCCACGGTAGGATTTGAAGGAGCGCCCCTGATAGAGCTCGATCTCGCCCGGCGCCTCTTCGGTACCGGCGAACATGGAACCCACCATGACGCAGCTGGCGCCCGCGGCGATGGCCTTGGCCACGTCACCGGAGAAGCGGATGCCGCCATCGGCAATCACCGGGATGCCGGTGCCTTCCAGCGCGTCAACGGCGTCGGAGATGGCGGTGATCTGGGGCACGCCCACGCCGGTCACGATACGGGTAGTACAGATGGAGCCCGGGCCGATACCGACCTTGACGGCGTTGACGCCGGCAGCGGCCAGCGCCTTGGCGCCCGCGGCAGTAGCCACGTTGCCGCCGATGATCTGCAGATCAGGGTAGGCTTCGCGGGTCGCCTTGATGCGATCCAGCACGCCCTGGGAGTGGCCGTGGGAGGAGTCGATCAGCAGCACGTCCACACCGGCTTCCACCAGGGCGGCGACGCGCTCTTCGTTGCCGGCACCGGCACCGACGGCGGCACCGACCCGCAGACGACCCTTGTCGTCTTTACAGGCGTTCGGCTTGCGCTCGGCTTTCTGGAAGTCCTTGACGGTGATCATGCCCTTGAGTTTGAAGTCGGCGTTGACCACCAGCACCTTCTCGATACGGTGCTTCTGCATCAGGCCGACCACCTCTTCACGAGGCGCCCCTTCACGCACGGTGACCAGACGATCCTTCTGGGTCATGATCTGTTCGACAGTCTGGGAGAGATCGGTCACGAAGCGCACGTCACGACCGGTGATGATGCCCACCAGCTGGTTGCCTTCGGTCACCACCGGATAGCCGGCGAAACCGTTCTTGTGGCTCAGCTCCTTGATCTGGGCGATGGTCAGGTCAGGGCGTACGGTGACGGGGTCGGTGACCACGCCGCTCTCGTACTTCTTGACCTTGCGCACTTCTGCAGCCTGCTGCTCGATGGACATGTTCTTGTGGATAAAGCCGATACCGCCTTCCTGGGCCAGTGCGATAGCCAGACGGGCTTCGGTCACTGTGTCCATGGCAGCGGAGATCATGGGGATGTTCAGGCTGATGGCAGAGGTCAGCTTGGTACGCAGATCGGCAGTATTGGGAAGAACTTCGGAGTGGGCGGGAACCAACAGTACATCGTCGAAGGTTAACGCTTCTTTGGCAATCCTGAGCATGGCAATATCTCACCGTTGAGGAAGTGGGGGTGTAAAATATTGCCGACGAAGTTTACTCACGCATTGGTCACTGGTAAAGAAGTTTTTTGAATTTTTTATGGCGTTTTGACCTTTTCAGCCGCCAAGACGCTAAAAACCCAACAATTTTCGTCATAAAACGGCCGTTTGCAGGCAAAAGAGTTGCCTCATTGCGGTTTTATGCAAAAAAGCCCCCGTTTAATTTTTTCAGGCAGCCCCGCAACCCCTCCCCCGTTGCAGACCCGTTGGCACCTGTCGAGCACCCTCGCCAACCGGGTCACTCGCCTCTGGCAAGTCCGTCAACAACTAAACCAAGCTGCGCCGTATCCAAACTGGTTCACCCGGGTTGGTACGCCCAGCGAAGTGACCTTTTCACGGCGCGGGTTTGCTTTGAGCCGGCGCCTGCGTATCATGATTAACATTCTGAATTGAAATGGAATTTCATGATGAATCACGGACACTCGCAAGGGCGCATGGCCATAACCCTGGCGGCACTGGGGGTCGTCTATGGCGATCTTGGCACCAGCCCGCTCTATGCCCTCAAGGAGAGTTTCGCCGGACACCTGGGCCTGCAACCCACCCCGGCTGGGATCCTCTCCATCGTCTCCCTCTTCTTCTGGACCATCATGATCGTGGTCTCATTCAAATATGTGCTGCTGGTGCTCAGGGCCGACGACAAGGGAGAAGGGGGGATCCTCACCCTCGCCTCGCTGGCCTCCCGCCGCCTCCCGGCCAGGTCGCGCGCCCTGCTCATGATGCTCGGTCTGGTCGGCGTGGGGCTCTTCATCGGGGATGCGGTGATCACCCCCGCCATCTCGGTGCTCTCGGCGGTCGAAGGGCTGCAGGTGATCACCCCGGAGCTGGCGCCCTTCGTGCTGCCCATCACCCTCACCGTACTGGTGATCCTATTCGGGGTGCAGCATTACGGCACCGCCGGCATCGGCCGCCTGTTCGGCCCGGTCATGCTGCTCTGGTTCGGAGTGCTGGCGGCGCTCGGCGCCTATGAGATCGGGCAGAATCCCGCCATTTTGCAGGCCATCAACCCGCTCTACGCCCTCGATTTCATGGCCAGCCGACCGGGGGTCGCCTTCATCACCCTGGGGGCGGTCGTGCTCTGCGTCACCGGCACGGAGGCGCTCTACGCCGACATGGGCCACTTTGGCCGTGGCGCCATCCGGCTGGCCTGGGGCTCCCTGGTGATGCCGGCCCTGCTGCTCAACTACTTCGGCCAGGGGGCCCTGCTGCTGCGCAATCCGGCCGCCATCGAAAATCCCTTCTACCTGCTCGCCCCCTCCTGGCTGGCCTTTCCCCTGTTGATCCTCGCCACCCTGGCCACCGTCATCGCCTCTCAGGCGGTGATCTCGGGCACCTACTCGGTGGTGCGCCAGGCCATCTTGCTCGGCTACCTGCCGCGCCAGGAGATCCGCCACACCTCGGAGCACGAGATAGGCCAGATCTACCTGCCGCTGGTGAACTGGCTGCTGCTGGGGGGCATCGTCATCGTCATCTTCTGGTTCCAGAGCTCGAGCAACCTGGCGGCCGCCTACGGCATCGCGGTGACCGGCACCATGGCACTGACCACCCTGCTGCTGATGGTGGTGGCCGCCCGCCGCTGGAAGTGGTCGCGCTGGCTGATTGCGCTGGTATGCGCGCCGCTGCTGCTGGTCGATCTCACCTTCTTTGCCGCCAATACCACCAAGTTTCTGGCCGGTGGCTGGCTCCCCATCCTGTTTGCGCTGCTGGCCATCCTGGTGATGACCACCTGGAAGCGCGGACGGGAGCTGGTGCTCGACAAGCTGGAACACAAGTCACTGGCGCTGAAAGGGTTTGTCGACAACATGCAGGCAGACCCGCCGCTGCAGGTACCCGGCACCGCCGTGTTTCTCTCCAAGTCGGTGCAGGTGGTACCCCACGCCATGCTGCACAATCTCAAACACAACAAGATCCTGCACGAACGGGTCATTTTCCTGACTGTTCAGATCAAAGACGAACCCTGGCTCTCCTTCAAGGAGCGCATCGAACTCACCCACCTTGGCGAGGGGTTCTGGCAGGTGGTCGCCCACTTCGGCTACAAGGAGGTGCCCTCCATGGAGGAGATCTTCCAGGCCTGCGCCCAGGAGGATCTGAAAGTCACCATGGCCAAGACCTCCTTCTTCCTCTCCCACGAGCACCTGGTCAGCACAGATCTGCCCGGCATGGCGCGCTGGCGGGAGGGTCTGTTCGTCTGGATGAACCGCAACTCCCTCAAGGCCACCGATTTCTTCCATATTCCCGCCAACCGGGTGGTGGAGCTCGGGGTATTGCTGGAGCTGTAACCCGCTGCCGCCACTCATTACCAGAAGGCGGCGTTGCAACCAGTGAGGTGGCAAAGGGGCCCAGTATCGATACTTATCCCCCGGTTTTTCATCCTGTTACGATTAAAACACGATTGATAATAGTTATTGTTTGACAGGCTATTCGTCGGGCAAGCTTGCGGCTTCGGCGCCGGTTCGGGCGCCTTCACACCAGCCGTTTGAGTATGAATATGAAGACTCGTCAGGGAGCCCAGTGATGGCCGCCTGCAGCCCGAGACCCGCACTGCCCGCCAACGATCCTGGCGCCGCCCGTCTCGTTTGCCTTGCCATCGCGATCGCCCTGCATCTTGCCGCCTTCTGGTGGCTCTATGCGCACCAGCCTGCACCCATCACCCCGCCCTTGCCGCTGACCCTGTCGGCCCGCTGGGTCGGCGAGGCCGCAACCAATGACGCGCCAGCCAAGGCGGCCCCCGCCCCTGCTACCACAGCGCAGCAAATACAAAAAGTGCAGCAAAAGGCCAGGCCGCTGCCGCCCCCCAAAAAACCGCCGCTCAAGCCAGTCAAAAAGAGCGTCAAGCCGCTTAAACACCGCACCCCGCCGGTGCAGCCCGCCAAGGTCATGCCGGTGAGCAGTCCGCAACCTCCGGTCAGTGCGCCCGCCCCTGCGACGGCGGCAACCGCCACACAGGCGAGCGGCGGAAGTACCAGTCAGCATCCTGCCCAGAAGGCTGGCGGCGGCGCGGGCAACAGCGCCCCCATCGCCCGCGATGCACGGCTCAACAACCCCGAGCCCCAATACCCCTATGAGTCGAGACGACGAGGAGAAGAGGGGCAGGTCATCCTCAATGTGCGGGTGACGGCCGAGGGCACCGCCGCCTCGGTGGAGGTGGCCAAGAGCAGCGGCTATCGGCGGCTGGACATGACGGCCCGCAAGACCGTCAGCCACTGGAAATTCATTCCTGCCAGACAGAACAACGTGGCCGTCGAGGCCTCGGCAAGAGTCACCATCATTTTCAAATTAAGGGCTTGAACATGGATCCTGAAATCGCAAGCAACGGCATGGGCATCGCCCACCTGCTCAGCCAGAACAGCGGCGTGGGGCTGATCCCCTTCATCCTGCTGGTATTGATGTCCCTTGGTACCTGCTACTACGCCCTGCTCAAGGGCTACCTCGCGCAGCGGGAACAACGCCTCAACGCCCGCTTCATCGCCGATTTCTGGCAGCACGACAGCATGCCGGAGATGGAGCGCCAGCTGGCCCACCTGCCGCCGCAGGAAGCCTATGGCCGGCTGACCGGCGCCGCGCTGGCGGCCGTGGCTCAGCTGAAGCGGGCCGAGGAGCGAGCGGTCAGCTGCAAGCTGGGCTCGCCGGATGAATATCTGCTGCGCGCCATGCGCCGGGCTATCACCCAGGAGCGGGTGCGGCTGGAACAGGGACTGGCCTTCCTCGCCTCGGTGGGCTCGGCGGCCCCCTTCATCGGGCTGTTCGGCACCGTCTGGGGCATCTACCACGCCCTGCTGGCCATCGGCGCCGCCGGTCAGAGCAGTCTGGACAAGGTTGCCGGCCCCGTGGGTGAAGCGCTGATCATGACCGGCTTCGGCCTCGCGGTCGCCCTGCCGGCCGTGCTCATCTACAACTTCTTCGTGCGGCGCAATCGCCTCAGGCTCGCGGCGCTGGAGGAGTTTGGCCACGATCTGTTCACCCTGCTGGTGACCGGCTTCGAGCAGGCCGCCACCACCAAGGTCACTCCGCTGATGGAGCGGAAAACCAGAGAGGAGCGCGGGTGATGGCATTCGGCAAACTGTCGGACGAAGGGGACGATCAACCCCTCTCCGAGATCAACATGATCCCGATGATCGACGTCATGCTGGTGCTGCTCATCGTCTTCATGATCACCGCCCCCCTGCTCACCAACGCGGTCAAGCTCGAGCTGCCAGAGGCCAGCAGCCAGCTCAACCAGCCAGACAAAGAGGAGATCAATCTCGCCATCGATGGGGCCGGCAAGATCTACTGGAACGATCAGGAGGTCGACGAAGCCGCTCTGCTCGCCAGGATGGAGAGCGCCGGCCAGGCCGAGGGGGAGCTGCCCGAGATCCAGCTGCGCATCGATCGCAAGGTGGAGTACGGCATCATCGCCAGGGTGATGGCCCAGGCCTCCCAACACGGCCTGCACAAGATTGCCTTCGTGAGTCAGCCGGAGCCGTAACGCTCCAGGCACCCACACGCCGGCACCACAGGGCATGGATGCCCTGCAGCCATCCTGGCAGTTGCCAGCACAGGCACCTTGTCGGCATCATGCCGATGCAGCGCCAATATTGGCGATCATCACCGCAAGGACGACACCATGAAACCTGCCGATTATGGGCGCCTGCTTCTGCTGGCCGCCATCTGGGGCGCCAGCTTCCTGTTCATGCGCATCGCCGCCCCGGCATTTGGCGCCGTCAACACCACCTTCCTGCGGGTACTGTTCGCCCTCATCGGCTTTTCCTGCTTCAACGAGCACCTTGACCGGCGCAAATGGCTGGGGGTGGTATTGGGGGTGATCGGGATCAGCCTCATCACGACTACTGGCGAGGTGAGTGCCGGTGGGCATCTGCTGCCCGGGGTGCTGGCCTGCCTGTTTGCCACCGCCTGCTACGGCCTTGCCGGCTTTCTCACCCGCAGCTGGATCACCCATCGCGGCGGGCTCGATGCCAAGCTGGTGGCCTTTGGCAGCCAGCTGGGTGCCAGCCTGTTTCTGCTGCCCTTTTTCGCTTACCAGCTGGCGGCCGGCCCCGCGGTCGACTGGGCCGTGCCCACCGCCTGGGTCAGCGTGCTGGCGGTCGGCGTGGTCTGCACCGCCCTCGCCTACCTGCTCTATTTTCGACTGATCGCCGATATCGGCCCGCTGCGCAGCCTCACCGTCACCTTCCTCATTCCCCCTTTTGGCATCTTGTGGGGTGCGCTGGTGCTTGGCGAGACCTTGAGCCAGGGCTTCGTGCTGGGGGGGCTGGTCGTCTGCCTCTCGGTCTGGCTGGTGACCAGCCAGGCCAGCCCCCCGGCCGTTCAGGCCCGGGCGCAACCTCAGGATCCGGACGCACGCTGAACCCGCCAGGGCCAGCGCCGCTCGGCGTTCGCCCCGAACTGCGTTAAGATGGCGCCATTGTTTTATGTCCCCGCCCCCAAGGCGGGGCACACAGCGCAGGACCAGCCTTGAACTACCGCAACGAACCGAGTCAAAGCAGACAACAGCAGGTCTTTACCGTCACCCGCCTCAACAGCGCCGTGCGCATGATCCTGGAACAGGATCTGGGGCTGGTGTGGCTGACCGGCGAGCTCTCCAACCTGGCGATGCCAAGCTCCGGCCACTGGTACTTCTCCCTCAAGGACATGTCGGCCCAGGTGCGCTGCGCCATGTTCAAGGGCAACAACCGGCGGGTGGCCTTCCGCCCACAGGACGGCATGCAGGTACTGGTGCAGGCGCGGGTCTCCCTCTATGAGCCGCGTGGCGATTACCAGCTGATCATCGAGTCGATGCAGCCGGCGGGCGACGGCGTGCTGGCGCTGCGCTTTGAGGAGCTCAAGCGCCGCCTCGGCGCCGAGGGGCTGTTTGACGAGGGGCGCAAGCGGCCGCTGCCCCGCGAACCGCGCGCGGTGGGCCTCATCACCTCCGCCACCGGCGCTGCCCTGCACGATATTCTGACCGTGCTCAAACGCCGCGCGCCGGATCTGCCGGTGTTTATCTACCCGACTCAAGTACAGGGCAGCGCCGCCATCGGCCAGATCGTCTCTGCCATTGCCCTCGCCAACCGCCGCGCCGAAGTGGATGTGCTGATCGTCGGGCGCGGCGGCGGCTCGCTCGAAGATCTCTGGTGCTTCAACGAAGAGGCGGTGGCGCGCGCCATCGCCCACTCCGCCATCCCGGTGGTGAGCGCAGTAGGCCACGAGGTGGACGTCACCATCAGCGACTTTGCCGCCGACTTGCGCGCCCCTACTCCGTCGGCGGCCGCCGAGCTGGTGGCGCCGGATCAGAGCGCCCGCGCCCAGCGCCTCGCCCATCTCAAGCAGCAACTGCTGCAGGCCATGAACCGCCAGCAGACCGCCGCCCGCCACGATTTCATCCTGCTGCAAAAGCGGCTCGACCATCAGGATCCGAAGCGGCGGCTGGAGCAGCAATCCCAGCGCCTCGACGAGCTCTCCGCCCGCTTGCAGCAGTTGATGAATCACAGACTGCATCAGGGGGAGCGGCGCCTCGCCAATCTGGAGCTGCGCCTGCAGGGCAAGAGCCCGGAGCGCTTGCTGGCCGTCGGCAAGCGTCGCCACCAGCTGGCCGAGGAGCGCCTCCATGCCCTCATCGCCAAGCGCCGGGATCTGGCCGACCACCGCCTCGCCATGCTCAGCGCCCGCCTCGACGGGGTGAGCCCGCTTGCCACCCTGGGGCGAGGTTACTCCATCACCCGTACCCAGAGCGGTGAGGTGATCAGCCGCGCCGCCCAGGTGGATGCCGGCCAGACACTGGTCACCCAGCTTGCAGAGGGGCAACTGCGGGTGCGGGTGGAAGAGGTCCACCAGCCATAACGAACAAGGGGGCACATCAGGTGCCCCCCTTGTTTATCATCCCCTCGTTGCCCGGCCCTCTCGGCCAGCGCACTCACACCAGCGAATGGCGCACCGCCTGCGCCGCATCGGCAGGCGCCGTACCCGACCCCGCCAGCGGGTTGAGCTGCAAGTATTCAAACAACCCTGCCTGCAGATTGACGTTCCAGAAGCGCCCCGCCAGGGTGAGCTCGAGCCGTGCATCACTCAGCGTTGCCAACCCGTGCTGTTGCCAGGCCTCGAACAAGGGTTGCAGATGTGCCCGCAGCGGCGTCGGCAAGCGGGCCAGCACCAGCCAGCCGCTGTCGAGCGCGCCGCGCAGCAGGCCATCGAGGCGGCCATTGGGATTGCGCCCCATCACCATGCCGGGGGCCCGCTGATCCGCCGCCAGCGCCTCGTGCCAAAGCGCCAGATCTCGGCCATACATGAGGCCGTGCCCATGCACGTTGCCGCCCGCCCCAGCCCCGAAGGGAAGGATCTCGGCACCGCGCTTGGCCATCTGGTTGTAGCGGCTCTGCTCGGCCTCACCGCGCCGCCAGTGGCTGCAGGAGAGCCGCTGCCAGCCCCCCTGCTCCAGCGTCTGGGCACCATAGGCATACATGGCGGCCCGCTGTTGACCGTCGGCGGCCCAGCCGAGCTTGCCCTTCGCCTCGGCACGGGCCAGATTGGTGCCGGCCATGGCGATGAGCTGATAGAGATCCACCCCGTGCACCCCGCTCGCCATCACATCCGCGATGTCCTGACGCCACACGGCATCATCCTGGCCCGGCAGGCCGAAGATGAGATCGGCCACGATCACCGCGTCGTCGTGGCGGGTCAGCTCCCCCAACCGGGTCAGCAGGGTCTCCCGGTCGTCGAAGCGGGCCGCCGCCTGGCGCACCTCGGTATCAAAGCTCTGCACCCCGAACGAGAAGCGGTTGAAGCCACCCGCCAGCGCACTTTGCCACTTGGCATCGTCAAAGCCATTGAGGCGCCCCTCCAGAGTCACCTCCGCATCCGAAGTCAGGGGAAAACGACGGATGGCGGCGGCCAGCATCGCCAGCTCGTCGGCGCTCATGTCCGTCGGTGTGCCGCCCCCCACATAGACGGCCGAGAAGGGGCGGCTCTGGGTGAAGGGGGTCTCGGCCGCCTTGGCAAGCGCGCCGCAGAGCGCGTTGACATAACGGGTGATACGGGCCGGATTGGCGCCATTTTCAAAGAAGTTGCAGAAGCTGCAGCGCTTGCGGCAAAACGGGATGTGGATATAGAGCGCCCGTTCGTCCGCCTCGCTCTCGCGGCGCCACCAGGCTTGCCAGTCGGCATGGTCGAGGGTGAACGGACGCACGCCGCCGCGACTGGCGTGGGCCGAGGTCTTGGCGCCAAAGGCGAACTTGAGGGGATCCGGGGTGGCAAGACCTGTCATGGTCGGGGTCAGCAGTGGTGTCATCGCAGGCAGGCTATCGAGTGAAATAATGCAAATGATAACCACTATCAATAACTACCAAGTTTGTGCTGGATCAACTCAATGACGAACAACCCTCGTTTGCTACGCACCATTAACCTCCATGATGGATCCAGTTAACAGTTAATTTACTCAAGATGAGGTAGGGTGAGCCGATAGAGAACCATCTCCCCCGTTCTGATGAGCAAACGGGGGAGAGTCATCAACCATTGACGATCGCTCACCTGCGCATGGACCTGCCAACGATGCAAAATCTGTCTCTGAACTGGAAAATCTTTCTCCCCCTCGCCCTGGTCATCGGCTGCACCTTCGCCCTCAGCTTCGAGCTTTCCGCCTGGCTGCAACGGGATCTCGCCATCCGGCTGGCGGGTGAAAAGGTGGAGAGCGCCGCCAACACCTACATGGATCAGCTCAACGTGCTGATGATGACGGGGGCCATCGCCAATCGCCAGATCGTGCAGACCAAGCTCAAGAGCGAGGCCGGCATCGTCGAGGCCCGCCTGATCCGCGCCCCGGCGGTCACCAGCCTGTTCGGCCCAGGCCACCCGGATCAGCAGATTGAAGACAAGCTGGACGAGCGCGCCATCCAGCAGGGCGAGACCATTCTCGAGCAGCAGGGCAACCAGCTCACCCTGATCAAGCCCTTCAAGGCCTACAAGGAGTATCGCGGCACCCAGTGCACCACCTGCCACCAGGTGGCGGAAGGTACCGTCATGGGGGCGGTGCGCATCAGTTACGATCTCAGCCACACCTTTGGCGAGATCCATCGCAACAACCTGATCCTGAGCGGCAGCCTGGTGGCGGTGTTTGGGCTGGGCTTCGGCCTGCTGGGCTGGGTGCTGCAGCGCTACATCAAGCGGCCGGTGCGCCATCTGCAGCTGGCCATGACCCGCATGGCCAAGGAGCGGGATCTCTCCCTCCCCCTGGAAAACCCCAACCGGGATGAGCTGGGCGAGATGACCCGTGCCGTCAGTGCCATGGTGCAGGGGTTTCGCCACAGCCTGCAGGAGGTGGAGAGCGCCACCCACCAGCTCTATCAGGAGTCCAACCAGATCCGCCTGGTGGCGACCCAGACCGAAGGCTCGGCCCGCCAGCAGGAGAGCATGACGGTACAGGTGGCCGCCGCCGTCAGCGAGCTGGCCGCCAGCTCCCACGAGGTGCGCGAACACGCCCGCAAGAGCGCCGAGCTCTCCGCCCTCACCAACCAGGATGCGGCCAACACCAGTCGCCTGGCCCAGCACTCCATCAACGACATGGGCGAGATGTCGGCGGAGATAGAGCGGGTCGACAAGGTGATCCAGCAGCTCGACAATCGCTGCCTGGCGGTCGACGGGGTGCTGGAGGTGATCAAGGGGATCGCGGATCAGACCAACCTGCTCGCCCTCAACGCCGCCATCGAGGCGGCCCGGGCCGGCGAGCAGGGCCGCGGCTTTGCGGTGGTGGCCGACGAGGTGCGCGCCCTCTCCAACCGCAGCCGCGCCGCCAGCGAGGAGATCTCCCAGATGATCGCCGCCCTGCAGAACGAGGCCCAGAGCGCGGTATCGGTGATCGGGGATGCCAAGGCCAAGGCGGACGAGAGCATCCACAAGACGGAGGCGACCCTGGCCGCCATGCAGAACATCATCGGCCGTATCAGCAGCATCAACGATCTCAATGCCCAGATGGCGCAGTCCGCCGAGGAGCAGGACAGGGTCTGCAGCGAAGTGGACGGCTCGGTGAGCGACATTCGCAACACCTCCAATGACACCCTGGGCCAGGCTCACGCCGCCAATCTCGCCAGCGTCCAGCTGGTGGAGCAGTGCCGCAAGCTCGAGCAGCTGCTCAAGACCTACCGCTGGTGATCATGCCTGCCGCCCGCGGCGGCCAATAAAAAAGCGCGACCCCGGGTCGCGCTTTTGTTTTGCGTCTTGTTGAGCTGGCGCGGCCCGGCCGAAATTAACCTGCGTTGCGGGTGGCCACCGCATCGGCCAGATTGCGCAGCAGGGTCTCGGTGTCGGCCCAGCCGATGCAGGCATCTGTGATGCTCTGACCGAAGGTGAGTTCGCACCCTTCCACCAGATCCTGACGGCCCTCCACCAGGTGGCTCTCCACCATGACGCCGAACACCGCCTTGCTGCCGGCACGCAGCTGACCGGCCACGTCCTCGGCCACCAGCATCTGGTTCTTGAACTGCTTGCTGCTGTTGGCGTGGCTGAAGTCGATCATCACCTTCTGCGGCAGACCGGCCTTGTCCAGCCCCTTCACCACTTCGTCCACGTGGGCGGCGCTGTAGTTCGGCTCACGGCCGCCGCGCAGGATGATGTGACAGTCCGGGTTGCCCCGGGTCGCGACGATGGCGGAGTGGCCGTACTTGGTCACCGAGAGGAAGTGGTGCGGCGCGCTGGCAGCGCCGATGGCATCGATGGCCACCTTGATGGTGCCGTCGGTGCCGTTCTTGAAGCCCACCGGGCAGGAGAGACCGGAGGCCAGCTCGCGGTGCACCTGGGATTCGGTGGTGCGGGCCCCGATGGCGCCCCAGCTCATCAGATCCGCCACGTATTGCGGGGTGATCATGTCGAGGAACTCGGAGGCGGTCGGCAGCCCCATGTCGTTGAGATCCAGCAGCAGCTTGCGACCGATGCGCAGGCCATCGTTGATCTGGCAGCTGTTGTCGAGGTAAGGGTCGTTGATCAGCCCCTTCCAGCCCACCGTGGTGCGCGGCTTCTCGAAATAGACCCGCATCACTATCTCCAGCTGACCCTTGAGTTCATCACGCAGCACCTTGAGGCGCTTGCCGTACTCCAGCGCGGCGGCCGGGTCGTGAATGGAACAGGGGCCGATCACCACCAGCAGGCGCTGATCTTCACCGGCCAGGATCTGATGGATGGCCTGACGGGATTCAAAGACGGTATTGGATGCGACCTCGGTGGCCGGAAACTTCTCAAGCACCGCAACCGGGGGTAATAACTCTTTGATTTCACTAATACGAACGTCGTCGGTTTGATGCTGCATGATAAGGCTTCCTGCTAGATGACTGCGATAAAGAAACTTCAATCTAGCCCGCACAAGCAGTGGTGTAAATAGAAAATTACATTATTGGATAAGGAATTTTCTTAACCTACCTTGCAAGTTTGAATAATGCTGCTAGGCGAGGATAAAGAGAGGGGGGTAGCAGAGCGGGACAGCCCAAAGAAACAGGCCCGCTGCGAGGCGGGCCTGGTTGACTCATGCACGCTGGCTGATGCTGGCCAGCTTGTCGAAGTAGTCCGGGAAGGTCTTGGAGGTACAACCCGGATCATTGATGGTGACGGCGGTATCGGACAGCGCCACCAGCGAGAAGCACATGGCGATGCGGTGGTCGTTGTAGGTATCGATGGCCGCATGCTTGAGCTGCGCTGGCGGGGTGACGGTGATGAAGTCACGCCCCTCCTCTACCTCGACGCCCAGCTTGCGCAGCTCGGTCGCCATGGCGTGCAGACGGTCGGTCTCCTTCACCCGCCAGTTGTAGATGTTGCGAATGGAGGTGGGCCCCTCGGCGAACAGCGCTGCCACGGCGATGGTCATGGCCGCATCGGGGATGTGGTTCATGTCCATGTCGATGCCGTGCAGCGGCCCCTGCTCGGCCTCGATGAAGTCATCGCCCCAGGTGATGCGGGCGCCCATCTTCTCCAGCACGTCGGCGAAGTGGATATCGCCCTGAATGCTGTGCTTGCCGATGCCGGTGACCCGCACCTTGCCCTTGATGGCGCCCGCCGCGAGGAAGTAGGAGGCGCTGGAGGCATCCCCTTCCACCAGGAAGTCGCCCGGGCTGACGTAGCTCTGGTTGCCCTTGATGTAGAACAGCTTGTAGTTGTCGTGCTCGATGACCACCCCGAACTGCTTCATGATGTGCAGGGTGATGTCGATGTAGGGCTTGGAGACCAGCTCCCCCTTGATGTGGATGCGGGTGTCGCCCGCCGCCATGGGCGCCGCCATCAGGAAGGCGGTCAGGAACTGGCTGGAGACGGAGCCGTCGACATGCACATCACCGCCCCACAGCCCCTTGGCATCCACCACCAGCGGCGGATAGCCGTCTTTCTTCAGGTACTGGATATGGGCGCCCGCTTCGCGCAGGGCATCCACCAGATGGCCGATGGGGCGCTCTTCCATGCGCGGTTCCCCGCCCAGGGTGTATTCGCCGGAGCCCAGACACAGCGCGGCGCACAGCGGTCGCATGGCGGTGCCGGCGTTGCCGAGGAACAGATTGACCGGCTCCTTCACCGCAAAGCTGCGACCCAGACCGTGCACGGTGCACTCGGTCTTGTCGGCGGAGAGCTTGTACTTGACCCCGAGCTGGGTCAGCGCCGCCAGCATGTGACGAATGTCATCGCTGTCGAGCAGGTTGGTGAGCCGGGTGGTGCCACGGGCCAGGGCTGCCAGCAGCAGGGCCCGGTTGGATACGCTCTTGGAGCCGGGCAGATTGACCTCACCGGCCACACGAGAAATGGGTTCCAAACGCAACGAATTCATAGACTTCCTGTACGATCTCAAAAAAATGACCTGACCGGACGTTAGCAGCCCGCGCCCTGCTCGGCAAGACTGCGGGTGGCACAAAAGCAGGCCGCGGGGGCGGCCGGTCCGGCATCAGGGAAAAAACAGACGCCGGGGAGTCCCCGGCGTCGGCAATCGGGGAATAACGCCTCAGCCGTGGCGCTTGGCAAAACCGTCCATAAAGCTGACCAGCGCCTTCACCCCTTCCAGCGGCATGGCGTTGTAGAGGCTGGCGCGCATGCCGCCGACGATGCGGTGTCCCTTGAGCGCCAGCAGGCCGGCGGCTTCCGACTCGGCCAGGAACAGCTTGTCCAGCTCGGCATTTTTCAGCTGGAATGGGATGTTCATCCGTGAACGGCAGCTGGCATCCACCTGGTTGCCATAGAAGCTGGACTGATCGAGATAGCCGTAGAGGAAATCGGCCTTCTCTTTGTTGCGCGCTTCCATCGCCTCGAGGCCACCCTGTTCTTTCAGCCACTCGAACACCAGCCCGGCCAGATACCAGGCGTAGGTGGGCGGGGTGTTGAACATGGAGTCGTTCTTGGCGGTGAGCTGGTAGTCGAAGATCGACGGCACATCGGCGCGGGCCTGATCCAGCAGATCGTCGCGCACGATGGCGATGGCCAGCCCAGAGGGGCCGATGTTCTTCTGGGCGCCGGCATAGATGATGCCAAAACGGCTCACGTCGATGGGACGGGAGAGGATGGTGGAGGAGAGATCCGCCACCAGCGGCACCTCGCCGGTGGCCGGGATGTCGAACATCTCGATGCCATCGATGGTTTCGTTCGGGCAGTAGTGCACATAGGCCGCATCGGCGCGAAACGCCGGGGTCGGCAGCAGGTGGGAGATCCCCTGCTCGTTCTTGGCAACACCCTGGAAGGTCTGGATATCGCCATACTTTTTGGCCTCATCCACCGCGCTCTGGGACCAGACCCCGGTCAGCAGGAAGTCGGCCTTTTTGTTGGCGCCCCCCAGCAGGTTCATGGGCACCGCGGAGAACTGGCCACGGCCGCCGCCGTGCATGAACAGCACCTTGTAGTTGTCAGGCACCGCCAGCAGCTCGCGCAGATCGGCTTCGGCCTTCTCGGCGACCGCCATGTAGGGCTTGCCACGGTGGGAGAGCTCCATGACCGAGGCTCCCAGCCCCTGGAAATTACAAAATTCGCGCTGGGCGCGCTCCATGACTTCAACCGGCAACATGGCGGGGCCGGCACAGAAGTTGTAAATCTGTTTGCTCATGACGCTTTCCGTGAGTGGATGAGTGTGATCGGTGACTTGTCTGGTTTTACACAAGTGCAGCCCCCGGATCAAAGGCTTTTTGGGAGCTGGCTCAACCTTTTGCCGACCCGCCGCCAGTGCTCTTGGCAGAAAAAAGCCCTGAACGGGTCAGGGCTTGCAGAGAACATGCGTGGAAATGGGCGTCTGCCGGCGCTCAATGCCCCAGGCCCCCTTTTTTCACCAGGTTACAGCTTGGCGGTGAGCTCCGGCAGCAAGGTGAAGAGATCCCCCACCAGCCCGTAGTCGGCCACCTGGAAGATCGGGGCCTCGCTGTCCTTGTTGATGGCGACGATCACCTTGGACTCTTTCATCCCCGCCAGATGCTGGATGGCGCCCGAGATGCCGACCGCGATATAGAGCTCGGGGGCCACCACCTTGCCGGTCTGACCCACCTGCAGATCGTTGGCGACAAAGCCCGCATCCACCGCCGCCCGCGAGGCACCCACCGCGCCGCCCAGCTTGTCGGCCAGCGCCTCGATCAGGGCGAATTGCGCCTTGGAGCCGAGCGCCCGCCCGCCGGAGACCACCACCCGCGCCGCCGCGAGCTCGGGTCTGGCGGAGCGCACGGCGCGCCGCTCGATGAGGCGGGTACGGCAAGTCACCTCGCTCACCGGCAACCGTTCTACCTCTGCCTGGCCGCCGCTCGCCGCCTTGGCGAAGGCGGTGGGCCGGATGGTGAGCACCTTGATGGGAGCACTGCACGCCACCCGGGCCACGGCGTTGCCCGCGTAGATGGGGCGCAGGAAGGTGTCACCGCTCTCGATGCCGGTCACCTCGGAGAGCATCTCCACTCCGAGCCTGGCCGCCACCCGCGGCAGCAGATCCTTGCCCTGGGTGCTGGCGGCCATCAGACAGTGCTGATAATCCCGCGCGATATGGGCCAGCAGCGGATCGACTCCGTCGCTCAGCCCCTCCGCCAGCATGGGATGCTCGGCCAGCAGCACACGATTCACCCCTTGCAGGGCGGCGGCCTGCTCGCCCGCCTCGGTCAGCCCCTGCCCCAGCAACAGCAGATGCACCTCGCCACCCAGCTGGCCCCCTGCAGTGACCAGACGGGCCACGTTGTCGGCCAACTGGCCCTGATGATGTTCGGCAATGATCAATACGCTCATGACTGCCCCTTGCTATCGTCCGTTGATGTCCCAGCCTGTGTGCCCATCACGCCCCCGAGCCTGTCGCCGGCGGGCGGGGTTCTGTTGATTGCTGGCAGCATCAGAGTACCTTCGCTTCGTGCTTGAGTTTGTCCAGCAGCTCGTCCACCGAGCCCACCATGATGCCGGCGCTGCGGGCAGCGGGGGCCATCACCCCGAGCAGCCGGGTCTGGCCGGCCGGCTCGACGCCGAGGTCGGCAAAGGGCGCGCTCTCGAGCGGCTTGCGCTTGGCCTTCATGATGTTGGGGAGCGAGGCAAAGCGCGGCTCGTTGAGGCGCAGATCCACGGTCACCACCGCTGGCAGCGCCATGCCGAGGGTCTCGAGTCCGCCGTCGATCTCGCGGGTCACCTGCAATTCCCCCTCCACCAGCTTGATGGCGGAGGCGAAAGTGGCGAGCGGCCAGTCATTGAGGGCGGCGAGCATCTGGCCCACCTGGTTGTTGTCGGAATCGATGGACTGCTTGCCGAGCAGCACCAGATCGGGCTTTTCCTGCTCGCATACCTGTTGCAGGGCGCGCGCCACGGTGAGCGGGGTCAGGGTCTCGCCGGTCACGTAATGACGGGCCCGATCCGCTCCCAGCGCCAGGGCGTGACGCAGCTGTTCGGCCGCCGCCTCGGGGCCGAAGGTCACCACCACCAGCTCGCTCGCCACGCCGGCTTCGCGCAGCCTGACCCCCTCTTCCACCGCAATTTCACAAAACGGGTTGATCCCCATCTTGACGTTGGCCAGCTCCACGTCCGAGCCATCGCTCTTGACCCGGACCTTGACGTTGTAATCCAGCACCCGCTTGACCGCGACCAGCAGCTTCATGACGCGCATCCCTCGCTTCTGTTGAGTGAATCCATGAAAACCCTCACATTTTTTGCTTACATTTACTTTACGTTTACGTAAACTACCAGCACTACCCTAGGCCAAGTCGAGCACAGAGGCAAGATGGAACGCGAAGCAATGGAATTTGATGTCGTCATCGTCGGTGGCGGCCCGGCGGGACTCAGTGCCGCCATCGCCCTCAAGCAGCACAATGCCGAGCTGTCGGTCTGCCTGCTGGAGAAGGGAGCGGAGATCGGCGCCCATCTGCTCTCCGGCGCCCTGCTGGATCCCGTCGCCCTCAAGGAGCTGCTGCCAGAGAGCTGGCAACAGGCCCCGCTCGGGGTCGAGGTCAACGATGATCAGGTGCACCTGCTGCAAAGCGACAGCCGCGCCCTGCAACTGCCCAACTGGGCGGTGCCGCCGCGCATGCACAACGAGGGCAGCCGCATCATCAGCCTCGGCAACCTCTGTCGCTGGCTCGGTCAGCAGGCCGAGCAGCTGGGAGTCGAAATATACCCGGGTTTTACCGCAAGCGAACTCATCATGGAAGCGGGACGGGTCAAGGGTGTGATCACCGGCGATCTCGGGCTGGATCGGGCGGGCAATCCGAAAGCGGATCACGTGCCCGGCATGGCGCTGCTCGGTCGCTACACCTTGTTTGCCGAAGGGGCCCGTGGCCATCTCGGCAAGCAGCTGATTGCCAATTTTCATCTGGAAAACAGCCCCCAGCCGCAGCACTACGCCATCGGCTTCAAGGAGCTGTGGCAGCTTCCCCCCGGCCAGGGCAAAGCGGGCCAAGTGCTGCACGGCAGCGGCTGGCCGCTCTCCGAGGGGAAGGAAGACAAGAGCCAGGGCGGCTTCTATCTCTACCATCTGGAGCAGGATCAGGTGGCGGTCGGGCTGATTGTCGATCTCAACTACCGCAACCCCTGGCTCAGCCCGTTTGACGAGTTTCAGCGCCTAAAGCATCACCCGCTCATCGCCGCGGCATTGCAGGGGGGCGAGCGCATCAGTTACGGCGCCCGCGCCATCGCCAAGGGGGGCTGGCACTCCCTGCCCCGCATGCACTTTCCCGGTGGCCTGCTCATCGGTTGCGATGCCGGCACCCTCGACTTCTCCCGCATCAAGGGGATCCACACCGCCATGAAGTCCGGCATGCTGGCGGCCAAGACAGTCGCCATGAGTCTGCGCGGCGGCGATGAAGGGGGGCTGGATCTGGCCGAATACGGCGATGCGCTGCAACAGAGCTGGCTGGCCCATGAGCTCAAAACGGCGCGCAACTTCGGCGCCGCCCTGCACCGCTGGGGTCCCTGGCTCGGTGGCGCCTTCAACTGGCTGGAGCAGCGGCTGTTCCCCCGCACCTCGCCGTTCACCCTGCTGGACAAGGAGCCGGACTACCGCCAGCTGCGCATGGCCAGCCGCTGCCAGCCCATCGATTATCCCAAGCCGGATGGCAAGCTCAGCTTCGACAAGCTCTCGTCTGTCTATCTGGCCAACACCAGCCACGACGAGGATCAACCCTGCCACCTCAAGCTGCAGGATGAGACGATCCCGGTGGCGGTCAACCTTCCCACCTGGGCCGAACCGGCCCAGCGCTACTGCCCGGCCGGGGTGTTCGAGATCCTGGGCTCGGAGAGCCAGCCCCGCCTGCAGATCAACGCGGCCAACTGCATCCACTGCAAGACCTGCGACATCAAGGATCCGAGCCAGAACATCGTCTGGACGCCGCCGCAGGGAGGCTCAGGCCCCAACTATCCCAATATGTGATGAAAAAACCGCTGTGCAGACAACAAAAATGCTCAGCCCAAACACATCAAATAGAAGCGGTTTCCGGCGCGCGGCCGGGGGCTGTCGCAGGGCGCTCGGGAGCCCACCATCCCGGCCGGTGAACCCGACTCCTCCCGCCTATCGGGGTGAATAAAGGAGGCGACGCCGGGATCGCCCGTTTCGAGGTCGGCGCGGCTGCTCCGACCTCGCTGTTTTTTTGAGCGAACAGGCTGAACCTCCGATGAATAGGCCCTGACAAGCGCGGCCCGCCCCTGTATAGTTCGCCGCATTCAGGTTTTCCATCGGCCCGTTCAGCTTGTCCACGGGATCGCTTTCTACGCGCTCTAAGGCCGCATGACCTGTGCAACCATCCCTGATTACCCATGACTTCTTAAGGGGGGACAGATGATCACCGCCTACATTCTCAATAACAAGGTACTGGACATAGTCACGCTCGGGCCTGACGACATAGTGCCTGACAACACCGTCTGGCTGGATGCCTACAAGCCGGACACGGCGGAACGAGAATGGTTGACGGGCCTGTTTCTGGAAGAGGTACCCGACAAGGAGGAGCTGGATGACATCGAAGCATCCGCCCGCTTCTACTGGGATACCGACGGTCTGCACATTCACTCCCTGTTTCCCCAGCGGATCGGCCGTGACACCAAGGGTGTCCACGTCTCCTTTACCCTGCGCAACAACCTGCTGATCAGTATCCGCGAGGATGACATCGGCCTGGTGCGCCTGCTGCGCCACTACATGCGTCAGGACCGGCTGGAGGTCGAAGACGCCCTCGACATCCTGCTGGAGGTGCAGAACCTGAAAGTCGAATACCTCTCCGATCTCATCGAAGATGGCTACAAGACCCTGGAAAACACCGCCGATCAGATCTTCGAGCCGGATCAGATCAATCCCATGCTCAAGGAGTTGATGGCCCAGGAAGAGGCCAACGGCCAGATCCGTCTCTCCCTGCACGATACCCGTCGCGCCCTGCGCTTCTTGAAGCGCAGCCTGCGCCAGCGCATGACGGGCGAGCAGAACAAGTGGATCGACGAGATGCTGCACGACGTGGAGTCCCTGCTGCCCCATACCCAGTTCCTGTTCGACAAGATCAACTTCCAGCTGGAGGCCTCCATGGGGGTGACCAACCTGGAGCAGAACAAGGTGATCAAGATCTTCTCGGTGGCGGCTGTCATCTTCCTGCCGCCGACCCTTATCGCCAGCATCTACGGCATGAACTTCGGTCGCATGCCGGAGCTCGCCTGGGAGTACGGCTATCCCCTCTCCCTGGTACTGATGGTGATGTCATCGCTCGGCACAGGTCTCTTCTTCAAGCGCAAGGGCTGGCTGTGATGCTGCTGTCTGACAAATAAAGAGTCGCGGATTGGGGGGCCTGGCCCCCCGATTAATTCCCGCCCCCTGCCCCGCCTTGCAAAGGGCTCTGCTTCGCCCCATATCCCCCTCATCCTTTGCACAGACGAATCCGGGCAACCATGACCCTCTACCCCGAACACAGATATGACGATCACGGCCAGCTGCGTCCCCCGCTCTGGTTCTGGCCCATCGCCCTCTTGCTGACCAGCTCGGTCTGGCTGTTTCTGATGGCCGGCGTCACCCGCGAGAGCGGCAGCGCCATCCTGACCCTCTTCTACCCGGACCGGCTCACCCTCTACATCAGCCTGCTGACCGACGTGCCCGCCATACTGGCGCTGCTCGCCTGCGGCGGCACCTATCAGCAGACCCAGAGCATCCGGGCCTGGCTCAGGCGCCACAGCCCCTTGCTGCTGCTCTGCTCTGCCGTCAGCGGCCTGCTGATGCAACTGCACAGCCTCAATCTGCAGAAGTGGTCGTTCAGCTGGCCCACCGCCCTGGTGCTGGTCGCCACCCTCTGGTCACTCTGGTATCTGCTGCGCAGCCGCCAGCTGCGTGAATACGCGGTGGATCAACCCCACTGAAGGGCGAGTCGGCTCACTGGCGGGTGACCCGGATCTGCAGGGTCTGGCGATCGCTCTGAGTACCGCCGCCCCCCTGCAACTGGGTGCCCAGGCTGCTGCCCTGCTGCGCCGAGCTGGTGGAGAGCTCCCCCACCGTCAGCCACTGACCGGGGGCACCGCTCACCTCGGTGGCACTCTGCCCCCGGTTGATGGTGCCCTGCTCCAGCCTGGCCTGCTCGCTGCTGAGCGCTATCTGTACCCTGTCGCCGATCAGGGTGGCGGTGGCGTAGAGGCCGTTCACCAGCGGCATCAGCCCCACCACCTGGCCACCGCGCCACTGATAGAAGGTGACCGGCTGATAGGTGCCCATCTGCAATAGCACGGGCCGACCCGACAGACCGCGTACCTGCCAGCTGTCATTCTGGCTGCGCTGATACTGCTGGGCATTGCCCTCCAGCAGCCACTGCCGCTTGGCGGCATCCCGGCCCAGCCCCACACCGGCCTGCTGGCCGCTGGAAGCGCCATCCACCCGCCACTCGATGAGCAGGCTCTGGGGCGGCTGGTTGAATTTGGCCAGCGCCGCTTCCGCCTCCTGCAGCTGGGCGGCGCTGCCGCTCAGCACCAGCTGGTTGCCCATGGCGCTCACCCCCAGCTCCGGATAGAGATCCTTGAGGGTCTGCACCGCCGCCTGGGTTTCGAATACCGGGATCACCTTCACCTCAGCCCGCAGCGGCAGGCAACAGAGCCCCCACAGCAGCCAGAGTCCGCACCAATTCCATCTTCTCATCTTCTCCTCCCGCCCCACTCGGCAGCCCTTCACGTCATCGGCCTGCTCATCACCTGGTCATCATGGGCCATCCCGCCCGCTTTTCAATGATTTTGCCCGTGAGCGGTGAACGCCGTGCAGGTCAGATCCTTCATTTTTCGATGAAAAGAGCAGAGATAGATCAAATAACACAAATAAAAATGATTACCATTTGTTGTCACGAAAAAATCGCTCGGATACAATTCGGTCTCATTTTTTCGAGCTTGCCGTCGATGAAGCCAGTGACCACCACCCCCGCCGCCATCCACCTTGCCCTGCTGGTCAACATGCTCTCCATGGGCAGCATGATGATGGTGATGCCCCTTGGGCCGGATCTGGTCATCAGCCTCGGCATGCAGCCGGAGCAGACCGGCTACTTCAGCGGCGGCGCCACTCTGGGGGCCGCCCTGATGGGTCTCATCGCCGCCCCCTGGCTCGATCGAGTCAATCGCAAGCCCGCCCTGCTGGTGCTGCTCACCCTGCGTTTTCTGCTGCTGATGGCCTGCGCCCTGGTGCAAGACAGCCAGCAACTGCTGGTGCTGTTTGTCCTGTCGGGCTGTGTGGCCGGGCCGCTCGCCGCCATCTTGATGGCAGCCGTGCTGGATCTGGTGCCGCCCGCCGAGCGGGGCCGCCGTCTCGCCTACGTGGGCATGGCGTTCTCCCTGGCCGCCATTCTGGTGGTGCCCATCGCCCTGGTGCTGGCCCAGTGGTTTGGCTGGCAGAGCCCCTTCCTGCTGTTTGGTGCGTGCGGCCTGCTGCTGGCGCTGCTGAGCAGCCGCTTGCTGCCCTCCTTGCCGGTCAACCGCGCCCCTCACGGCAGCGGCCTGCGCCAGCTGCTGGGATCGCCGCTCTGCCAGGGCGCCTTGTTGATCCTCTGCTTGCAGATGTTCGGCCACTTCCTGCTGATCCCGCACTTTGCCAACTACTTCCAGTTCAACCTCGCCTTCCCGCGCGAGCAGATCGCCGCCCTCTACCTGTGCGGCGGCCTCGCCAGCATGGCCACCATGCGGCTGTGCGGTGGCTGGATTGATCAGGGCCGGGCCCAGGCCGCCATCCTGATCACCAGCCTGCTGCTGGCGCTGATCACTTTGCTCGGTTTCGCCATGCCGGTCGGCGTGCCCGTCTACCTGCTGTTCACCCTCTTCATGGCGCTGAGCTCGGCCCGCTCCAGTTCGACCCTCGCCATCACCGCATCCATCCCGGCCCCCCATCAGCGCGCCGCCTTCATGTCTTTTCAGGGCACGGTCACCAATGTGGCGGCCGGGCTTGGCAGCCTGCTCTCCGCCAGGTTGCTGGTGTCGGATCAGAGCGGCGCCCTGCACGGCTTTGCTGGGCTCGCCTGGATCAATATCGGCTGCGGTCTGCTGGCCTGCGGCGGTGTCTGGCTCCTGCTCAAGGGGCTGGCACAGACAAGGAACAACAATAACCCCGAGTCTGGCCCCGCCAGACAAGGAAGTCAGTGAGCCACCGGCCCCAGAGCCGGACCCCATAACCTCTGTTTTATTCATGGAGTTTTGACTATGCAGTTGCAGCCTGGCGTCTTTCGCCTGAACCCCATCCTGCTCTCCCTCGGTCTTATCGCCCTGCCGGGCCTGGCCCAGGCCGAAGCGCCCAAAGCCAACGAGACCCTGGTGGTCACCGCCACCCAGACCAAGCACACCGAGCTCTCCGCGCCGGCCAGCGTCTCCGTGGTGACCCGCGCCGATCTGGACAAGATGAACGCCAACAACATCGGCGAAGCGCTCAAGCACGTGCCCGGCGTCAACGTCATCGGCACCAACCCCACCGGCCGCAACGAGATCAAGATCCGCGGCATGGGCGGCGACTACACCCTGCTGCTGATCAACGGCAAGCGGGTCAATGCCCGCGAGACCCTAGGCAGCTCGTTTGGCAATGACTTCGACTTGAGCTCCATCCCCATGGCTGCCATCGAGCGCATCGAGGTGATCCGCGGTCCCGTCTCCTCCCTCTATGGCGCCGACGCCCTCGGTGGCGTGGTCAACGTGATCCTGCGCCAGGCCAAGGAGCAGACCGAGGCCGCCTTCGGCTACACCCACACCATGCCCACCAAGGGTGATGGCGGTGATGCCAACCGTGGCAACGCCTTCGTCTCCGGCGCCCTGATCGACAACAAGCTGCTCGGCAGCCTGGTGGTGGAAGGCTATCAGCGCGACCGCTGGCACAGCGATCAGTCCAACAACAAGGACGCCGATGCGCTGGAGAAACGGGAAGTGGTCAACATGCTCTCCAGCCTGAAGTGGCTGGTCAGCGACAACCAGGACGTGGAGTTCGATCTGGGCTACAACCAGAACGACATGGACAGCTACTTCAACAACGTGCCGCGCGCGCCTACCGCCCCGGCCACTCCGCACAACGTGCAAAAACTCGATCGCCTGAGCCTGGGGGCCACCCACAACGGCCGTTGGGAGCACTTCGACAGCCGGGCCCGCTACTACTTCGAGCAGACCGATCTGATGGATGACTCCCAGCTCAACGGCGGCGCGGCCGACGTCACCCAGACCAACCACACGGTCGACGGCCAGCTGAGCGGTTACCTCGGGGATCATCTGCTGACTTCCGGCGCAGAATTCCGCAAAACCGAGCTGGAACACAGCCGCAGCATCACCAACGGCAGCGTGGATGCAAGCCAGAGCGCCCTCTACCTGCAAGACGAGTTCGGCTTTGGCGATCTGGCGCTGACCCTCTCCGGTCGTCTGGATCACCACGAAACCTATGGCAACGAGTTCAGCCCGCGCGCCTATGCGCTCTACAAGCTGAGCGACGAGTGGGTGATCAAGGGTGGGGCCGGCAAGGCGTTCAAGGCCCCGACCCTGGCCCAGTCCAGCGAAGGCTTCGCCACCACCGCCTGCCGCGGCGCCTGCAAGGTCATCGGCAACCCGGATCTGAAACCGGAAACCGCCGTCAGCTACGAGCTGGGCACCGCCTATGAGGCAGAGCGCTTTGGCGCCGGCCTCACCGGCTTCCACAACGACATCGAGGATCTGATCCAGTGCGATCAGTGGGGCCCGGGCTATCGTCCGAGCGTGATGACCTACCTCAACGTCAAGAAGGCCCGGGTCAAGGGGCTGGAGCTGACCGGATGGGTCGATGTGATGGACGACGTCAAGCTGACCGGCAACTGGACCATGCTGGACTCCGAAGACAAGAGCACCGGCGACGATCTGGCCAAGACCCCGGATCACACCGGCAACCTGAGCCTGGATTGGCAAGCCACCGAGATCGTCAGCACCAACCTGGCCTGGCAGTACGTGGGCAGCCAGTTCATCAAGGTGCCGATGCACAACTCCCAGGCGCTCAAGTCCGACAGCTACCAGACCCTGGACGTCAACACCAAGTGGAAGGTCACCCCGGCGCTCGACTTCAAGCTGGGCATCACCAACCTCACCAACACCAAGCGTGACCAGGTTGCCACCGACGCCGACTTCATTCTGGAAGGTCGTACCGTCTACGCCGGCGTGGATTACAAGCTGTAAGCCCCGCAGGGGAGTCCGTCAGGGCTCCCCTCTTTCTGCTGTTATTGCCTCGACATGAAGGAGTAGCCGGGTGCAGAGACACCAAACACACCTGTTCTGGCTGGGAGTGATCCTCCTGTTCCTGCTGATCTGTCTGTCACTGGCCACTGGCGCCGGTGTCTATGGTGGCCGCGAGGTCGCCGGTTTTCTGCTGGGCGATCCCGCCCTCGTGGCCGATGAAAAACTCGCCATGATAGTTCACACCCTGCGTCTGCCCCGCACCCTGTGTGCCCTGGTGGTGGGCGTCTGTCTTGCGCTGGCGGCCTCCATGCTGCAAAGCGCCACCCGCAATCCGCTGGCCGAACCCGGCCTGCTCGGGGTCAACGCCGGCGCCGTGTTCGCCCTGGTGATCGGCCTCACCTATTTTGGCGTCGAATCCGCCTACGGTTACCTGCTCTGGTCCGGCATGGGGGCCCTGCTCGGCAACCTCATCGTGCTGGGCCTCGGTCTGATGGTGGGGCGCTCCAACCCCCTCAAGCTCATTCTGGTGGGGGTCGCCCTCTCCGCCACCTTCGGCGGCCTCTCCAACTTCCTGCTGCTCTCCAACCAGGTGGTGCTGGAGCAGTTCCGCTTCTGGAATCTGGGGTCGCTGGCCGCCTCGGATCTCGATGCGGTGCTCACCGTGATGCCCTTTGCCCTGCTCGGCCTGCTGCTGACCCTGGCGCTCTGTCGCCAGCTCACCCTGATGCAGATGGGTGACAACCAGGCGCTGGCGCTCGGCATCCGGCCGACCCGGGTGCGCATCGGCGTGCTCTTGGCCGCCACCCTGTTTACCGCCTGCGCCATCGCCATCGCCGGCCCCATCGGCTTCGTCGGTTTTCTCGCCGCCTACTGCGCCCGCCTGGTGGAGCCGGTGCGCCTCGCCATCCAGGTGCGCTTCTCCGCCCTGTTCGGGGTGCTCTTTCTGCTCGGCGCCGACATCCTGGCGCGCTGGCTGATCCAGCCGTTCGAGCTGCCCAACGGGGTGATCCTGGCGCTGATCGGTGCCCCTGTGCTCATCCTGGTGGTGCGCAGCGGCGGCTTCCGCGCCCTGCTGGCCGTCAAATAAGGTTGCCTGCCTCATGAACAATTCCATCCATCCCTCCCTCACCACGACGCTTCCCACCGGCACCGTCTGCCTGCGCGTTGGCAGCCGCACCCTGTTGCTGTACCGCCGCGCCTGGCTGATTACCCTAGGGCTCCTGGTGGCCCTGGTGCTGCTCTCCCTGCTGGCGCTGACCCTGGGCTCCGGCAAGCTCACCATGCTGGGGGTGATCCAGACCCTGCTTGGCGAGGGCAACCGGCTGAGCGAGGTGACCGTCTTCAAGATCCGCTTGCCGCGCATCGTTGCCGTGCTGGTGGCGGGAGCGGCCATGGGCCTCTCCGGCTGCCTGGTGCAGACCCTCATTCGCAACCGCCTCGCCACCCCGGACATGATCGGGGTCAACGAGGGGGCCTCCTTGGCCATCATCGCCTTCTCCCTCTACCTGACCCTCGGCAGCTGGCCCTGGTGGGCCGCGCCGCTGGGTGCCCTGTTTGCCGCCGCCGTGCTCTATGCCCTGTGCAACAAGCCGGGGGAGCAGGGCTACCTGTTCGTGGTGATCGGCATCGGGGTCTCCGAGCTGATGAACGCCATCGGCCAGTTCGTGATGTCCACCCAGTCGCTGGTGCACCTCACCAGCCTCTACCTGTGGAACATGGGCAACTTCGTCGGCCAGGGTTACAGCACCGTGCTGCCGGTGGGGATCCTGATCCTGCTGGTCTGCCCCTGGGTAGTTTATCTCTCCCGGGCCCTCGGCGTACTGCGTCTGGGCCCCGTCACCGCCCAGAGCCTGGGGGTGAACGTCAACCGGGTGCAGCTCGGCGTGCTGGCCCAGGCCATCGTGGTGGCGGCGCTTGGTACCGCCATCGGCGGCCCCGTGGTGTTCATCGCCATGGCGGCCCCGGTGCTCGCCTCCTGGCTCAGCCGGGATCGCATCGTGCCGCTGTGGATTGCCGCCCTGTGCGGCGCCCTGCTGCTGCTGGCCAGCGACACCCTGGTGCGGGTACTGGCCAGCCCCCACGAGGTGGCCACCGGCATCATGACCCGTATTCTCGGCGGCCTGCTGCTGCTGTTCATCCTGCTCAAAGACCGCCAGAAGGCCGACTGACGATGCCATTCATCCATTTTCAAGACAGACCGAGGGCCGCCTGATGACGCTCACCATCAATCACCTGCAATTTGGCTATCAGCACAAGCCCGTCTTCAACGACATCTCCTTCACCATTCCCCAGGGCAAGCTGGTGGGGATCGTCGGCCCCAACGGCGGCGGCAAGTCCACCCTGCTCAAACTGCTGGCAGGCCAGGAGCAGCAGCAGGCCGGCGAGATCCTGCTCAAGAGCAAGCCGCTGGCAAGCTACGGCAAGAAGGCGCTGGCCCGCGAGCTCGCCTACCTGCCCCAGCGCCCGCTGGTGCCCGCCGGCATCCAGGTCGAGCAGCTGGTGCAGTACGGCCGTCATCCCCATCAGGGCTGGTTCAATCAGTGGAGCGAGGAGGATGCCCGCATGGTGCGCTGGGCCTGCGAGCGGATGCAGCTGGGCGACATTCTGCAGCAGAGCGCCAGCTCTCTCTCCGGCGGCCAGGCCCAGCGGGTGTGGCTCGCCATGGTGCTGGCCCAGGATGCGGACATCATCTTGCTGGATGAACCCACCAGCGCGCTCGACATCGGCCACCAGACCGAGGTGATGGAGGCCATCCACCAGATCACCGCCGAGGGCAAGACGGTGCTCATCGTCATCCACGATCTCGCCACCGCAGCCCGCTACTGCGACGAGCTGATCGCGCTGGGGGATGGCGGCATCCAGGCCATGGGGCCAGCCCGCGAGGTGGTGACCAAGTCCCTCATCGACCGCCTCTACCAGACCGACGTGGACATACTGCACGCCCCCGGCGACGGCGCCCCCATCATAGTGCCGCGCCGCAGGCCACATGCCTTTGCCATGCGCCAACCGGCCTGAGCCCCATCAAAAAACCGCCGAGAGGCGGTTTTTTGATGCTTGTGTTTCGGCACACAGCCACTCACAGCAGCAGGCTGGTGAGCACCCCGCCCGGCCGTGTTTGCCAATGCCGTGTCTGCCAGTACATTGGCTGCCAGTAGAGCGTACAGCGCCAACCGGCAGGCAGTGTCGGGGTCAGCGAGTCCACGAGTTCAAGGGTGAGGGTCTGCTCCGTCATGGCCAGCCAGCGGGCATCGAGAAAGTCAAAATAGCGCCCCACCCTGGGGTAGAGCGCCTTGAACAGGCTCTCCTTGGCCGAAAAGATCAAGGTAAGCGCCTCAGCCCTGCTCAGGCCGACGGTGCGGGCAGCGGCCGCCAGCCGCCCCCACTCCTCCCCGCTGGCAATGCCGGGCCAGAGCTCGCTCGCCTGCCCCTCTGCCAGCCAGCCCTCCAGATCCAGCCCCATTCCCGCCCGGCCCGGACGCACCGCACACAGGGCCATGCCGCGCCCCTGCAACAGGCTGTGGCTGATGCTGCCCTCAAACCCCGCAGGCCAGCAGGGTTCGCGGGCGTTGCCGATGGCCACGGGGTGCTTCGAGAGGTGGAAGGGGCGCAGGGCTTCGCGGGCCGCCAGCCGGCCGGCCAGAAACTCCCCCAGCCGCTTGGGAGCCGCGCGCTGCAAGCTGGCGGGTAGCACCATGCCGGCCGCATCGTAACAGGCAGGGGTGAAGGCGACGGGGTCAAAACAGACCCGTTGCAGCGCCAGATGCGTCGCGCCGGGCAGCGGCAGGCTGTCGGCATGCACGATAAAGCGGTCCAGTAAGCAGGCTGGCCCGGTGGCAATGAACATCACAAAGAGCCCTTGATGGATGAGCCAGCATGGTAGCAAACCGCCCCCTCTTCATGCCACAAACACAAATGACAATTCTTATCATTTGAATTTGTGGTAGCATGAGTTCGCCCGTTTGGGACCCAGTGTTCCACTGATTTCACCAAGAAGGATGTAACGATGAAGATCTCCTCTCCCCTGGCTGCCGTGCTGATGCTGGCCAGTCTGGTCGGCTTCCAGGTACAGGCCGGCAGCGAGACCCGTCAGGTGACCGATGCCGACGGCAAGACCCAGGTCGTACCGGCCCAGCCCAAGCGGGTGGTGGTACTGAGCGAAATCGATCTGGACAGCGCCCTGACCCTGGGGCTGCAACCGGTCGGCACCGTCAATGGCCGCGGCCAGTCCACCCTGCCCCGCTACCTGCTGCAACAGGCGGGCAAGGAGATCGCCGTGGTCGGCGATCTGGACAACCCCAACCTGGAGAAGCTGATCGATCTGGAACCCGACCTCATCCTCACCGGCCAGACCAAGCCCGAGCTGCTGGCCCTGCTCAAGGAGATCGCCCCCACCGTCGTTACCGGCAACTGGGGTGACTCCTGGAAGGAGATCTTCAATCGCAGCGCCCACGTGCTGAACCGGGACGCCGAAGCCAAGACCTTCCTCGCCCAGTATGACGCCCGCCTGCAGGAAGCCCGCAGCAAGCTCGCCAAGCATCAGGGCGAGCGCCTGAGCATAGTGCGCTGGAACCCCAAGGGCCCGAGCTACATGCACAGCGGCACCTTCGCCAGCAGCGTGGTGGAAGAGATGGGGCTGACCCGGCCGACCCACCAGATCGGTGACAAGACCCCCCACTCCCCGGCCCTGAGCCTGGAATCCCTCAACCTGCTGGACGGCGACTGGCTGGTGATCGGCACCCTGAGCGCCAGCGGCGATGCGGTGGATGCCATGAAGCAGGCCGAACAGACTCCGGCCTTCCAGCAGCTCGGCGCCATCAAGAGCAAGCGCTTCGGCGCCGTGGACGGGTCGCTCTGGACCTCCACCGGTGGCCCCCAGGCGGCCCTCAAGGTGATCGACGACGTCGAGCAGCTGCTGGCCAAACCCGATGCGGCCCCCATCACCCAATAAGCCCGCGTGATCAGCGCCCACAAAGAAGCCCGCATTTGCGGGCTTTTTTTATCCATGGCTTTTAACATCCAACTTATTCCGGCAAGGGCAGCGCCTTTCTGTCCAGCTTGCCGCTGCCGGTCTTGGGCAGGGCATCCAGCAGCATGAGCCGCGCCGGCACCATGTAGTGCGGCAGCGTCGCCTGCAGCCCCTTGCGCAGGGCGAGGCGATTGAGGGTCACCCCGCTTTTCGCCTCCACGTAGCCTACCAGCATGGCCTCGTCCCCCTCGCCCACCAGACGCACCGCCGCCTCCTGCACCCCGGCCTGGCGGCGCAGTCCCGCCTCCACCTCGCCGAGCTCGATGCGAAAACCGCGCAGCTTGACCTGATCGTCGCGCCGCCCCAGATAGAGGAAACTGTCGGCCCCCAGCCGGCGCACCCGATCGCCGGTGCGATAGAGGCGATGGGTGGCCAGGCGCAGGAAGGCGGCGCGGGTCAAGGCCGGCTTGCGCCAGTACCCCTCGCACAGGGCCGGGCTCTCGATGCAGAGTTCGCCACACTCCCCCTCTGCCACCGGCTGCCCCGCCTCGTCCAGCACCCAGTGACGATAGCCGGGCAGGCTGTGGCTGATGGTGATCTGGCCATCAGTCGGTGGCCAGATCACCTCGCTCACCAGCGACCAGACGGTGGCCTCGGTGGGCCCGTAGCAGTTCCACAGCCGCCGGGTGCGGGCACAGAGCTGCTCGGCCAATCCCGAATCCAGCGCCTCGCCACCGCACAGGGCGGTGAGGGTATTGCGCCCCTGCCAGCCAGCCTTGATCAGCATGCGCCAGCAGGCCGGGGTGGCCTGCAGCCAGTTGATGGAAGGGTCAGCCTCGAGCAGGGCCAGCATCCCCAGCGGATCCTTGTTGTGCTCGCCGCCGGCCACCGTGAGCCGGCCACCGCCCCAGAGCGGCCCCAGCATCTCCAGCAGGGAGATGTCGAAGGCCGGGGTGGTGATAAAGAGCCAGTGGCAGCTCGGTGAGAGCCCGAGCCGCTCGCGGATCCCGTCGAGGAAGCAGAGCAGGGCCCGCCGGCTGATGACCACCCCCTTGGGCTCGCCGGTGGAGCCCGAGGTGAACATCATGTAGGCAGCCAGGGCGTCATCAACCTGGGGCCAGGAAACGGGCCCTGCCGCTGCGGGCCCATTGAGGGTGCGCAGCGGACAGCCGAAGGCGGGAGCCGGCCTGTCGCCGTCGCAGAGCACCGCCGACAGGCGCGCCTGACGGGCGATCCCCTGCAGCCGCTCCACCGGAAAGTCCGGCTCAAGGGGCACGAAGGTGAGACCGAGCCGCAGGCAGGCCAGCAGGCTGGCCACCAGATCGGGGCTGCGGGAAAGATAGAGGCCGACCCGCTCCCCCACCGCCAGCCCCTGCAGGCGGGCGGCAATCCGGGCCACCCGATCATTGAGCGCGCCATAGCTGAGCCACTGCTCATCTGATCCGCCCTCACTGATCCCCTCCCCGCCCATGCGAATGGCGGGGGCCAGCGGGCTGGCGGCCAGACAGGCCGCCAGCCGCGCACCCAGGTTGGCCGCCCCCTTGGAGGCGCCTCTCAGGGGTGACACGGCCGGGGACTCATGCTTGATGGTCACTGTCATAGCGCGGCCTCCGTTTGGCGCACCAGCCAGTGCCCATAGAGCCGGCTGGGGGATGGATGGGCCTTGAGGGTTTGCAGGGTAAGCGGCGCTCGATCCTGGCCAAATGCCTCGTTGAGGGCCACCAGCAGGGCGAGCTGCTGCACCGAATCCACCCCGAGTTCACACAAGGTCTGCTGCCAGATCCCGGGCACGCCGCACTGGCGCTCCCACAGGGCCACCAACGCGCGGGCCTCGGCCGGCGGCTGAGCCAGGCCGGGTTCATCAGCCTTGGTGGCGGCCACCTGCGGCATCACCGGGGACTGGACCGCCACCACGCTGGCCGGCTGGCCCAGATCCGCCTGCGCCAGCCAGCCAAGCTCGGCCAGCCAGTCAGCCAGCACCGCCTCGGCCCGGGCCACGGGGATCTGCTCGCCATCGAACTCGAGGCGCAACTGGAGCGTCTCGCCCCGGCTGCTGACCACCACGGAGAGCGGCAGCTCCACCTTCTCCACCACGGCGCCAAAGCGCGGCACCAGCTGGTGGGGTTCGGCGACGGCAGGCACCGCCGGCATGGGGTAGTTCTCGAACACGAACAGGCTCTGGAACAGGCGTGCCCGGCCTTTGGTCAGTGCCGCCAGCGACTGGGTGCCGTGCTCATTGAGCGCCATCAGGTCGGTCTGCAACCGGGCGATATGCTCGGCCAGGGTCAACTCGGTGTGCCACTCAAGCGCCAACGGCAGGCTGTTGATGTAGAGCCCGACGCTCGCGGTGATCCCCTCGATGGGGTAATCCCTACCCGGGGTCACGTTGCCCACCAGGGTGACGGCATCGCCAGAGCGGCGTGCCAGCAGACGGTGCCAGGCATATTGGGCCAACAGGCCCGCGGTCACGCCAAGGTCGCGGGCACGGTTCGCGAGCAAGGTCGCCACCTCGGCCGACAACGCCGTGGCGCACACCGCCGGTCGCAGCTGGGTATGGCGCCCGCTTGAGCTAGCGTCCAGCGTCACCCCGAACAGGCAGGCGAGATCGTTAGGCGTTGCCAAGAGCTCGCCCCGCCCCTGCCAGTAGGCGTCGGCGCTGCGGGTTTGGCTGGCGATATGGCGGCCAAATTCGAGCCAGGCGGTATCCGGCTCGCCCTGCGGCAGCAGGCCGTTCATCAGCGCCTGATAACCGCGATGCAAGGAACCCAGCAACACGGGGCCGCTCCAGCCATCCAGCACGCCGTGATGGGCGCTGAAGATCACCTTGTGGTGATCGGGGGCCAATTTGAAGCAGGCAAGGCGCAGCAGGGGCGCCTGCTCGAGCGGGATCGGGCTGGCCAGATCCTGCTCGCGATAGGCCTGGACCCGTGCCTCTGCATTTTCCACTTCAGACAAGTCCTCATAGTGGAATGGCAACTCGGCGCGCTTGAGGATGCGCTGGAGCGCCACCCCGTCCGCCAGCACCAGCTCGCTGCGAAGGGCCGGCCAGCGGGCGATCTGCCCCTGCCAGGCCTGACGGTAGATTGCCATGTCCAGCGGCTGGTGATAGTCAAACTCGGTCTGCAGGTGATAGGCGTGATCCCGGGGCAGCAACGCCCTGTGATGGAACATGCTCTGCTGAAGCGAGGTCATGGGCAGCAGGGTCTCCACTTCGCACCCGCTCAGCACCCGATCGAGCGCGCTTTGCGAGAGAGCGATCCCCGGGAAGTCGCTCGGAGTGTGACGCGGGGCCTTCAGGTTGCAGCAGTGCTCCACCAGCGCCGTCAGGTTGTCCGCCAGCCGCGCCATCAGGGCGTCGCTTGCCTGCTGGTTGAGGGCGCCGACCTGGCGCAGGGTGAGGCGACCGTCGTAGACCCCCCCGTGCAGGCTGACCAGTTCGCGCGGCAGGTTGTCAGGGGACGTGGGGGCCCCCGGTGCCATCGGCAGAGGCTGCCAGGGTTGAGCGGCCTCGCCCTGATGGCTGACCCCTAGGTAGTTGAAGACCACCAGGGCTTCGGGCAGTGCCCAGCCACGGGGGTGGTGCAGCCGCAGGGCGTTGAAGCCCACTCCCTTGTCCGGCACGGCGCGCAGCTGCTCCTTGGTGGCGCACACCAGCGAATCCCACGCCTTGGCATCCTCCAGCGCCAGCGGGTAGGTGCTGGTGAACCAGCCCAGGGTACGGCTCACGTCCAGTTCAGCATCGATGGCCTCACGGCCGTGTCCTTCCAACATCACGCAGTGACGGCTGCCGTAACCCAGCTCGCTCAGGGTACGGGTCAGTGCCGCCAGCAGCAGGTCGGGCACCCGGGTGAAGTAGGCCTGGTTGGCGGTGTCGATGAGACGAGCCGTGGTCTCCTGACTCAGTTGCAGCAGGCTGGCGGCGGCGCGGCCATCGGCGGCGCGGGCGGCTTCCAGCAGGTGACCCTGGCTGCCTTCCCCCTGAGCCAGCCAGAAGCCAAGCTGATCCTCTTCCCGTTTGGCGTAGGCCGCGAGCCCCTCGCCCCACTGGCGATAGCTGCTGCCCTTGGCGGGCAGCGGCTCGCCCCTGCTCACCCGGGCCAGATCTTCGGCCAGAATGCGCCAGGAGACGGCATCGATGACCTGGTGATGGAAGGCGAGGAAGAGCCCCTCCACCGTCTCGCGCTCGCCCTCCCGCTCACCCTCGAGGGAGAGATTGCGCAGGCGGGCCCAGGCCAGGGTGTGGCCGCTGGCAGGGTCGAAATCTCCCTGCAGCTCGGTCAGGCGGGCCTGCAGCTCGGCCTCATCTAGGCTTCCGGCATCCAGGGTCGGCAGCGGCGGCAGCGCCAGTTCGGCCAGGTAGCGCTGGCCGGTCGGGGTCACCGCTAGGCGCAGGGCATCGTGGTGCTGGCGCAGGGTATCCAGCCAGCCGCGCAGGGCCTCATCGTCCACCCCGGCCGGCAGGCGCAGGATCACCCCCTGGTTCCAGTGACCGGGCTTGGCAAAGCCCTGCTCGAAGAACCAGTGCTGAATGGGATGGAGCGGGAACTCGCCGGTCAGGCTGCCCTGCTCGCTCCTGTGGCTGACCGCCTGCTGCTGGCCGAGCTGGCGGCAGAGGCGGCGCACCGTCTTGGCTTCGAACACGTCCTTCACGCTGCAGTGCAGCCCCGCATCCCGCAACCGGGTGGTGAGCTGGATGCTGAGGATGGAGTCACCGCCCAACCGGAAGAAATCATCCTCCACCCCGAGCGGCTGCTTGAGCACCCCTTGCCAGATGGCGAGCACGGTCTGCTCCAGTTCGTTTTGCGGCTCGCCCTTGCTCTGCTGCCAGACGATGGCGGGCAGGCGGCGCAAATCCAGCTTGCCGTTGGGGGTGAGCGGCATCTCGGGCAGCCAGCAGAGGCGCGCCGGCACCATGTATTCGGGCAGGCACTCGCCGGCCCGCTGCAGCAGGGCATCGCCGTCGGGCTCGCTCGCACCGGCCTGTAAACTGGCATACGCCAGCAGGCGCCCCTCCTGCACCACCACCTTGATCTGGCGAATGGCCGGGCACAATTCGGCAAGCCGGGTCTCTATCTCCCCCGGCTCGATACGATAGCCGCGCAGCTTGATCTGCTCGTCTATCCGGCCCAGATACTGGATGTTGCCGTCGCGGCGCAGCAGGGCCCGATCGCCGGTGCGATAGAGGCGATATGTGCGTTCCTCCTTCGTTGCATCAAAGGCCAGCTCGATAAAGGCCTCCTGAGTGCGCTCCGGCAGATTGAGGTAGCCGCGAGCCAGCCCCAGCCCCGCCAGGCAGAGCTCGCCTGGGCCCCCCACCGGGCAGAGGTTGCCCGCCTCGTCCAGGATCAGCGCCTTCAGGTGGTTGACGGGGCGACCGATAGTGATGGCCGCCCCCGGGGTGAGCCGCGCGCAGAGCGCGGTGACGGTGCACTCGGTCGGGCCGTACATGTTGAAGAGGGCCACCCGCTCCCCCCAACGCTCCACCAGGCTGCTCGGGCACGCCTCGCCGCCAAAACCGATGGCCTTGAGGGAGCCGAGATCCGCTGGCGGCAAAAGGTTGGCAAGCAAGGCGGTCGGCAAAATCATATGGCTGGCACCACAAGCGATCGCGGCACTGATCACCCCCTCGCCCGGCTCGCCGAAGTGCAGGGCCGCGCCGCAGTAGAGCGGCAACAAGGCGGTCATGTTGCCCGCATCAAACGAGAGGGACATGCAGTTGAACATGGCCCCATTCTGATCAAGGGCGATGCGCTCACCATGATCCGCCATCAGGTTGACCAGGCTGCCCTGCTCCACCATGACTCCCTTGGGCAGGCCGGAGCTGCCGGAGGTGTAGATGATCTGGGCCAGCATGGCAGCGTCCCGAGGCAGTGCGGGCGTGCTGGTTGGCATCTTGTCCAGCGCAAGCTGGTGCAGATCGTGATATTCGGCCGTCGTGCCCTTGATGGCCTCGGCAAGCCGGGCATCCGGCTCTCCCCCGAGCACCAGTGCAATACTGGCGTCGCTCAGGATATGGGCCAGTCGCTCGGCGGGATAGGCAGGGTCGAGGGGCACATAGGCCGCCCCCGCCTTCCAGCAGGCGAGCAGGGCAACCACGAAGGCGACATCACGTCTGGCCTGGATGCCGATGGCGGCGCCCGGGGTGACCCCCTGAGCCTGCAGCCAGTGAGCCAGCCGGTTGGCACGCACCTCCAGCTCGCCATAGGTCAACGATTGCGCGCCGTCACTGACCGCCAGCGCGTCCGGCAACTGCGTGGCCCGCCGCTCGATATGACAGAGCAGAGTATCGCGGCTCGGGTAATCCCGCGGCAGGTCGGCAAGCTGTGCGGCCAGCGCCGCCTGGTCGGTGCCCGCCTCCAGCGGCAGTTGCCAGATGTCGGTCTCGGGGGCCGCCACCACGGCGCGCATCAGGTGCAGCAGGCGATCGGCAAAAGCCTGGATGGTCTCTCGCTCGAACAGGGCGGTGGCAAACAGCCAATCCACCCTGACCGAATCCATCAGCTCGGTCACCTTGACCGAGATGTCGGTCTTGGCCGGCAGCACAGGCGAGGTCTCCTCCACCAGCTGGCAGCCGGGGATGAGATCGTTGAAGTCCACCTTGGCCTGATAGACCAGCATGATCTGGAAGATGGGGTTGATGGCGGTGGTGCGATCGGCGCCGATGGCCTCGGCCAGCGCCTCGAAGCGGTAGAGCTGGTGATCGAAGGCCGCCAGATCTTCCTCCCGGCACTGCTGCAGATAGTCGACAAAGCTGGGCTTGCCGCTGAGTTGAGTGCGCAGCACCAGCGTATTGACGAAAAAGCCCACCAGCGACTCGATCTCGTGGCGCTCGCGATAGGCGAGCGGGGTGCCGATCACCACCTCCTTCTCGCCGCTCTGGCGCACCATCAGCAGAGCAAACAGGGCGTGCAGACCGATGAAGTTGGAGGTGCTGTGGCGCTGACAGAGGCGCTTGAAGCTCTCCCACAGCGCGTTGTCGATGGTAGAGAAGACCAGCTCGCCGCCGCTGTCCTGATGGGCCGGGCGCGGCTTGTCGAGCGGCAGACCGTGCACCTCGGGGCTGCCACCGAGCCGGTCGACCCAGAATGGTTTGAACTCGGCGTGATAATCGAGGAAACGGTCCGAGTTGAACCAGCGGGCATAGTCGATATAGGTGAGCGGCAGCTCGCTCACCTGCAGGGGCTCGCGGTTCTGATGGGCAAGAAAGGCGCGCTTGAGATCCGCGAACATGTTCTTGACCGACCAGCCGTCGGAGATGATGTGATGCTGGGTGATCAGCAGCACGTGCTCGCGGCTGCCCAGCCGAATAAGGTGCACCCGGCTGAGATCCCCCTGGGTCAGGGAGAAGGGGCGGCCTATTTCCTCGCGCACCCGGCGGGCCACATAGGCCTCCCGCTCGGCAGCGGGCTCTGCGCTCACGTCCTCAATCTGCAGCGTGAAGGGGGTGTGGGGCAGGATCTCCTGCGCCCCCCTGCCCGCCTCGTCCTTGATGAAGCGGGTGCGCATGCTGGGGTGGCGGGCAAACAGGTGGTCGAAGGCAAACTCCAGCGCCGCCGTGTCCAGCTCTCCCTTGACGCGAAAATAGACCGGCATGTTGTAGAGGTGGGAGGCCTCCTCGTACTGCTCGATAAACCAGAGCCCGCTCTGGGAGGACGAGAGCGGGCCCTGCCGGGCGCCCTCGGCATCACGTTGCGCAAGAATGGGCGCCTCGAAGGCGGCGCGGGCCGCCAGGCAGCGCACCAGCTCATCCTTGTGGGCCTTGATGGTGGCGCCGATGGCCGGCGTCACCGCCTCCTTGCTCGACTGGGAGATAAGCTGACCCTTGTCGTTCAGCCCAAGCTTCACTCCCTGCCGTTCCAGCTGTTTCAACAGCAAAATCATATTGTTCATCTGTACCTCAGACAGCCGGCGTGGCTCGATGGGAAGAAAAACCGTCCTGCCCCTTCTCATTCAGGGCGAGCTTCACGCTCTGACCGCCCAGCCGTTTCAACAGCAAAATCATATTGTTCATCTGTTTCTCAAGCCTCAGGCACTCAGGGTGGCGCCGCCGTCGACGACCAGATCCTGCAGCGTGATGTGGCTGGCCAGATCCGAGGCCAGGAAGAGGACGGTATGGGCTATCTCTGCCGGGGTGGCTACCTTGCGCAGGGGGATGCCGAGCTTGAACTGCTCCGGCAACCCGGCGATGGTGCGGGCCATGGCCTCCTCGCTTGGCAGCATGCCGCGCAGCATAGGGGTATCCGTCGAGCCCGGCGACACCAGGTTGGCGCGCACGCCGAAGGGGGCCAGCTCCAGCCCCACCGTCTGGGTCAGGCTGGTGACCGCCGCCTTGGAGGCACAATAGGCCGCCATCTGCATGCGCGGCACATGGGCGGCGTTGGAGCCGATGGTGACGATGGCGCCGCGCTTCTGCCCCTTGAAGTGGGGCACCAGGGCCCGCAGCAGATAGAAGACGCCGCTGGCGTTGACCATCATGCAGTCGTGCCAGTCGTCATCGCTTAAGGTCTCGGTGGAGCCGAGGCGCAAGACCCCGGCCCCGTTGACCAGCACATCGAGCCCGCCGTCCGCCAGCAGCGCTGCGCAGCAGGCGTTGACTGCCTTCGAGTCGCCGATATCGAGCAGCCGGGTGGCATAGGGGTAGTCGGCTTCGGGAAATGCCAGATCCAGCCCCACCACGATTGCGCCAGCCGCCACGAACTGCGTCGCCACCTCGCGGCCGATGCCGCGCCCGGCGCCGGTCACCCAGACCCGCTTGCCAGTGAAATCAAAGGCCATTGCTTGTTGCTCCTTATCCATCACCACACCATCTCCACGCTCTCTTCATCCTCGGCAAGCAGGCCGTCGAGAAAGCGGCAGAAGTCGTCGAGGCGCGGGTGATCGAACACGTCGGAGACCTTGACCTGCACCCCGAACTCGGCGCCGAGCCGGTTGACGATCTGGATGGTCTGCAGGGACTGACCCCCCAGTTCGAAGAAGTTGTCCGTGGGCGCCATGGTGGCGAGCCCCAGGATCTGCTGCCAGATGGTGCCGACCCGGTTCTCGGTCTCGCTGCCCAGGGTCAACGCTTCGCCGCCCGCCTGGTAGGCGGCCAGCAGGGCCTTGCGATCCAGCTTGTTGGAGCCGGTGCGGGGCAGCTGGTCATAGTGGCGATAGTCGGTGGGGATCATGGCGGCAGGCAGCACCTTGGCCAGCTGCGCCTTGATGACCCGGCTGTCGCGCTCCGCCCCCGCCACGAAGGCCACCAGCCTGCGCACGCTGCCGATGCTCACCCCCTGCACGCAGGCCTCATCCACCCCCGGCAGGGCCAGCAGCTGGGCCTCCACCTCGCCGGGCTGGATGCGATAGCCGCTTATCTTGAATTCGTTGTCGCGCCGGCCGAGGTAGACCAGCCGGCCGGCCACCAGGCGCACCCGATCGCCGGTGCGATAGACGAGCAGCTCCTCCTCGCCGATCCGCAGGGAGCCAAAGCTGCCTTGCACGCCCCCCATGTAGCCGTTGGCCAGCTGCGGGCCGAGCAGCACCAGCTCCCCCTCGCTGGCAGGTTGCTCCCCCGCCCCCAGAATGAGCGCCTGCATGCCGGGCAGCGGCAGGCCGATGGGCAACTGGGCCTGGCTCGGGTCTTCCTGCTGCAGCTCCTGGGTGGTCACCACCACGGTCGTTTCGGTGGGGCCGTAGGTGTTGAAGAGGCGCACATCGGAGCGGCCCTGACGCTGCCACTGGGCCAGCTGCTCGGGGTAGACCGCCTCGCCGCCGATGATGACAGTGGTAAGCCCGGCAGGAATGTGGGCCTGACCCGCCGTCAGCGCCACCACCCACTCGTTCCAGAACGCGGTGGGCAGGTCGAGGTGGGTGATCCCCATCTGCTCCACCCCGGCCGCAAAGGCGGGCATGGATTCGAGCAGGGCGTCGGTGCGCAGCACCAGGGTGGCGCCGGCGCTCAAGGTAGCAAACACCTCCTCGATGCTGGCGTCGAAGTTGAAGGGGGCGAATTGCAGCATCCGCGCCTCTTCATCCAGGTGATAACGGCAGCGGGCGGCGGCGGCGAAGTGATCCAGCGCGCCGTGGCTCACCGCCACCCCCTTGGGCAGGCCGGTCGAACCCGAGGTGAACATCAGGTAGGCGACGGCGCGGCCGGCGGCCGATTGGTTCAAGCGGTTATCGCTCACCAGATCCCCCGCCAGGAGCGTGCGCCCCTCAAACAGGCTGGCCAGCTTGTGACGGTACTCGGCCTGGGTGATCAGGGTCTTGACCTCCCCCAGCCGCAGAATATGGCCCTGACGCTCCAACGGCTGCTCAGGGTCGAGCGGCACGTAGACGGCGCCCGCCAGCAGCACCGCCAGCTGGGCGAAGATGGCCTGGGGGGTGCGGGCCAGCATGACCCCCACCTTGTCGCCGGGGGCGACGCCTGCGGCCTGCAGGGCGGCCGCCATCTGTTCGGATCTGGCCAGCAGCGCCTCGTAGCTGAAGCGGACCTCTCCCTGCTCCGTGCTCTGAATCAAGGCAATCTTGTCCGGGGTCTGGGCGGCGAAATGGCAGAGCGCCTCCAGCACAGGCCGCACCTGGAGAGCTTCCTGGGCGGGGCCGGCGATCAGGGCCCTGGCTCGCTGCTCGGCCAGCCAGTCGGCCTTGAGCGTTCCCAGGGTCTGGGCGGGCTCGGCCAGCCAGCGGCCCAGCAGGGTGAACAGGGTATCGGCGATGACCGCCAGATCTGCCTGCCGGTAGCAGCCGGGGTTGGCGTCCAGATCCAGTCTGGGCTGGCCATCGACGCCGACCTGCACCTCTATGGTGAGATCCTCCACCGGGCCGGCGCTGATGTTGAGAATATGGGCAGATAGCGGCCCGAAGCGGCGAGCGTGATCGAACGGCATGATGTTGACCAGGGGGCCGAACAGCCGCTTGTCTCCCCCCACCAGGCCAAGGTCTCGGCGCAGCAGCTCGTAGCGGTAGTGCTGATGCTTGCGCACCCCGCGCTTGGCCTTGGCCACGGCGCCGGCGGCGCCCGCCAGATCCAGTTCTTCACCCAGTGTCAGCGCCAGCGGGGTGATATTCATCTGCATGCAGGGCACGGTCAGCGACGCCGAGCCGATGCGGTTCATCATCATCAGGCCAAGCAGGGTCTGGTTTTGGCCGCTCGACAGTGACAGCTGGGCCGAGAGGCCGGCCAGCAGCAGATCGGGCCAGCCCAACTTGTGCTCGTCGGCAAAGCCGGTCAGGGATTGCCACAGCGCCGCCGGCAGCGGGCGGCTCTCGCGGATAAATTCGGCGGCAATCGGCGCGCGGGTCTCGCCAAAAGATTTCACCTCGGGCCAGCCATGCAGCTGCTCCTGCCAGAAGGCGCGGGCGGCGGCGTTCTTGCCGCTCTGCTCGCGGCTCGCCTCTTCCGCCAGCACCTCAGCCAATGAGCCGAAGGGGGATGGGGAGTGCATCTCACCGGCCAGCTCCTCTGCATACAGCTCGGCGATACGCTGGAACAGCAGGGTGGTACCAAAGCCGTCGAGGGCGATGTGGTGCACGCAGCTGTAGAGGTAATCGCGGCCGGGGCCGCGCAGCAGGGCGAAACGGCAGGGCGCCTCTTGGGTCAACTCGAACGGGCGGCGCAGATCGGCCCAGGCCCAGGCGCGGGCCAGCATCTCGTCATCGCGCTCGAGGGAGACCTCTTCATAGGCCAGGGGCAACTCGGCCGGGACGAAGCAGACCGCCTCGCCGTCTTGCTCGACATGGCCCTTGAGCGCCTCGCACTCCCCCACCGCCTTGGCAAGGGCCGCGGCCAGCACGGCCGCCTCGACCTTGCCGTCGAAGGCGATGCACTCGGCGGTGTTGAACATCGCCTTGTCGTCGTTGAGCAGATGTCCGGACCAGAGCCCCTGCTGGGGGATGGTCAAGGGGAAGCGGTTCATGGGGTCACCTCCAGGGCCTGGGCTGCCAGCCTGGCCTCGATGAGGCGCCACCAACCGTTGAGGGTCGGCAGCTTGGCGAGATCCACGAAGCCGAGCTCCACCCCGGCGGCGCGCCACTCGGTGAGCAGGGCCATGATCCGCACCGAATCCAGACCGTAGTCGATGAGGTTCTCGTCGGGGTCAAACTCCCCTTCGTCCTCGTCGATATGGCTCAGCAGCCGCGCCTTGAGCCCCTCGTAGGTCAGTAATGGATTGGTCAGCAAGGGATTGGTGGGTTGGGCAGCAGAAGCGGAAGCCGGAGCAAGGGCCAGTACCTCCTCGCAGCGGATCACCTTGCCGCAGCGGGTCGCCACGTAGTCGAGCGCCATCTGGTGGTCGGCCAGGGAGAAGTCCGCCACCCCGTCCGCCAGGAAGAAGGGCTGGATGTCGCGCATGAAGGCGTCGCAGGCGGTCATCATGCAGCCGATATGGCCGTAGATGCCGCCGATGATCAGCTGATCCCGTCCCAGCGCTTTGAGCATCGGCTCCAGCTCGGAGCGCTGGAAGGCGCTGTAGCGCCACTTGACCAGCACGGTGTCGTCCCGCTCCGGGCGCAGGGCTGCCACCACCTGCTGCTGCTCGGGCCGCTTGTTGAGCCCCGGGCCCCACATGTCGTTGAGCAGGGCGCGATCTTCAGGGGATTGATCCTTGGGCTGGGCGGTGTAGAAGACCGGGATGCCGAGGGCCTTGCACTGCTTGCGCACAGCGGCCAGGCGCTCGGTGAGGGCCGCGATCAGCGGGCTGTTTTCGCCATAGAAGGCGGTGAAGTACTCCTGCATGTCGTGGATCAACAGGGCGGCGCGTTTGGGTTCCAGGGACCAGTCGACCTTGTTGGCCTTCCACTGGCTGGGCATGGCGTAATTGTTCAGGGTTGGGATAGCCATAACGTCATGATTCCTTTTTAGTTTTATGCTGTTGTCAGGGGCTGGTTGGCGGCGATGGCGTGCGCAATGCGTGCCCGCAGCCCCTGCTTGTCAATCTTGCCCACCGCCGTCATGGGCAGGGCGTCCAGGGTTTCGAAACGGTCGGGCAGCTTGAAGTCCGCCACTCCGCGCTCGCGCAGAAACTTGCGCAAGGCCAGCGGCTTCAAGGCGGGATCCGTGCTGACGATAAAGGCGCAGCTCTTCTCCCCCATGGCGCTGTCAGGCATGGAGACCAGGGCCGCATGGGTGATGGCCGGGTGGTGCAGCAGCTGGTTTTCCACCTCTTCCGCCGCGATCTTCTCGCCGCCCCGGTTGATCTGATCCTTCTGCCGCCCTACTACTGTGAGGTAACCATCGGCATCCTGTACCACCAGGTCGCCGGAGCAGTAGAAGCCCTCGGCATCGAACACCCGGGCGTTGTGGGCCGGGCTCTGGTAGTAGCCGCGGAAGGTATAGGGGCCGCGGGTGTGCAGGGCACCAGGCTCGCCGGGGGCAACCGGATTGCCCGCCTCATCGAGGATGCGCACCTCGTCGTCCGGGCTCATGGGGCGGCCCTGGGTGTGAATGACCTTCTCGTCGGGGTCGTCCAGCCGGGTGTAGTTGACCAGCCCTTCCGCCATGCCGAACACCTGCTGCAGCCGGCAGCCGAGCAGCGGCCCAATCTTGCTGGCCACCGCCTCCCCCAGCTTGGCGCCGCCCACTTGCAGCAAGTCGAGGCTCTCGAGCTGAGTGCGCGCGGTGGGGTCCGCTTCCGCTGCCTGCAGCCAGAGCGAGACCGCCGGCGGCACCAGCGAGGTGAGATTGACCCGGTGGCGGGCGATCAGCGGAAAACAGCTGATGGGGCTGGGATCCGGCGCCAGCACCACGGTACCGCCCGCCTCGAACACCCCAAGCGCCCCGGGGGAGCTCAGGGGGAAGTTGTGGGGCGCCGGCAGGGCGCACAGATAGCGGGTATGGGGCCCCAATTCACAGATTTCATTGCTGCGGCGCACGCTATACAGGTAATCATCGTGGGTGCGGGGGATGAGCTTGGGGGTGCCGGTGCTGCCGCCGGAGAGCTGGAAGAAGGCCACCTCGTTCGCCGGGGTCGGGGCAAAGGAGACGGATGGGGAGCCCCCCTCATCCCCCTCGTCGAACCAGCGGGTCAGCCCCAGCTCCCCTGCGTCACCATCCAGCAGCACCAGCTCTGTGCCTATGGTTGTCAGCAGCTCGCTCTCGCGACCCTTGCTCGCAAACAGCGGATGGGCCAGCGAGCCGATAAAGAGGCGGGGGGTGATCTGCTCGGCATAAGAGAGGAGCTCCAGCCGGTTGTGGCTAAAGAGCGCGTTGACCGGCGCAATGCCGGCTTTCAGCAGGGCGAAGAACACCAGATAGAACTCGGCCACGTTGGGGAGCTGCACCAGTGCGGTGTCCCCCGCCCCCAGGCCATGGCGGGCCAGATTTTCGGCCAGCTGGCTCGAGGCGGCGTCCAGTTCGCCATAGCTGAAGCGCCGCTCACCGCAGAGGATGGCCTCGGCCTCGGGGGCCAGCTCGCACTGACGCGCCAGCATGGCGGTCAACGGCTCGCCACGCCAATAGCCCTTGGCACGGTAGTGCTGGGCCAATTCGTCGGGCCAGCGGGTATAGGGCAGGAAACGGCTGGTATCGCTCATTGCGCGACCTCCGGACTCAGGTCCAGGGCTCTCAGATTTGGCTGCCCACTCGGCCAGCCCAGATATTGAAGCTGCGTCATTGCGCCACCTCCAAATCCAGGCCCAGGGCTTTTAGCATGGTACCCAGCTTGGTGCCGGTCTCGGCCCACTCCATCGCAGGATCCGAGCCCGCGACGATACCGGCGCCGGCAAACAGCTCCACCTGATGGCCATCGAGCACCCCACAGCGGATCACCACGGCCCACTCGCCGTTGCCCTGGCTGTCGCACCAGCCGACGATGCCGCTGAACAGGGCGCGCCGGAAGGGCTCCTGCTCGCGGATAAACTGGCGGGCCAGCTCGGTGGGATAGCCGCACAGGGCCGGGGTGGGATGCAGCTGACAGGCCAAGGAGAGCACCGACGCCTCGCCGCCGTGCAGCCGGCCGGCGATGGGAGTGCCCAGATGCCAGAGGGTATCCGTGCTCATCAGCGAGGGACTGGACGGGATCGCCAGCTCGCGACAGTGAGGGGTCAGCACCCGGCGGATCTCGTCGATCACCAACTTGTGTTCATGCTGATCCTTGCGAGAGGCCAGCAGATCCCGAGCCACCATTTCGTCTTGCGCCGGCTCGCTCGCCCGTCTGGCGGAGCCCGCCAGCGGATGAGTGAACACCTCTCCCCCGCTGACCCGCAGCAGCAGCTCCGGACTGGCACCGAGCAGGCGGCGGCCCTGGCCAAGCGGCAGGGAGAAGTGGAAGGCGTGGGGATTCTGGGCCATCAGACGGGTCATCACCCGTTTCGGATCGGCGGGCTGATGCAGAGTGAGCGTCAGCTTGCGCGACAACACCACCTTGGATAGCCGGCCTTGTGCAAACGCATCCAGCGCCGCACTGACCGAGGCCTGGAATTCGCTGGCCGGCGGGGTGCTCTGCACCGAGATGACCCGGTTGGCCTCGACGGCCTGTTCGGCCGCTGTCGTAGGCGCCTGCTGAACCGGGACAGGGCGCTCGCCCTGCTTATAGCGGCCGGGCACATAGAGGCAGGAGGCCTCCGCCGGGTCGAACGCAAAGGCACCGATCAGCAGGGGGTTGCTCTGGCCGGCGGCGCTGGCCGCGGCCAGCGCGTCGGCAATCTGTTGTTCCAGCAAGGGCCATTCACAGGCGGGGGTGGTGATAGGCTGGCCCAGGTCAGTGGCACTGATCGTGCCCTGCCCCGAGGTAAACAAGAAATCGGGCGGTGACGCAGCCTGGGCAGGCGCGCTATTTTCCATCACAAGAGTATCCACGTTACACCCTCAAATATGATTCAAAATGATAATGATTATCAATTTGTATTTGTGCGGCGGTAAAATACTCGCTTTGAAATCCCCCGGTCAATGGGATTTTTATGCCGATAAAACTGGAACTTATCTGTGGATATTGCCCGTCGTGGCCCACCGTGCAGGGCCGACCCCTCTTGCCCGTATGAGCACCGCTGCCAACACCCCATATGAGGCTGCGACAAAAACCGCGGTCTCACCGCCCACGCTGGCAGCGAGCGCCATTTACCCCTAAGATGGCGCCATCTTCATGACCATTGTTACAACCCACGGGATCCTCGATGTTAAAGCACCTGCTTCTGCTCCCCCTCAGCCTGCTGCTGGCTGCCTGTTCACTCACCCAGTACAACGTCAGCGAAGGGGAGATCAACCAGTACCTCAAAGAGAGGGTCGCCTTCGAAAAACAGCTGGGGATCCCCGGCATCATGTCGAGCAAGATCCGCCTCGATGAGATGCAGAGCCGCATCGGTCGCCGCCAGGCTGACCGGGTCGAGCTGGATGCCGCCGGCGACCTGCAGGTGACGAGCCCGCTCGGCAGCCAGCAGATGAAGATCCGCTTCTCCCTGAGCGCCCGCCCCGACTACGTGGCCGAGCAGGGGGCCATCTATCTGCGCGATCTCGAGCTGCTCTCGGTCAAGACAGAGCCGGCCGACGTGGGCACCGCCCTCACCCCGCTGCTGCCCACCTTCAACCAGTCCCTCTCCCTGTTCCTCTCCCAGACCCCTGTCTATCGGCTCGACGGCAGCCGTCAGAACGAGGCGCGGATCAAGGAGAAGGTCGAAGCGCTCAAGGTGGAGCCCGGTCGACTGGTGATCCCCTTCAAACTGATGTGACCCCCCAACCGCGCCCCTCTTCTCTTCAACCCCAGGGGCGCGGTTTTTTTCTTCTCAAGCTCCCCCCTTTGCCTCATAATGCACACCATTCTCATTTAGATTCATGAGAAGCGTCATAATAAAATCAAACATATGGTGAGAAGGGACATGAGAAAAACCGTACTGGTCCAGGCGATCGCCTGCGCGATCCTGAGCGGCGCCGCACACGCCGCCGTCAAGGTAGAAGACAAGACATTCAACACCGCCGCCAACATGCTGGCCTACACCGAATTCGAACTCTCCGGCGAGCCGCTGGCCGAAGCCCTCGGTCTGGATCTGGATGTGCTGGACGCCAACCGCGCCGACGAGCCGACTCCGTTCGACTTCGCCGCTGGCATCGAATCCTATGAATACTCCGAAGAGGCGATGTACGCCCTCAACTATCAATCCGGCATGGGCCCGCACCTGGTGAACGGGCCGCAAAACCTGGCTCGTGGCGGCACCATGGCCACCCTCGGCCAGCGGGTGCTGGCCATGGCCGATGCGGTCGGCTTCCCGGCCGATGAAGTGCCGCAAGGCATGTATCCCCTCTCCCTGCCCTACGCCTCTGCCAATCCGGAGTTCGCCCAGGCCGTGAACGCCACCCCGGTCAACGGCGACCAGATCACCATCAAGACCGCCAAGGGCCACGAGAAGAGCGTCAAGACCCAGGTGCCAGCCTACTTCCGCGACTACGCTACCCTGCGCTGGAGCGGCAGTGACAACCTGCTGGTGCCGGCGGCCGTGGGCGGCATCCTGCTCAAGGAAGTGATGTGGTCCCAGGACTTCCTCGGCGGCATGCACGTGGCCGAGACAGATGAAGAGGTGGAAGCCGCGTCCGCCACCATGGATCAGGACGGCAAGCACAAGCTGGGCGTCTCCGCCGCCGACGGCTTCAACGGCATGATGCTGACCGAGCAGTCCATCGACAAGCTGGCCATCCTGCAGGGTCAGCTCGGCTTTGACGGCAAGCAGCTGGGCGCCAAGATCACTCCGCAGTACGATCCGGCCAAGGGCATCGTCTACTTCCCCCATCAGGTGAAAGTGACCGAGACGGCCAAGAACGAGGTCGGCGCCATCGGCAAGCTCGAGGTGGTTGATGGCTCCGCCCAGCTGCGCGACGCCTGGATGATGCTGTGGCCGCTCTCCGAGTTCTACGCCTTCACCGATCAGCGCAGCGCCAACACCAACCAGAACCCGGCCTTCCACGCCGTGTTTGACGGTGCTCCGTTCGCCGCCGCACCGGCCGCCAACAAGGGCAGCGATGCCGCCAAGCTGGTAGCGGGTGACGATGCCTTCTCCCTGGCGCTGAACCTCTCCGGCATGGTGTTCAAGAACCTCAATGCCCTCCACTTCGAACCCAAGGCCGGCACCCTGGTGGACAGCTGGCAGGCCGGCAAACAGGCCAAGCACGTCACCACCTTTGACGCCGCCTACAGCCTGGTCGCTCTGCAGATCTTCCAGCGCGCCCAGGATGCGCTGCCGGTAGGCTACGCCGCTGGTGACAATGGCGAGCTGAATCTGAAAACCGCTCAGGGCCAGCAGGCTCTGGTGCTCATTCGCCAGCAGGCCGACTTCATCCTGGCCAATCTCAAGGGCAAAAATGGGCTGGTGCACGATGGGATCACCCTGGGTGGCAAGCTCGATGCCGGCCAGTCCATCGACGCGCAGTTTGCCGCCATCCGCGGCCTGACCGCCGCCTTCCTGGCCACCTCGGATGCCAAGTACCGCACCGCGGCGCGCGAGCTGTTCATCGCCGCCGACAAGGCCTACTTCAACCAGAAGGCCGGTACCTGGCTCGCTGGCAAACAGGGTGAATACACCCCCTGGACCCAGGCCGCCATCTCCGGCGCCCTGCGCTCCGCCATGCTGAACCTGCGCAACGAAGGTAGCGAAAAGGCCCCGGCGCTGGAACTGGCCCAGCTGACCCAGCGCTACGTGAGCTGGTTCCGCGGCACCGTCAACGGCGGCATGCAGATGGCCGAATGGATCGGTGACTCCGGCGAGAACGTCATCGAAGGGGCCGGTGGTGACACCGACGAAGATGGCGTCCCGCAAGTCACCGCCGCCGGTGGCAAGCACGGCACCGCCATGGTGATGGCCGCCAAGGCGCTGATCACCGAGAAATAATCAGCCACCGGCTGAACAGCAAAAGGGAGCCTTATCGGCTCCCTTTTTAGTTGTGGCGTCTGGCGTTGGCAGCGACATCACCCCAGCTTGGCCAGCATCTCCTTGGTCACCAGCACTATGCCCTGCTCGGAGCGATAGAAGCGGCGGCTATCCTCGTCCGCGTTCTCCCCCACCACCAGGCCATCGGGCAGCTTGCAGCCCTTGTCCACCACCACCCGCCGCAAGCGGCAGCCGGAGCCTATCTCTACCCCGGGGAAGATCACCGCCTGATCCAGGGTGCAGAAGGAGTGCACCCGCACATGGGTGAACAGCACGGAGTTGAGCACGAAGGAACCGCTGACAATCGACCCCCCCGCAAACATGGAGTTGATGGTCATGCCGTGCTGGCCGTTGCGGTCCTGCACGAACTTGGCTGGCGGCGTCATGGTCTGGCTGGTCCAGATGGGCCAGTTTTCGTCATAGATGTCCAGCTCGGGCACCACGGAGGCGAGATCCATGTTGGCCTCCCAGAATGAATCCAGGGTACCCACGTCCCGCCAGTAGGGTTTCAGCCCCTCCTTGGCCCCCACGCAGGACATGGTGAACGGGTGGGCAAACGCTTTGCCCTCCCCCACGATGCGCGGGATCACGTCCATGCCGAAGTCATGCTTGGACTCCTGGTTGTGGATATCCTCCTCCAGCAGCTGATAGAGGTACTCCGCCTCGAAGATGTAGATGCCCATGGAGGCCAGGGAGACGTGCTCGTTACCCGGCATGGCGGGCGGATTGGCCGGCTTCTCAACGAAGGCGCGGATCTTGCGCTGCTCGTCGATGTCCATCACCCCGAAGGCGGAAGCCTCCGCCCGCGGCACCTCGATGCAGGCCACCGTCACCTTGGCGCCGAGGCGCACGTGATCGAGCAGCATGGCGGCATAGTCCATCTTGTAGATGTGATCCCCCGCCAGCACCACTATGTATTTGGGGCCGTAGTCACGGATGATGTCTACGTTCTGGTAGATGGCATCGGCGGTGCCGCGATACCAGTGCACCTCGTCCACCCGCTGCTGGGCAGGCAGCAGGTCGATGAACTCGTTCATCTGGTAGCGCAGGAAAGACCAGCCCGATTGCAGGTGACGCAGCAGGCTGTGGGACTTGTACTGGGTCACCACCCCCACCCGGCGAATGCCTGAGTTGATGCAGTTGGAGAGCACGAAATCGATGATGCGGAACTTGCCGCCAAAATGGACGGCAGGCTTGGCGCGGTTGTCGGTCAACTGCTTCAGGCGACTGCCCCGTCCCCCCGCGAGCACCAAGGCCATACTCTGGTTCAATAGTTGCCGTGCTTTGGCAGTATTTACGGGTTCTAACAACATAATTACCTCTGCCTTGTTTTGATCCATTCTCGATTCATCTTCGCCTGTTTCCGGCGTCATGAAAGTGGTTTCACTCACATTTAACTGATTTCAATTGGCCCTTTTCCAAGAGTTGAGCGGGATCGCATGCTTTGCGATGCGAGCTTGGTTAGAATTTCAGCATCAACGACATCATCAAGGATGACACCATGTTGAACAAGCTCGGGAGCAACCAGCTGATGGTGATGGCTCTCATCTGTGCTCCCCTGCTGATGCTGCAGGGGCTCTGGCTCGCCTTCGCGAGCACGCCGCTCACCCTGCTGCTCATCCTCGCCACCAGCCTGCTCGGCTTTGGCCTGCTGATCCGGCTGGTAATGGGGATGCAACAGGCGGATCGGGAGAGACAGGAGCAGGTGTGGTGCCGGGCGCTGCAACTGCGCGACCCCACCTGCCTGGAAACCCCGACAGCCCAGGCCGCCCTGCAGCAGCTGCTCGCCCACTTCAACGAAGCCGAGCTCGATGCCCACCGCCAGATAAATGAACTGCACAATCAGGCGACCCAGGACGAGCTGACCCAGCTGCAAAACCGCCACGCCTTTCGGCGCGACATGACCGAGCTGTTGCAGCGGGATCAGGATACCCAGACCGCCACCCTGGTGCTGGTCCGCGCCACCGAGCTTGGCAAGCTCAACGCACAGCGCGGCTTTCAGTCGGGGGATGCCTACATCAAAGATATTGCCAATCTCATCAACAAGGTGGTGAGCCGCTTTCCCGGCCATCAGGTCTACCGCATCTCGGGGGCCGACTTCGCGGTGCTGGTACGGCCGGAGGCCAACATACCGCCCCCCCTGCTCGGGCGGGATCTAAAGATCGCCTTCGACCACTATCAGCAGCAGCACGAGCTGGAGAGCGCCGCCTACTCCGGACTGACCCGGCTCAGCAGCGGCCAGAAGATAGAGGCCATTCTGGCCCGGGCGGATCTGGCGCTGGCCCGTGCCCAGACCGAGACGGTCAATGGCTGGGCCATCCAGCAGGATGACAACGTGGTGGAGCTGCAGGGGCAGCATCACTGGAAGCTGGTGCTGACCGAGCTGCTGGAGCAGGAGCGGATCGACTTTACCTATCAGCCGATCCAGCCCATGCACCGCAGCATGCTGGCCTACAACGAGATCTACACCCGTTTCAGCGGTGCCGACGGTACCGTGCTGCCCACCGACACCCTGTTTGCCATGGCCCAGCGGCTGGACATGGTGATGCGGCTGGAACAGATGCTGGTGATCCATGTCATGCGCCAGTACCGGGCCTTTGGCTCCAACCAGAGTCGCTGGGGCATCAACCTCTCCAGCAATCTGCTGCAAAACAGCGCCTTTCTGATCTGGCTGGACCGACAGCTGCTCAACGACCCCAACACCAGCGCCAACCTGGTGTTCGAGCTGGATGAGGAGCACCTGGAGCGCAACTTGACCGGGGCCAAGCGGGTGTTCGAGCTGCTCAGACGCAACGGCAGCCGCTCCGCCATCTGCAACTTCGGCAAGGGGATCGGCTCGTTCAATCTGTTTCGCGAGCTCAAGCCCGACTACATCAAGCTGGATCCCGCCCTCATCACCGGGCTGGAGCAGGATCTAACCAATCAGCAGTTCGTGCGGATGATCGTCGACGTGTCACACCGGATGGGGTGCCAGGTGATTGCGGAAGGGGTCGAGCAACTGGGCCAGAAGCAGTTGCTGCAGGGCATGTATGTAGACGGGTTGCAGGGCTATCTCATCGCCAGGCCCCAGCCGCTTCGGCCGGACATCAGCCAGCTCGGGCTCTTTACTGAGGATGCTTCAACTTCAACAGAGTCAGAATGATGTCGTTGAGCTGGCGATAGCGCTCCAGCTCCTTCTGATCGTAGCGGGTCGCCAGGGCGGTGGGATTGTGGCGATTCTTGAGGTAACGGTTGATCTGCAGCCGGTTGAAACCCGCCACCTGATAGACCTGCCCCAGCAGAGCATTGAGCTCCTCATGTTCAAGACCGGCCTTGGCGAGGTAATCCTCCTGGGCCGGGCTCTCCAGCTGGCAGCTCTGCTTGGCGATGCGGCCGGTCTCCTGCAGATAGCTGAGCCACTGCTCCAGATAGAGCGGCTTGCAGCCCGCCAGCAGATTGAAGAAGCCCACCGCATCGCAGCGGCAGTCGGTCAGCAGCAGCACCGCCAGTCGATCGTCATCACAGTGAAAGGTGACGGGGCCGCTCTGTCCCCAGTCCAGCGCCTGGACCCGGATCTCGGCCCGCTCCCCCGCAGCGCCGGTGACGTCGAATACAAACATGGCTCCTCCCGCTCGGCAAAAGGTTGATGATGGACCATCCCTTTGGCGGGTGCAAAGGCAAATCGCCTTTTCATTCAGTATTCTGCAAGCCGGCCATAAAAAAACCGACATCCATTACGATATCGGTTCTCGTCACGCGGGCCAAGGCCCGGTTCAATGCAGCCTGGTTCAGGCGTCCAGTTCCACCAGCGCCTTGGCCAGCTCGATGGGTTCGAGCTCCTGCCCTTCCAGATCGGCGTTCCAGTTCGGGCCGACCAGCACGTCGTCTTCGTCCAGATCGTTGATCCAGATGTCGAGGAACTCTTCCAACTCGATCACTTCCGGCTCGTAGTCGGCCCACTCGTCCACGCAGTGCAGACGGGCGTCCTCTTCGGCGGACCAGAGCGGCATCACGTCCGCATCTTCGAACTCGGCTGAGCGGCAGACCACCCAGTCTTCACCGTAGCGCAGACCCCACACCTGACCCGACTCGCGGACTTCTTCGATGAACAGTTGGAAATTGGCGTCAAGATTGTCAGTTAACTTACTCATGGGGCTCTCTCTTTAATCGGGTGCTGCGGCCACGGCAGTGCCGAGTGGCAATGCGGTGGCCAAATGGTGTCGCAAAAGCGACATGGACTCAAGCATCTTGGGGGTTATCACACAAAAAACTGCCCGATGGCGGGCTTTACCTGACAAAACGCCTCCCGAAGGAGGCGTTTTCAGCGCAGAGGGCGGGATCAACGCTCCCAGTACACCTCTTCCAGGCTATCTTCCTTCTCCGGCAGACCGCGCGACAGGCGCGGGCTGCTCTGGGCCAGCACCTCGTAGCTGACCCGGTTGGCGTACTTGCACACCTGGGAGAGGGAGGAGTAGGTGAGGAACTCGGCCACGTGCTTGGCGGAGTTGGGCACGGCACTGCGGTGATAGGCGTTGGCCACCATGTCGTGCAGCACGGCGGAGAGCGCCCCATCCCCTGCCCCGTTGGTGTTCTTGATCTTCTCCGGCCCGCCCATGTAGGGGGAGATGTGGGAGTAGATGCGCTTGGGCACGCGGCAGCCGCTGCGGGTCATGGGGCGGCTGAACTCGTACATGTTGAACTCGGGGATGACGCCGGGCAGCAGCGGCAGGGTTGTTTCGCGCTTGAAGTCATCTTCGGTGTAGGCAGCCATGTAGAGCCCCACCGGACCTGCGGTGCAGAGCACCATGTCGGCCCAGTCCAGCGCCTTGTCGGCGGCGGCCAGCGGATCGGAGAAACCGGTCAGGGCCTCGCCCTCTTCCTCGTTCATGGCGAGCACGGTGACGTTCTCGCTGATGAAATCGCGCCACCACTGGGGGTCGGACTCGATGACGAAGCGGGTACCCAGGGTCAGCACCACTGGCACGCCGGCCTCGCGGGCATAGCGCACCGCGGCCATGGCCGCTTCCTTCATCGGAGTGCCATCTTCACCGCGCACCAGGTAGGCGGTGATGACCAGGGCGGAGGACTCCTTGATGATCTCCTCGGGGATGTGGGCCACATCCAGATGGTCCATCTTGCCGGCGTTGATGCCAAAGCTGCGTTCGCCCCCTTCGGTGATGAAGGTGAAGCAGCGGCCGACCGGGCCGTCTACCGGTTGCAGGTAGTCCAGGTTGACCCGCGACGAGGTGTTGCACAGATAGCGGTAGGCGTAGCTGCCGATGCGGATGTCCTGGCTCATGACGCCGAGCAGGATGGAGTGGGAGTCCGCCAGTACCGAATAGTTGTGCATAGTGTTGCCAATGGTGCCACCGGCAAACTCGCTCACCACCATGTTGTTGCTCTTGAGCTCGTCATAGATCTGCTCCGCCACCTCGTCGGAGATGAGCATGGAGTGGCCGCGGCTCAGGCCGTAACGCTCGAGAAACGCCAGGTCAACGTGCGCTTCGATGTCGACCAGCGTCTGGTCAATCCCGACCACATAGGCCTTGCCCCGCTCCGAGAGCTCCGCACTCTGGGAGATGAGGGGATCACGACGATCCACTGGAAAGTAGTGTTTGGACTTGCGCTGACCGGGAAATTTCATGGCAATGTTCTTGTGCTCTGGGGGAAAGAGGGGCGGGATTTTAACACAATCCGCCGCGCCGAAAAGTCGCCTGATTAAAATATGAAGTCAGTATAGACAAGGGTTGCAGAGGAAAACGTTTACCAAAACCCATCAAAAAACCACCTCGCGAGGAGGTGGTTTTGGGGGCGGAGAAGACTCAGCCGGTGGCGAGCCCGCTGGCCAGCGCCAGCACCGAGAAGAGCCCGAGCGAGAGCCAGAAGAAGAGGGTGCCGAAGAGGCGCGGCATGTTCGGCGCCTTGGGGATCTGGATGCCGATGGCGTGCAGGATGCGCCCCACCAGCAACAGCACGCCGCCAAGGTGCAGCCAGAAGGCACCGACTCCCGCCAGCTCGCACAGCGCCATCAGCAGCAGGGTGAGCGGCACGTACTCGGCGAAGTTGCCATGGGCCCGGATGGCGGCGCGCATCTCCGGCGCCTCCCCTTCCCCTATCATCACCTTGAACTGGGCGCGGCGCTTGACCACCCAGAAGGAGAGCAGCAGAAACAGCAGCCCCAAGAGGCCGGCGTAAATCAGGGTGATATGCATCATGATGACGCTCCTTCTCCTTGGATAACGAACAAAACACGGCCCGCTCCGGGGTACGGCACGGGCGGCGTGTCGATCAGGCCAGCTCGCGGCAGATCAGCGACACCATCATGCGAATGTGGGCCTGATCGCTGTTGAGGGCCGGAATGTATTCAAACTGCTCGCCCCCGGCGGCCATGAAGATCTCCCGGTTCTGCACCTGGATCTCCTCCAGGGTCTCGAGGCAGTCGGCGGCAAAGGCGGGGCAGATCACATCAAGCCGCTTGATCCCGGTGGCCGGCAGGCCGCCGATGGTCACGTCGGTGTAGGGCTTGAGCCACTCCTCCTTGCCAAAACGGGACTGGAAGCTGGCGGTCCACTGGCTGGCCTCCAGCCCGAGCGCCTCGGCCAGCAGGGCGGCGGTGCGTCGGCACTGCTGACCATAGGGATCCCCTTCCCGCTCGTAGCGCTCGGGAATGCCGTGAAACGACATCAGCAGGTGCTCGCCCTGGCCGTGCTGCTCCCAATGGCGGCGCACGCTCATGGCCAGCGCCTGGATATATTCGGGGTGAGCATGGTAATCACGAATGAGCCGCACCACCGGCAGGTTGCGCTCTTTTTTCATCGCCCGGCTCCAGCCATCGAACACCGAGGCGGTGGTGCTGACCGAATACTGGGGATAGAGCGGCAACAGGATCACCCGGTTGACCCCCTTGGCCTTGAGCGCCTGCCAGCCCTCATCCAGCGAAGGGGAGCCGTAGGTCATGGCCAGCTCCACCGGCACCTCGACCCCTTCGCGTCTGAGCTCCTGCTCCAGCGCCGCGCGCTGCTGCTGACTTATCACCATCAGCGGCGAGCCCTGCTCGGTCCACACCTGCTGATAGAGCTTGGCCACCTTGGGAGAGCGGGTCGGCAGGATGATGAAGTGGAGCAGCGGGCACCAGAGGTAGCGCGGCAGGTCGACAACCCGCTGATCGTGCAGAAACTGGCTGAGAAACGCCTTGACGGCGGCCGTGGTGGGCGCGGCTGGGGTACCCAGATTGACCAGCAAGATCCCGGTTTTCGTGGTCACGTTTGCTTCCTGTCTTTCTGTTGTTATGTCTTATATGCAAGAAAGGGCCCTGTCGGGCCCTTGTCTCAATGGCACATTGCCGCTGGCCCCTGGGGGACGATGGCAATGGCGGGCTTAGCCCAGGATGGTCGCCAGCTGCTTGCTGACCAGTTCCACCGGCTGGGTGCCATCAATCTTGACGTAACGGGTGTTGCCCGCTTCCGCTTCCTTGCCGTAGAAGCCGATGAGCGGTGCGGTCTGCTGATGGTACACATCCAGACGCTTGCGCACTGTGGTCTCTTCGTCGTCGGCACGGATCACCAGATCTTCGCCGGTCACGTCGTCCTTGCCTTCCACTTTCGGCGGGTTGAACACCACGTGGTAGGTACGGCCGGAACCGGAGTGAACGCGACGACCGCTCATGCGCTTGACGATCTCTTCGTCCGGCACGTCGAATTCCAGTACGAAATCCACGGCAACACCGGCGTCCTTCATGGCTTGCGCCTGGGGAATGGTGCGCGGGAAACCGTCCAGCAGGAAGCCGTTGGCGCAATCCGGTTGGGCAATACGCTCTTTGACCAGGCCGATGATGATGTCGTCAGAGACGAGCTGACCTGCGTCCATCACGGCTTTGGCCTTGAGGCCCAGCTCGGTGCCCGCCTTGATCGCGGCACGCAGCATGTCGCCGGTGGAGATCTGCGGAATACCGTGTTTTTCCATGATGAACTGAGCCTGAGTACCCTTGCCGGCACCCGGAGCCCCCAACAGAACAATGCGCATACACGCTCCTATTGATTGGTTATTCAATTCTTGAGAAGGCAAAAAACTACACGGTTTCGCTCATTTCCACAAGCTTGGCCCGTGTGAGTGACTTATTTTTCACCATTTTCCCGTCACGGCAATACGACCATTGGCGCAGATCCGTGTACGAAAAATGAGTGAAAATGCAGCAGCGCTGCACGCAACTGGCGCCCGCCCCAAACGGGGCGGGCGCCAGAAAAGAAAGAGCCCACTGCACGCAGTGGGCCCAAACATCATGCCTGGAGTAACAGACGGTTGATACGGGAGACGAAGCTCGCCGGATCATTGAGCCCGCCCTGCTCGGCCAGCTGAGCCTGTTCGTGCAAGAGGGTGACCCACTCGCCGAACAGTGCCTCGTCCTGGATGGTGTCGAGTTTCTTCACCAGGGCGTGGTCGGGGTTCAGTTCCAGAATGTACTTCTGCTCCGGCACCGGCTGACCGGCGGCGCGCATCAGCTTGATCATCTGGGTGCTCATGCCGTGGGCATCGGTGACGATGCAGGACGGCGAGTCGGTCAGACGGTGGGTGACGCGCACCTCTTTCACCGCCTCGCCCAGGCTCTGCTTGACCCGCTCCACCAGACCGGCGTTGGCCTTCTCGGCCTCTTCCTGTGCCTGTTTGGAGGCTTCGTCTTCCAGATCGCCGAGATCCAGCTCGCCACGGGTGACGGAGACCAGCTGCTTGCCGTCGAACTCGGTCAGGTGGCTCATCAGCCACTCGTCGACCCGCTCCCACATCAGCAGCACTTCGACGCCCTTCTTGCGGAAGATCTCGAGGTGCGGGCTGTTCTTGGCGGCAGCGTAGGAGTCGGCGGTGATGTAGTAAATCTTCTGCTGGCCTTCCTTCATGCGGCCAACGTAATCCTCAAGGGACACGGTCTGGGCTTCGCCCTCGCCGGCGGTGCTGGCAAAGCGCAAGAGCTTGGCGATCTCTTCGCGATTGGCGTAATCCTCGGCCGGGCCTTCTTTCAGCACATTGCCGAACTCGCTCCAGAACTTGGCGTACTTCTCGGCGTCATCCTTGGCCAGCTTGGCCAGCATGGTCAGCACGCGCTTGGAGCAGGCCTTGCGCAGGGAGACGGTCACTTTGTTGTCTTGCAGGATCTCGCGGCTGACGTTGAGCGGCAGATCGTTGGAGTCCAGCACCCCTTTGACGAAGCGCAGGTAGGTCGGCATGAACTGCTCGGCGTCATCCATGATGAAGACGCGCTGCACGTAGAGCTTCAGGCCGTGCTTCTGCTCGCGGTTGTAGAGGTCAAACGGTGCACGGGCCGGCACGTAGAGCAGGCTGGTGTACTCCTGCGCCCCTTCCACCCGGTTGTGACCCCACAAGAGCGGATCTTCGAAGTCGTGGGCGACGTGCTTGTAAAACTCCTGATACTCCTCGTCCTTGATGTCCTTCGGGTTGCGGGTCCACAGTGCAGTGGCGCGGTTGACCTGCTCCCACTCGCCCGGGGTGCCGACAATGGTTTCACCGTCTTCTTCCCGATCCGGGGTGCCCTCTTTGAACATCTCCACCGGCACGCTGATGTGGTCGGAATATTTGCTGACCACGGAGCGCAGGCGCCAGTCGTCGAGGAACTCGTCCTCTTCGGCACGCAGGTGCAGGATGACGTCGGTACCGCGACCCTCTTTGGTCACGTCAGCCACGGTGAAGGAGCCTTCCCCTTCCGATTCCCACTGCACGCCCTGGCCCGGTTCGGTACCGGCGGCGCGGGAGACCACGGTCACCTTGTCGGCAACGATAAAGGCGGAGTAGAAGCCCACCCCGAACTGACCGATCAGCTGGGAGTCGCGGCCCTGATCACCGGAGAGGTTCTTGAAGAACTCGGCGGTGCCGGATTTGGCGATGGTGCCCAGGTGCTCGATCACCTGATCCCGGGTCATACCGATCCCGTTATCGGAGATGGTCAGGGTCCGTTTTTCTTTATCAACCACCAGGCGAACGCGCAACTGGCCGTCGTTTTCGAACAAAGAGGCATCGGAAAGCGCCTTGAAGCGCAGCTTGTCCGCCGCATCGGAGGCGTTGGAAATCAGCTCGCGCAGGAATACTTCTTTGTTGGAATAGAGGCTGTGGGCCATCAGGCTCAGCAGTTGTTTGACTTCAGTCTGAAACCCGTGGGTTTCGGCATGAACGCTTTGGGTCATCGACACTATCCTCAGGCGATTCGGGTTGAACATATTCCCGATCCAAGATGGGGCCGGTGATCGCCATTTCAAGGGGACAAATGCAACGAACGGTGCGAATGGCGATTTTTGCGCCAATCGAGGCCGTGGCCCCATCCTGCGCAAACAAAAAACCCGCCGAGGCGGGTTCTGGTATTGCTGCTAAGTCGCGACGCAGGGCCTGTTGAAGAACAGATTCTGACTCAGTTGAGGGGCTGACGCTGGCTCAATTCAGGGGCTGACACTGACTCAGTTGAGGGGCTGACGCCCCATCAGGGAGTGGGAGAGCGTGGTGCCGTCCACCAGCTCCAGCTCGCCACCCACCGGCACCCCGTGGGCAATCCGGCTCACCTTGACGCCGGCGGCGCGAGCCATGTCGGCGATGTACCAGGCGGTGGCATCCCCTTCGATGGTGGGGTTGGTGGCCAGAATAAGCTCGCTGATCGCCTCGTCTTTCAACCGTCGCTCCAGGATCTCCAGCCCCAGCTCTTCCGGGCCAATGCCGTCCAGCGGCGAGAGGTGCCCCATCAGCACGAAGTAACGGCCGGAGAACTGGCCGGTCTGCTCGATGGCGGCCACGTCCGCCGGGCTCTCCACCACGCACAGCAGGCCGTTCTCTTCGCGCTTGGGATTGGCGCAGATCTCGCAGCGCTCGTTCTCGGTGAAGGTACGGCAGTGGCTGCAGTGGCCAATCTCGGTGAGGGCGCGAGAGAGCAGCTGGGCCAGTCGCAGGCCGCCGCTGCGCTCACGCTCGAGCAGGGTAAATGCCATGCGCTGGGCCGACTTGGGGCCGACACCCGGCAGCACCTGCAAGGCTTTCATCATCTCATCCAGCAGCGGGCTGAATTTCATGGGCTTGGTATCCTTTGACGCTGTGTCGGCCGCGGCGCCCTGACGGGCAAGAAGCGCGACCGAACCTATCTTGTTGGCGCAGGACTATACCCGAGCCAACCCCGAGCGCCAATGGCCTTGTGCCCTCAGCCCTCTGCCGAAACGGGGGATGATGCCGAGCTCGCCAGCAGGATGCGCTGGCGGCCGCTGTAGATCTCCGCCCGCCCCGGGCGGCAAAAGCCCACCAGAGTGAGCCCGGTCTGCTCGGCCCGCTCGACCGCGAGCTCGGTGGCAGCCGAGATGGCGAGCAAGATCTCCACCCCGGCGCTGGCGCACTTTTGCACCATCTCGAAGCTGGCGCGGCTGGTCACCAGGATGGCGCCGTCGCGCCGTTGGCTTCGCTGCAGGTGCCCCACCAGCTTGTCCAGCGCGATATGGCGTCCCACGTCCTCGCGAATGGCGAGGATGTTGCCCTCGCCGTCCACGTGCACGGCGGCATGGGTCGCCCCCGTGCTCTGCCCCAGCAGCTGGAGCGGGCGCAGCGCCGCCAGCACCTTGTCGATATGACCCACCGCAAAACGCTGGCTGTCGGGCAGCCTTGGCTGGGCACGCACCACCTGCTCCAGGCTCTCGCTGCCGCAGATGCCGCAGCCGGTGCGCCCGGCCAGGGTACGCCGCTTCTCTTTCAGGCGATGAACGCAGCGATTGGCCAGGGTGATGTGCAGCTCGATGCCGCGGCAGGCACTCTGCTGCTCGATGTCGTGGATATCGAGCAGACTGTCGATGATCCCCTCCGACAGCGAGAAGCCGATGGCAAAATCCTCCAGATCGGCGGCCGAGCACATCATCACGCTGTGGGCGATGCCGTTGTAGACCAGCGCCACCGGGGTTTCGCAGGGCAGCTGCATGGCGCTGTCGGTGGTAACGCCGCGCTGATGGTAATGGACCACCTCGCGATGGGCGCTGAGCGCCTGCAGGGTGTCGGGGTCGAGTTCAAGCAACATCTGGGGGCCCCTTAGTTGAGGGTGCGGGGATCTTTGGCCGAGATCCCGAGCCGTTTCATTTTCGACAGCAAGGTGGTGCGCTTCATGCCGAGACGCTGGGCCGCGCCCCGCTCGCCGGCAACGATGCCGTTGCACGCCTTCAGCGCCCGGATGATGCTGGCTCGCTCATCCTCCCCCTGAGCCTCGTCACCCTGCGGCAAGGCGGGCAACTGCTCACGGAACAGCTCCCGGGCCGGCTCGTCATAGACCAGGGTCTCTATCTTGTGAAAGCCCTTGAGGGGCAGCAGCTCGTCCGGCGAGAGGTTGAGCACGTGGCCGCGAGTCATCACCACCGCCCGCTCGATGATGTTTTCGAGCTCACGGATGTTGCCGTACCAGGGGAGCGACACCAGCATCTTCATGGCGTCGGCCGGGATGGAGGTGATGGTGCGGCGCATCCGCTTGGCGATCTTCTTGATGAAGAAGTTGACCAAGAGCGGAATATCCTCGCGCCGCTCGCGCAGGGGCGGCAGCTCGATGGGAAAGACGTTGAGCCGGTAATAGAGGTCGCTTCTAAAGCGCTTGTTCTTGACCATGGAGAGCAGATCGCAGTTGGTGGCCGCCACCAGCCGCACGTCGATGGCGATGGGGTTGCTGTTGCCCACCCGCTCCAGCTCGTGCTCCTGCAAGACCCGCAACAGTTTGGGCTGCAGATCGAGCGGCATGTCCCCCACCTCGTCGAGGAACAGGGTGCCCTTGTGGGCCCGCTCAAAGCGGCCGATGCGCTGGGTCAGCGCCCCGGTGAAGGCCCCCTTCTCATGGCCAAACAGATCGCTCTCGATAAGGCCGGTGGGAATGGCGGCGCAGTTCACCTTGACCATCTCGTGATCATGGCGGGTACTCAGGGCGTGAATGGCCTGGGCGATCAGCTCCTTGCCGGTGCCGGTCTCCCCCAGAATGAGCACTGTGCAGTCGCTCTGGGCCACCAGCTTCACCTTCTCCAGCACCTTCTCCATCACGGCGCTCTGGTAGATGATGTTGGCAAAGTCCCCCTGCGGAGCGGGTCCGTCGACCCGAAGGGTCTTCTCCCTGGCACCTGTGGTGTTGGAGATCTCCTGCTGCGCCTGCACGTTGTTCATGGCAATCGCCGTGCGCGCCGCCACTTGTTCGAGCAGCGAGATATCGAGGTCGGCGAAGAAATCCGCCTCGGGGTGAGAGAGGATCAACACCCCCAGCAGGTTGCCCCGATAGCGCAGCGGCAGGATGCAGGAGCTGTCGGCGTCGGGGGGCAGGATCTGGGAGGTGAAACGGCAGCTCGACTGACAGCCGTGGCCCTGCTCGCGATAGAGGAAGAAGGGCTCGCTGTGGCCGAGCGCCCCCTGCAGGCAGTTCTTCTCAAAACACGAGTGGTTGATGATGCCGGGCTGTTCGCGCTGCTGCTGATTGACCAGGTAGCTCTTGAAGCTGTCGGAGGTGGCGTTGTACTCGGCCAGACACAGGCTGCTGATGCCAAAGTGGTGGTGCAGTATGGTGAACAGGCTCTGGGGCAGCTCGGCGATGCGCACCAGTTTGATCACCGCGTTGGTCACGTCCACCAGGATCTTGCAGCTGTCGCGCTCAAGGCGCAGGGAGTTGGCCTGCTCCAGGGTGCGCTCCTTGTCCAGCACGTTCTCCAGCGCAATGGCGACGATGGCCGCCAGCTGGGTCAGCTTGGCCAGGGTCTCCATCGGGAAGGCATTGGCCTCGCGGCTGATGAACTCCACCCCGCCCAGGTGGCTGCGGGCGGTGGTGATGGGCAGCTGGCAGTAGGAGTGCAAACCGTCATAGACAGGGGTGCTCGCCAGCTGTTCGCAACGGTGGCGAAAGCGGCTCGCCGGCAGCACGATGGCCTGCTCGCGGGAAAAATGGAGATCGGCCTTGCGGCAGATAAGGTGCGCCGGCCCCTGCTCCCCCAGGTAGTAGAAGACCGCCTCCTCCCCCGTCCCCAGGTTGAGGATGAGGTTGACCCGATCCACCTGACGAAAGCAGGGCTGGATCCGGTTCAGCTTCTTGATGAAGTCGTCCAGGGTGACGGCGGAGAGCAGGTTCTTGGAGAGGGAGAGAAAGCCGTCATCCCAGATGGGTGAGATGTCGGTCAACGGAATGGCACTCACATTCAGCATTCAGGCCTCGCATTACATCTAGATAGGTACCCTTGCCGGCCAATTGCAGCACGGCAACAACGGTAAACAATGCATCAGCCATCGCAGTCAGATGTTATAATTAATTTTTAAAAACTTAACGCTTAATTATAAAAACTAACATGCACCGAAATAGCATCGCGCAGATTATCGCAGGATGGCTGGCATAATAAGTTAGCCCCATCCCCATTACAACCAAGCCGGCCCTGGCACATATTACAGTTCCGTCAGCGGATATTTCCCGCCACGCTCAAATATGGCGTCACTATCGCCGTCATTCGCCGCATATCGCCGCCAACTGGCCCATCCTCTGCCCCTGTTGCCGCTGTCGCAGGCTCATGAGGAGAGCAGCCGGTAGTTGTGCAGCTTCAGCCCGCCGAAGATGAAGGCGGCGGAAAAGAGCTGAAGTCCCAGCAATAACCCACTGATATTGTCAGCTATTTCCACCGACACCACCCGATGGGTGAGGTAGACCCCGAGCCCCAGCACGCCCGCCAGCAGACAGTTGACCAGGGTGGTGGAGAGAAAGGCGATGAGCCAGGCCGCCTGCACGCTCAATGCCGCCAGCACGGCGCTCATGGCGATGCGCGCGGCGATAAAACAGCCGAAGAAAGCAAACCCCAGCAGAAATATCAATTCGTCCTGCCATAGAAAACACCCAACCCCTAACAACATCACCAGCAAATAAGCGGAGACATAAAAGATCCCGAACGAAAGATTTAATTCATTTTTCATGATGGACACCTGCCAGCTGAAAAAAGGATGAGCAGATCCGGGCCCTGTATACAGAGCCTGGATCCACTTTATTAACGACGATTACCCTTTGGCGGCGCTGCGCAATTTCGCCTTGAGCGCGCTGTATTCAGTCTGGACGTACACTTCCGCCCCTGGCTGATCCTCGATACGCTCAATTTTCACTGCGCAGTACTTGTACTCCGGCGTGTAGGAGACGGGGTCTACGTGCTCGATGGTGAGCTCGTTGCAGGCCCCGATCCACCACTGGTAGGTCATGTAGACCACCCCGGCGTTGACCCGGTCGTTGTAGTTGGCCCGGGTGATCACCTTGCCACGGCGCGACGAGATCCAGACCAGCGCCTGATCCTTCACCCCGAGCTTTTTGGCATCGCTCGGGTGGATCTGCACATAGCCCGGCTCATCGGCCAGAGTCTGCAGGGCCGAGCAGTTGCCGGTCATGGAGCGGCAGGAGTAGTGCCCCACCTCGCGCACGGTGGAGAGCACCAGCGGGTACTCGGCACAGGGCTGCTCCAGCGGCGGCCGCCACTCGGAGGCAATCAGCTGACCCTTGCCGCTCGGGGTGGTGAACACATTCCCCTCAAACAGGGTGCTGGTGCCCGGGTGATCCTCGGTCGGACAGGGCCACTGCACGCTCTTGAGATCGGCCATCTTGTCATAGCTGACCCCGGCATAGAGCGGGCAGAGTCCGCGCAGCTCGTCCCAGATCTGCTCGGTGTCGCGATACTCCATGGGATACCCCATGGCGGTGGCCATCAGCGAGAAGATGGCCCAGTCCGGCTTCACGTTGTCCGGCGGCGTCACCGCCTTGTAGAAGCGCTGGAAGCCGCGATCCGCCGAGCTGTAGACCCCCTCGTGCTCGCCCCAACTGGTGGCGGGCAAAATGACGTCCGCCATTTCGGCAGTCTGGGTCATGAAGATATCCTGCACGATCACCAGCTCCATCCCCGCCAGGGTACGGCGGAACTGACCGAGATCGGCCTCGGTCTGGGCCGGATCTTCCCCAAAGATGTAGAAGGCCTTGCACTTGCCCTCTTCCACCTTGTGACCAAGCTCCGTCAGCCGGTAACCCGGTTTCTGGGAGAGCGCATCCACACCCCACGCCTTGGCAAACTTGGCGCTGATGGCAGGATCGCTCACCGACTGATAGCCCGGGAACTGGTGCGGCAGCATCCCCATGTCGCAGGTGCCCTGCACGTTGTTCTGGCCGCGTACCGGCCCGCAGCCGGTGCCACGACGACCGAAGTTGCCGGTCAGCAGCGCAATACCCGCGAGCCCCTTGACCACGTCCACCGCCTGACCGTACTGGGTCACCCCCATGCCCCACAGGATCATGGACGCAGGCGACGCGGCATAGGTGCGAATGGCGGCGCGGATATCGGCGGCTTTGAGGCCGGTGATCCCCTCCACGTATTCCGGGGTGTACTTGGCGACTGTGGCCTTGAAGGTGTCGAACCCTTCGGTGTAGTTGGCGACGAACGCCTTGTTGTAGAGCCCTTCATTGATCAACACATTGGCGAAGGCGTTGACCAGCGCCATATTGGAACCGTTTTTGAGCGGCAGCCACTGATCGGCGATGCGGGCGGTCTCCACCATACGGGGATCACACACAATCACCTTGGCCCCGTTAGCCTTCGCCTTGAGGATATGGCGGGCGACGATGGGGTGAGAGTCAGCAGCATTGTAACCAAACACCAGCAGGCACTTGGTCTCTTGAATTTCGGGAATGGCGTTGCTCATGGCGCCGTTGCCTACCGTTGTCTCCAGACCGGAGACTGAGGGTGCGTGTCACACCCTCGCGCAGTGATCGACGTTGTTCGTCCCAAGCACAGCGCGGGCAAATTTCTGCATCACATAGTTGGCTTCATTGCCGGGGCCACGGGCAGAGCCGGTGGTCATGATGGCGTCCGGGCCATATTTCGCCTTGATGGCAGAGAGGCGACTGCTGGCGAACTCGATGGCTTCGTCCCAGGAGACGGCTTCGAGCTTGCCACCGCGCTCGCGGCGGATCATCGGGCTCTTGAGACGGGGGGTCAGCAGGTTGGTGTCGTTCAAGAAATCCCAACCGTAATAGCCCTTGAGGCAGAGTTGCCCCTCGTTGGTCCGGCCGTTGGCGCCTTCGGCCCCCACCACCTTGTCGTTTTCAACCAGCAGGTTGATTTTGCAACCGGTGCCGCAATAGGGGCACACGGTAATGACTTTTTTCATGACTCACACTCTTGTTTGTTAACGAAAAACGGCTCGGCAAGCCCGCTCACACCCGCGCCGGCATCGCCAGCAGGGCCTCGGCACTGGCCAGCTGCTTCTGCCGGTTCAGGGTGTCAAGGTGCGCCGGCGTGACCAGCCGCAGCGCCTGGGTCGGGCACACCTCGACGCAGGCCGGGCCTGCCTCACGGTGCTGGCAGAGATCGCACTTGAGCGCCTGCGCCTTGGTCTGCGGCCGCTTGAAGAACGAATCGGCCGTGGGGGCCACCTCTTTCACCACCACCGCCATGGCGCCGTAAGGACAGGCCACCACGCAGGACTTGCAGCCGATGCAGCGCGCCTGTAGCACCTTGACGCAGCCATCCTCGCTGACGATGGCGTTGTTCGGGCAGGCCATGGCGCACGGCTTGTCTTCACACTGGCGGCAGAGCACCGGCGTGGTCACCTTGCTGCCCACGATCACCTTCAGGCGCGGCTGAAAATGGCTGTCCTTGGAGACCAGATGTCCATCCTCGATGGCAAGATGCAGGCCGCCCTCCCGTTCAAGGGTCCCGCTGCAAGACCCTGACTGGTGTGAAACGGCGCAGGCCACCTCACAGGTACGACACCCAATACAGAGACTGGGATCTGCAATCACGAAGCTGTTCATAGAGAGGGATCCTAAATGGTTCGTTACACCGGGCCGCCCGCCGACAGGCAAAGAGGCGGCCAGCCCCCCACAAAGCATTTATCAGACCAACACGGGCAGATGGCTGTCATAAAATCACAAGCCAATGAAAATAAAGGGATAATCTGGATGGTGAAGGCGGTATTTGCCGCAACTGACGAGGGTGACGAAGGGGCCGGCCTTCTGATCGACATGACAAAAGTGACGAGGTCGACACTGGCTGAGAAGCCCCTGCCCCGCGTGATGAACAAGGTATTAAACAACACCATCAGAAAAGATACCGAGGCCGCTAGTTGTTGGGTTTTACTATCGCCTCAGCCCAGCATCACCAAGCCAAACAGAACAGAACAAAAAAACGCCACACATTGATAAAATTATTGAGCCAGAGCTGATTTTCAGCACCTGCCACTTCAGTTTCTCATCTGTCTGGCTACTATGAGCCAAATGAAAATCATTCTAAGGAAATTTACGCGCATGATTCTATCTAATCTCTATTAAGAAATACTTTTAAATTAACAGCTATATCTAATACATAGTTAAAATATTAATTAGAAATTTTATACACATAAAGCGATAATGGAGTTAAGTAATGGATTTAATTTTAATTTCTGAAAAATCATATAAACAATATCATCCAAATTTTGTCATTGCTGGTAGAGAAGACTTAACCGCCACAAAAAAAGATAATTACAAAAAAGCAGCAACTGCTGCAGCTGTAACATCGGGAATAGCCTCAACTGTTGCAGGCGGTGCCGCAAGTGGTGCGACACTTACTACGCTGGGTTTATTAGGTACTATCCCACTTTTCACGCCGATAAGTATGTTAGCAGGTGCCTCATTAGCAATACCAGCCATATATAAACTACTTACATCAAAAGAAGATTCTGAATCAGTAAGCCAAGATAGCATAAACGAACTAAATGAATATATTGCCCGCCACTCTCTTACAAAAAATGAAGCCTTAGATAAAGGCTTTAAATTCCCTCCTGGACATCCGAAGGTTGGGGGAACTTACGTACCTCATCCTTTATCTGGTTACCCAAACTCATCCAAGAAAGATCTCTACATACCAGAGCATGTTTTTGATGACATCTTGTTTGAAGAGAGAGAAGCCGAATTACTAACGCTGCTTGTAAAGTTAGGTGCTATTGAAGTCGAGATATCGAAAAATGTTAATTCAGTTTTCGTTGATCAAAAAGATATCAACATTGGTGCTAATGCTGGAGGCATTGGTAACACCTCTTTTTCTGGTGAGAAAAAGATAGAGAAAGAAAATGGTGAGAATGATACAAGAACTTTTTTATTAAAAGGGAAACCATGGGACAGTGAATCAAAAATAGACAGAAGTGAGTATGCATGGTTAAATTTCGAGCCATCATGGAATGCATTAATTACAGCGCGAGAAATAGGTGGTTGCACTTGTGCTAGCTTAGAGATAAAGGAAGCTTCAAAATACATATCAAACAAAAATATATCTATGCAATTACAAGCTGGCATTTACTCTGCTAATGGAGCTGGAGGTTTATCAATGCGAGATTTGCAGGAAACTTCATACTCTGTAAAAGTAAAATTTTCTTAGATTATCCAACAGGGTGTAATATACGTAGCGCATGGCACCTCCTGCATGTTTAATTAGCGGTGCAATTCACTTCGTTCATTGCACCCTACCTGTATTCATTTCTGGAAAATAAAGGCTCCATTGCTACCCAACACACTCCCCTTTGCCATCCTGCCCACAATTAATTAGTCACTACTTTATCGTCCATTTTTCACCCAACCAGGTAGAAAATAGTGACCAAATAACTTACCCAGATAAAACAAACGGTTGCCCACAGACAGAGTGGTTTTCTCAATCATTGGCCAATTAATAATTTCGTTAGCCACCCCTTTTTGATTATTTATACCTGAGCATAAACCCACGACGGGTGTGTCATTATACCCTTAACGGCAGATGAACAGACTGTGTCCCATGATGAGCCTCTTTATATCCAGTTAGCTCCCTTTCCCATCGCAATCCATTAATGCGTTCCTGCGGCACCTGCCGCACGCCCGATAGACGGGGGCGGCCCGTGCTGGCCAATCGTCACCATCAAACTGACAGACAACTTCATGAACGGTAATCACAAACAAGCCCTGTCCGGCGTTACGCTGGCGGCGATCGGCGTGGTCTATGGCGACATCGGCACCAGCCCGCTCTATACCCTGCGCGAGTGCCTCTCCGGCCAGTTCGGTTTCGGGGTAGAGCCCGCCTCCATCCTGGGCTTTCTTTCACTGATCTTCTGGCTGCTGATCCTGGTGGTCTCGGTCAAGTACCTCTCCTTCGTGATGCGGGCAGACAACGCCGGCGAAGGGGGCATCCTCACTCTGATGTCGCTGGCCACCCGCAATACCCCGGCCAAGTGGACCCCCTTGCTGATCATCCTGGGGCTCATTGGCGGCAGCTTCTTCTATGGCGAGGTGGTGATCACCCCGGCCATGTCGGTGATGTCAGCCATCGAGGGCTTGAACATCGCCGCCCCCTCCCTCGACCCTTATATAGTACCGCTCTCGGTGCTGGTGCTGACCCTGCTGTTCGCCATCCAGAAACACGGCACCGCCACCGTGGGCAAGCTGTTCGCCCCCATCATGCTCACCTGGTTCATCACCCTGGCGGTGCTGGGCCTGAACAGCATCTTCCAGCATCCCGAGGTGCTGGGGGCGCTCAACCCCGTCTGGGCGCTGCGCTTCTTTGCCAAGTACCAGACCGCCTCCTTCTTTGCTCTCGGCGCCGTGGTACTGGCCATCACAGGGGTGGAGGCGCTCTACGCCGACATGGGCCATTTTGGCAAGAGTCCGATCCGGCGCGCCTGGTTTATGGTGGTGTTGCCTTCTTTGGTGCTCAACTACTTCGGCCAGGGGGCGCTGCTGCTGGCCCATCCCGAGGCCATCACCAACCCCTTCTTCCTGCTCGCACCGAAATGGGCGCTGCTGCCGCTGCTGCTGCTGGCGACCCTGGCCACGGTGATCGCCTCGCAGGCGGTGATCTCCGGGGTCTTCTCGCTCACCCGGCAGGCGGTGCGGCTCGGTTATCTCTCACCCATCCGCATCGTGCACACCTCCGAGCAGGAGTCCGGCCAGATCTATATTCCGGTCATCAACTGGATGCTCTATATCTCGGTGGTGATCGTCATCATGAGCTTCGAGCACTCCAGCAATCTGGCGGCGGCCTACGGCATCGCCGTCACCGGCACCATGGTGCTCACCTCCATCCTCTCCTGTTCGGTGGCCCGCCACAGCTGGCACTGGAACAAGTACCTGGTGGCCGCGCTGTTTATCGCGCTGCTGGCCATCGACGTGCCGCTGTTTGCCGCCAACCTCGCCAAGATCTTCTCCGGCGGCTGGCTGCCGCTCACCCTGGGGGCGGTGATGTTCACCGTGATGACCAGCTGGAAGAGCGAGCGCTTTCAGCTTATTCGCCGCCTCAACGAGCACGGCAACTCGCTGGAGCCGATGATCGCCTCGCTGGAAAAATCCCCGCCGACCCGGGTGGCCGGCACGGCTGTCTATATGTCGCGGGTGGTCAACGTGATCCCCCACGCGCTCCTGCACAACCTCAAGCACAACAAGGTGCTGCACGAGCGGATCATCCTGCTCACCCTGCGGGTGGAAGAGGTGCCCTACGTTCACAACGTGCGCCGGGTCTGCATCGAGCAGCTCTCCCCCACCTTCTGGCGGGTGGTGGCAAGCTACGGCTGGCGCGAGACCCCGAACGTGGAGGAGATCTTCCACCGCTGCAACGCCGAGGGGCTGAGCTGCCGGATGATGGAGACCTCCTTCTTCATGGCCCACGAGTCGCTGATCATGAAGGAGCGCCCCTGGTATCTCTACTTGCGCGGCAAGCTCTTTATGCTGCTGCAGCGCAACGCCCTGCGCGCGCCGGATCAGTTCGAGATCCCGCCCAACCGGGTCATCGAGCTGGGATCCCAGGTGGATATCTGATGTCGAGTTGATGGCCTCTTGATGGCATCGAACATCAACAAGTAGAGAGGGAGGCATTGGCCTCCCTCTTCTTTTCCGTTAACCCCAATTACCGCCCCTCATCCCCGGCCCTTCTCCCGCAAGGGGAGAAGGGGGCACACCACGTCGACCCCCACAGACATCACACCGTAGGGTGCAACAAGCGCAGCGCCGTGCACCGCGACCATATTGCTGACTTTCCCCCTCATCCCCAACCTTTCTCCTGCGAGGGGAGAAGGGAGCACACCACCGCGAACGTATTTGCAGAGCGGTGCAATTCACTTGGTTCTTTGCACCCTGCTCCCCCCGATGCCGTGGCGCAGACCCATAGCCTTTTCGCCCCTTGTCACGACCCCGCATTCAGCCATGCCGACACCGTTTTGCGGGGGTGACGAACCCTCTCCTACCTTCGTCACAAGTGACGAACGTCACGCTTCGACAGTGGGACAAGGCCTCGACACCCGTCGATGCTATTTTAAACTTCATTTAAAAACAAACACTTACACTCATACAGCCAAGCAAAACCAAGCTGGCCCGTATCTTGCCAACCTGCCCCTACTCTCTCCGTTCGCGACACGACAAGGTAGGCTATGAACCGCTTCGTTATCGCTGACCCCAAGCTTTGTATCGGCTGTGGCACCTGTATGGCGGCCTGCAGCGAGGTACACAAGGCGCAAGGTTTGCAACAAGCCCCCCGTTTAACCGTTATGCGACACGAGCAGGCGACCATGCCGGTTCAGTGCCGTCACTGTGACGATGCCCCCTGCAGCAAGGTGTGCCCAGTCGAGGCCATTCGCCAGACCGGCGATTGCGTGCAACTCAACGAGTCGCTCTGCATCGGCTGCAACCTCTGCGCCGTGGCCTGTCCCTTTGGCGCCATCCAGAGCGGCGGCAGCCGTCCGGTGGCCGTGGCCACCAGTTACGACACCTATATCCCCTGCTCCATCCGCTCCAACAACCCCTCCACCTCCGCCGGCCTGCGCTGCTTTGGCGAGGATCTGCTGAGCTGGGAGCCGGGGGTGCGCAGCATCGCGGTCAAATGCGACCTCTGTGAATTTCGCGCCGAAGGGCCGGCCTGTGTCGATGCCTGCCCCTCCCAGGCATTGAAGCTGGTCAATGACGGCGACACCGAACGCGCCGCATGTATCCGTCGCCAGCAAGCGGCCGACACCAACCCGCAAGGGACCTCTGCCTTCTCGGCGCCTGCCACGGCGCTCCCTGCATCCGATTTATCCACCACAGAGGGAGTTCGCTGATGTTGTCCCCCCTTGTAATGGCTACGCTCCTGCTCTTTTTGCTGGGCGCTGCCGCCGGTTTGCTCCTGCAAAAGCTGCCCGCACTGGCCAACCGCCTCAACAGTGGCTTTGCCCTGCTGGGCTCGCTCGCGGGTCTGGTCGCCGCCATCCAGATCTTTGCCCAAGGCGCCCCCGTCGACGGCCAGCTCTGGCTGCTGGGCTCGGTGCACCTCGACATGCTTGCCGCGCTGATGCTGCTGGTGATCAGCACCGTCGGCGTTGCCGTCGCCCTCTACTCCTTTGCCTATATCCGCGAATATCAGGGCAAGGGGGATGTGGCCATCGGCGCGCTGATGAACCTCTTCCTGTTCGCCATGGTGGGCATGGTGCTGGCCGACAACGCGCTCGGTTTCTTGCTCTGCTACGAGCTGGTGACCCTCACCACCTACTGGCTGGTCAAGACCAACCCCGAGGCCGCCAAACAGAGCCGTCTCTACTTGGTGATGAACCATATCGGCATGGCGCTGGTACTGGTCGCCTTCTGGCTGCTCTGCCGCGAAAGCGGTTCGCTGGAGTTCGCCGCGCTGCGCGAGCACCATCTGGCGGGCGCCCTGGCCTCCCTGGTGTTCCTGCTCAGCTTCTGCGGCTTTGGTCTGCGCGCCGGTTTCGTGCCGCTGCACGGCTGGCTGCCGGTAGCCGAGCCAGTCGCCCCCTCCCATATCTCGGCGCTGATGTCCGGCGTGATGGTGAAGCTGGGGCTGTTTGGCATCTTGCGGGTCAGCATCGATTTTCTCGGCGCCAGCCAGCTCTGGTGGGGCTATGTGGTGCTGATCTTCGGTGCCTGCTCGGCGGTGCTCGGGGTGCTGTTTGCGCTGGCCGAGCACGATCTCAAGCGGCTGCTCGCCTACCACACGGTGGAGAACATCGGCATCATCCTGATGGGGATGGGGATCGGCATGATCGGCATCGCCAACCAGCAACCAGCGCTGGTGGTGCTGGGGCTGCTCGGCGCCCTCTATCACCTGCTCAACCACGCCATCTTCAAGAGCCTGCTCTTTATGGGCACCGGCTCTGTGATGTTCCGCCTGCACACCCGCGATATGGACAAGATGGGGGGGCTGGCCAAGCTGATGCCCTGGACCGCGCTGGCGTTCCTCATCGGTGCCATGGCCATCTCGGCGCTGCCGCCGCTCAACGGCTTTGTCAGCGAGTGGTTTATCTATCAGGCACTGCTCTCCATGACCAAATTCGGCACCTCCGTCGTCGCGCCGCTCGCGGTAGTGATGCTGGCGGTAACCGGCGCCATGGCGGTGATGTGTTTCGTCAAGGTGTACGGCATCTGCTTCTGCGGCGCACCGCGCAGCGAACACGTGAGCCACGCCCGCGAAGTACCGGGCGCCATGGTGGCAGGCACCCTGCTGCTGGCCGCGGTCTGTCTGGTGCTGGGTCTGGGCGCCCCCTGGATTGCCCCTCATATCGCCAGCTATGGTCAAGCCTTGGTAAGCGGCCAGATGAACGTGGCCACCGGCGCCACTCTGCTGCCACTCGACAGCTCACAAGCGATCCTCTCCCCGCCCGTTATCGCCATCACCTTGCTGGGGCTGTTCCTCATTCCGCTGCTGATACTGGCCATCTTCAAGGGGCCCAAGCTGGGTCGTCGTCACGCCGGCACACCGTGGGCCTGTGGTTACGCCTATGAGGAGCGCATGAGCCTCACCTCTGGCGGTGTCACCCACACCTTGCGCCAACTCTGCGCGCCGCTCTATCGCAAGCAGCCGCAGCTCGATCTGGCCAGCGCCCTGCACGGGGTGAGCGATGCCAGCGGCAACACCGGCAGGCTGCTGCTCTCTTTAATAAATGGCGTGGTGCTGGCGCTCTTTATCCTGATGGCTGTAGGAGTCTGATATGCCTGTTCTTGAAATGCCGAGCTGGGGCATGGTTGCCCTCGCCCTGACCCAGGCCATCGCCATGCTGGCGCTGGCGCCGCTCGCCACCGGTTTCAACCGGGTGCTGCGGGCCAAGATGCACTCCCGTCAGGGGCCGGGCCTGCTGCAGGATTACCGGGATATCGCCAAGCTCCTGCGTCGCCAAGAGGTGACCCCCGAGCCTGCCGGCATCATCTTCAACCTGATGCCTGCGCTGCTGATCGCCGCTCTCTTGCTGGTAGGGATGGCGCTGCCGACCCTCACTCACGAGTCCCCCTTTCCCATCGCCGGGGATCTCATCACCGATATTTATCTGTTCGCCATCTTCCGCTTCTTCTTCTCTTTGGCAGGTCTGGACAGCGGCAGCATGTTTGCAGGGATCGGCGCCCGCCGCGAGCTGACCCTCGGCATTCTGGTGGAGCCCATTCTGGTGCTCGCCTGCTTCATCATGGCGATGATGGTGGGCAGCTCGGATCTGGGCAATATCAGCAGCTATGTGGCGACCCAGCCGCTGGCCGCGCCGGTTGCCACCCTCTTGGCTGGCGCTGCCTGCGCCTTCGCGGTGTTTGTCGAGATGGGCAAGCTGCCCTTTGACTGCGCCGAAGCCGAGCAGGAGTTGCAGGAGGGGCCACTCACCGAGTACTCCGGTGCGGGGCTGGCCCTGCTCAAGCTCAGCATGGGCCTCAAGCAACTGGTGGTGGTGCAGCTCTTTCTGGTGATTTTCCTGCCCTTCGGCAAGACGGCCAACTGGAGTCTGCCTGCGCTCATCGGCGCGGCGCTGATCCTCGCCTGCAAGCTGCTGGTGGCCTTTTTACTGGCTGGCATCATCGAAAACGCCATGGCCCGTACCCAGTTCGTACGCACCCACAAGCTCACCCGCTACGCCTTGGGGCTGGCTCTGCTGGCGCTGCTCGCCTATCTGGTCGGGATCTGAGCCATGCCCGCCAGCACAGCAACTTTTTCCGATTTCATCATTTGTGAATGCTCATTCCCGAACATTAAAGTGAGAACTGCATGACCATCGCCATTTCGGATCGCATCGGCTGCGACTACATCCAGCAGGTGCGAGCACAACTGCCCCACGCCATCGTCGACGAGGAGTGGCAAACCGCCGATCAGGCCACCATTACCGTCAAGCCCACCAGTCTGGTCGAGACCGCCAGCCTGATCTTCCACCAGCTGGGGGGCTGGCTTCCGCTCTCCTTTGCCAATGACGAGCGCAGCCTCAACGGCCACTTCGCCGTCTACCACGTCTTCTCCATGGAGGGCGACACCAAGTGCTGGATCACCGTCAAGGTGCTGGTAGATGCCGATACCCAGGAGTACCCCTCCATCACCCCGACCATTCCGGCCGCGGTGTGGGGCGAGCGGGAGATCCGCGACATGTACGGCCTGCGCGCCATCGGCCTGCCGGACGAACGTCGTCTGGTACTGCCGGACGACTGGCCGGAGGATATCCACCCCCTGCGCAAGGACGCCATGGATTATCGCCAGCGCCCTATGCCCACCACCGACACCGAGACCTACCCCTTCGTCAACGAGCTCGGCAGTGATGCCAACCGCATCGTGCCGGTCGGCCCGCTGCACATCACCTCCGATGAACCGGGCCACTTTCGTCTGTTCGTCGATGGCGAAGACATCATCGATGCCGACTACCGCCTCTTCTATGTCCATCGCGGCATGGAGAAGCTGGCGGAAACACGGATGGGCTACAACGAAGTGGCCTTCCTGACCGACCGGGTCTGCGGCATCTGCGGCTTTACCCACAGCGTCGCCTACACCACCTCGGTGGAGAACGCCATGGGCATTGTGGTACCCGAGCGGGCCAAGATGATCCGCGCCGTGCTGCTGGAGGTGGAGCGCCTGCACAGCCATATCCTCAACATCGGCCTGTCGAGCCACTTCACCGGTTTCGACACCGGCTTCATGCAGTTCTTCCGGGTGCGGGAGAAATCCATGACCCTGGCCGAGTTGCTGACCGGCGCACGCAAGACCTATGGTCTCAACCTGATTGGCGGGGTACGCCGCGACATCTTCAAGGAAGATCGCATCAAGGGTGCCCAGCTGGTGCGGGAACTCCGTGATGAGCTCAAACCCCTGGTGGCCATGCTGCTGGATACCGCCAACATCTCCTCCCGCCTCATCGGTATCGGCAAGCTCGACCCGCAAATAGCCCGCGATTTCAGCTGCGTCGGCCCCATGGTGCGGGCAAGCGGCTTCAAGCGCGACGTGCGTCGGGTCCACGACTTTGCCGGTTACCGCGAGCTGCCGATGGAGATCCAGACCAAGGCGGGTTGCGACGTGCAATCCCGGGTGCTGGTGCGCATCCACGAGCTCTACGACTCCCTCGACATGATTGAGTTTGGTCTTGAGCACCTGCCGGAAGGGCCACTGCTCACCGAAGGGTTCACCTACCAGCCGGGCAAGTTTGCGCTGGGCTTTACCGAAGCGCCCCGCGGCGAGAACGTCCACTGGAGCATGACCGGCGACAACCAGAAGCTGTTTCGCTGGCGCTGCCGCGCCGCCACCTACGCCAACTGGCCCGCCCTTCGCTACATGCTGCGCGGCAATACCGTGGCGGATGCACCGCTCATCATCGGCAGTCTGGATCCCTGCTACTCCTGTACCGACCGGGTCACTCTGGTCGACCCGAAGAAGGGCAAATCCACCGTGGTCTCCTACAAGGAGATCGAGCGCTACGGCATCGATCGCAAAAACTCTCCGCTGAAATAAGGGGTCATCATGATCAAGCTGTTCAAGACCATCCTCAAGGCTGGCACCCCGACCGCCAAGTACCCCTTCGCTCCTATTGATGTGAACCGGGATTTTCGCGGCAAACCGAAATATCAGGCGGATCAGTGCATCGCCTGCGCCGCCTGCACCAAGGCCTGCCCGGCCAACGCGCTGGTGATGGAAGTGGATATGGAGACCGGCGAACGGCGCTGGGAGATCTCCATGGCGCGCTGCATCTTCTGCGGCCGCTGCGAGGAGGTCTGCCCGACCCGCGCTATCGCCCTCTCCCCCGAGTTCGAACTGGCGGTAACCAACAAGGCGGATCTCTATGAGGAGGCCCGCTTCGCGCTGGCCCCCTGCACCCTGTGCGGCACCTACTTTGCCCCGAGCAAGCTGGTAGCGCTGGTGGAGGACACCCTCAAGCAGGCGGGCACGCCGCTCGCTCGCGATGCCAAGCCGCTGGCGCCGCCAGAGCGGCTGCACCACTGCCCCGACTGCAAACGAAAACAGAGCATGCTGAGCCAGCCTGACTCGGCCCTGATCACACCGATAGCCACACAACAGGAGTGGATGTGATGAGCAAGATCAAAGGCATAGAACCGGCTGTCGGCCATGCCCATACCCGCGCCGTGCCGCTGGCACAGGATCCCGAGATCACCAAACTCAAGAAGACCCTGCTGAAAGACATTCGCCGCTCGGCCTATGTCTACCGGGTCGATTGCGGCGGCTGCAACGCCTGCGAGATCGAGATCTTCGCCACCATCACCCCGCTGTTTGATGCCGAGCGTTTCGGCATCAAGGTGGTCGCCTCCCCCCGCCACGCCGACATCCTGCTCTTTACCGGCGCGGTGACCCGGGCGATGCGGGTGCCGGCCCTGCGCGCCTACGAGGCAGCGCCCGATCCCAAGATCTGCATCGCCTACGGCGCCTGCGGCTGTGACGGCGGCATCTTCCACGACCTCTACTGCGTATGGGGCGGCACCGACAAGATCGTGCCGGTGGATGTCTATATCCCCGGCTGCCCTCCGACACCGGCGGCTACCATCTACGGCTTTGCCGTGGCGCTCGGTCTGCTGGAACAAAAACTCAAAGCCACCAGCCACGAGGTGCAACCGGGTGAGCGGGTCGAACTGCGCCACACCGGCATCCCCAACGAAATCCGGGTGATGATCGAACGCGAAGCGCGCCGCATGGCCGGTTACCGGCAGGGGCGGATCATCGCCGACGAGTTCATGGCCCTGCTCGAAGGGGCAACTCAGCAGGATGTGGATCTGCGCATCCAGAGCTACCTCGATCAGCACGACGATCCCCGCCTGGCGGAGATCGTCAACAACCTCGCAAACGCCTGCCTCAACCGGGCGGCCGGCAAGGGAGAGGCGGTGCATGGCTGACGAGGTTTTTTTCTACCGCCTCTCGCGCAAGTTCGTGGACGAGCAGTTCGATGTGCCCCCCGCCCCGGCAAAGGAGATGGAGCAGGCCAAAGAGGTGATGTACTACAGCCTCGCCATCGGCCACCACCTCGGCATCATCGATTGCCTGCGAGCAGACCTGGTCTGCTCGCTGACCGGTTATCGCGACTGGGTAGCCAAGCTGCCAGAGGGGAGCGAGGCGCGCCGCAAGATGGAGGGGTTTCTCACCTTTGGCGAGATCACCATCTATCGCGAGCACTGCCATATGCTGGCCTGCGCCTTCGACCGACTGCGCAAAGCCGACAATCTGCTCGATGAGCAGGAGCTGGGCTGGACCAATACCTTTATGGATCAGCTCACCGCCCTCTTTAACGACCCCCATATGTACCTGATGGTAAGGAGCCGCTGATGGGCTGCAATCTCGTGTTGACCGTGGGCAATGCCATGATGGGGGACGACGGTGCCGGCCCCTATCTCGCCGACAAGCTGCAGGCCGCCCCCCTGCCCGGCTGGATCCCTATCGACGGCGGCATCGCGCCGGAAAATGTGGTCCATAAGGTGCGGGAGCTGCAACCGGCGCGGGTGGTGCTGGTGGATGCCGCCGAGATCGGCGAGAAGGCGGGCACCCTGCAGGTGATCCCCCCCGAGACCATCGCCGAGATGTTTATCTTCTCGACCCATAATATGCCGCTCAATTTCCTGATCGACGAGCTCAAGACCTTTGTCTCAGAGGTGATCTTTGTCGGGGTACAACCGGCCATCGTGGCGTTCTCCTTCCCGATGACCGAGATGGTGAGCCGCGCCATGGATTATCTTTACGATCATCTGGAAGAGGCCAAAGATAGCGAGTTGTTAATAAACCGGCTGGCCCAGTGGAATATCACCAATGCGGCCACCGATTATTTGCCAGCTTGTTAACGGCAGCAGTCTGCGTTCCCTCTAAAGGCATATATAAACGCCCGATGTTAAATTAAAAACATCGGGCTAATTGCCATGAAATTGATATAAATCAACGCGCGGACATTTTTCAGAAAATTGGCCAACTCGCTATTTTCAAATATAAAAAAGCGTTGCCAGTCACAGAAAATTGCCACAAAATGGTGGCCATTGCGGAAGCTGATGGGGTCTGGTGGCCTCCTCGGTCTTCAAAACCGATGAGAGCCGAGAAGGCTTTGGCAGGTTCGACTCCTGCCTCTTCCGCCAAATTTCATATATTGGAGAGAAACCGTCAATTATGTTTCAGGCTGATTGACGACCGTTTCACATATTGTTCTAACAAGGCGCCTGTCGCATTGCCAATATAATCTGAATGCGCTCCAACACGCTTATTACTCTGCTCAACAATTAATTTATCCATTCGCCTTTTTTATTAATTCATGAATGGTGGACAGCAGCAAACAAGCAGCGTTGAAGCGGCCTTCCTCCGGCAAGGCGGCGTGCATGTCACTCCCACGCACAGCCCGGGTCATCCCATGCCAACTCCGTCTGACGTATCCTCCCTCGCCCCCAGCGCCTCTTATGCCGCGACTCCCGCAAATCAGCGTCGCTTGCCGCAAGTGGAACAGCTGCTGCAGCAACCTTTTCTCGCAGGGTTTATCGATGAACTGAGCCGCCCGCTGGTGACCCAGGCGGTGCGCGAGACCCTGAGCGAACTGCGCCAGAGCGAGGCGTTTCGCCAGCACGGCGTCGCCCCCGAGCAGATCGAGGCGCTGATTGTCAGACGCTGCCAGCAGCAGCTGCGCCAGCGTCAGACCCGGGTCATCAACGCCACCGGTACCCTGGTGCACACCAATCTGGGCCGCTCGCCGTTAAGTAGCGATCTGTGGGACGAGGTGCGTGACCTCAACACCGGCTACAACAATCTGGAGCTGGATCTCGCCACTGGCAAGCGCGGCGGGCGCAAGGGGCTGATCGCTCCCCTGCTCGGTTGCCTCACCCAGGCCGAGGATTCGCTGGTGGTCAACAACAACGCCGCGTCGCTCTTTTTGCTGCTGCAGGAGGTGGCCAAGGGGCGCGAGGTGATCGTCTCGCGCGGTGAACAGATCCAGATTGGCGGCGGCTTTCGCATCCCCGACATTCTGGCCCTCTCCGGCGCCAAGCTGGTGGAGGTGGGCACCACCAATATCACCACAGCCAAAGACTACCTCGATGCCATCACCGATCAGACCGCGCTGGTGCTGATGGTGCACAGATCCAATTTTGCCATTCGCGGTTTTACCGAATCCCCCGATATCGGCGAGCTGGCCCGCGCCCTGCCCGAGCAGGTAGTGCTGGCGGTGGATCAGGGCTCGGGCTTGACCACGGAGGAGTTTGCACCGGACGAAACCTCGGTGCGCCAGTACATCAAGGCGGGGGCGGATCTGGTCTGCTACTCCGGCGACAAGCTGATGGGCGGGCCCCAGTGCGGCATCATCAGCGGCCGTGCGGACCTTATCAAGCGGTTGGAAAAACACCCCATGATGCGCACCTTCCGCTCGAGCCGCATCATCCATTCCCTGCTGGAACGCCTGCTCATCCACAAACTCAACAAATCCCCCGTCGGCGAAGGTATCGCCCAACGGACTTTAAGCAACCCGGCCGCCATGCAAGCGAGAGCCTCTCAGCTGATGGAAGCCCTACCCGGCTGCTTTGTGCCGGTCCCCGCCCAGCTGGTAGTGGGCGGCGGCACCTTGCCGGACGAGTTCTACCCGGCGCCTGCGCTGGAGTGCACCGACCCTCGCCCTGCCCAGCAGTTGCTGGATACCCTGCGCGAGCTCCCCGTCCCGCTCATCGCCACCGTGCGCCAGCAGAGGGTGCTGCTCAATATGGCCACCCTGCTCGACGAGGACATGGAGCTGCTGATCGTCCAACTCAAGGAATTGCTGCTGCCCGCCCCGTTAAATGCAACAAATGCGACCGAGGAGCCCTGATCCCATGACCCCCTATCGCGCCGTTATCGGCCTTGCCGGCCACGTGGATCACGGCAAAACCCAGCTTATCAAGGCCCTCACCGGCATCACCACCGCCCGTGCCCATGAGCAGGCCATCGGCATGACTCAGGATCTTGGCTTTGCCCACTTCGACGACGGTCAGGGCAACACCATAGGCGTCATCGACGTGCCCGGCCACGAGCGCTATATCCGCAATATGGTGGCGGGGCTCTGGAGTCTGGATCTGGTGCTGCTGGTGATTGCCGCCGACGAGGGATGGATGCCGATGACCGGCGATCACCTGCGCCTGCTCAAGGCGATGGGGGTGCCGCGACTCTTGGTCTGCATCAACAAGTGCGATCTGGTCTCCCCCGACGAGCTTTTGCTGTTGGAGGAGAGCCTGCTGGAGCGGGTGATGGACGAGAGCGGCATGGTGCCCGACATCGTCAGCGTCAGCGCCAAAACCGGCGAGAATATGGCTGCCCTGCACGCCGCCATCGTGCGCCAGCTGGAGGATATGGCCGAGCATCATGCCCCCCGCGAACGGGCCGCCCCGCGCCTGTATGTGGACAGGGTCTTTACCGCCAATGGCACCGGCACCGTGCTCACCGGCACATTGCAGCAGGGCAGCCTCAAGGTGGGGGACAAGCTGCGCCTCTACCCCGCCGATCGGGAGGTGCAGGTGCGCTCCCTGCAGGCCTATCACCAGAGCGTCGACGAGATCGGCGCCGTCTGCCGGGTGGCGGTGGGCCTTAAAAAGGTGCCCCACAAGGAGGTGGCCCGCGGCCACTGCCTCACCAGCACTGCCGGCCAGTGCGAGGCGGCGACTCATCTGATCGTGCGGCTAAATGAGGTCGGCGGCAGCATCAGGGAGCAACGCAACCGCGAGGTGGAAATCGCCCTCGGCAGCTGGCACGGCCGGGCCCGTTTTGTTCCCATCAAGGATACCCGGCTGGCACGGCTGATCTTTGCCAGCCCCATCCCCTGCTTCTTTGGCCAGCCGCTCACCATCATTCGCCACGGCAGCAGCGAACTGCTGCACGGCGCCCGCATCGTCTGGTGCGGCGACATCCATCCCTCCAGACGCAAGACGCTGCACGCCCTGCTGGGCGAGCTGCCAGATGAGCTCGAGCACTACAACCCGGCCACCCTGCAACTGGGGCTCAACGGCTATGTGCTGGCCAGCCGCTTTGACCAGCGACCCGAGCTGGTCACTCCCCTCGGTGAGTGGCTGCTGGATAGCTGCTGGCTGGCCCAGAGTCGCGACCAGCTGCTCGCTACCCTGGCCAGCGAACCGCTCAGCGCTGCGGAGCTCGCGACCCGCCTTGGCATCGCCCTGCCGGTCATTCAGGCCCTGCTTCAGCAGCTCAAAAGCGAGCAGCACATTCGCCTGCACCATGACAAGTGGCAGCCGGGCAGCGGCGAGTCGGAAGATGATCTGGGGGAAGAGGCACAGCTGGTGCTCAAGGTGGTGCGAGATCAAGGCAAGGAGGGTTACGAGCCCGGTAAACTGGGCCCCGGCGGCGTGGCGCTGGACCCCTTTATCACCCGCCAGCTGCCCGCCGCACTGCAGCAGGGCTTGCAACAAAAAGGCGCCCTGCAAAAGCAGCTGCGCAATCTGGCGCGACTCAAGTATCTGGTGCAGCTCGATGGCCCCATCTACTACGACGCAGCCCTTTACAACCAGATGGTTGCCGCCGTGCTGGCGGGCCAGCAGGTGGGAGATCTGATCGACATGGCATCCCTCAAGGAGATCACCGGTTTGTCGCGTAAATATGCCATTCCGTTCTGCCTGCGCATGGAGATGGATGGCTGGGTGCGGCGCGAGGAGAACGAGCGCCGGGTGCTGCGTTTGCCGCAGACTCAAGATGAGATGGAGCCGGCATGAGCGCCACCATCGCCCCCTCTGGCTCTTCCAATCCTGTGGCCAACCGGCTGCGCCGCGAATTTCATATCGACGGTATAGTGCAGGGGGTCGGCTTTCGCCCCTTCGTCTATGGGCTGGCGCTGCGCCACGGCCTTGCCGGTTATGTGTTGAACGACGCGAGCGGCGTCACCATAGGTGCCGAAGGATCACCCGAGCAGCTCACAGCCTTTACCCGCGAACTGCGGGAACTGGCGCCGCCCTTAAGCCGAATCGATCACTTCAGCGAGCGGGAGCTGCCCCTTGCTCATGATCCCGACTTCGATGGCCAATTTCATGGCCAGTTTCGAATTAAAGCCAGCCAGCAGCAGAGCGCGGCCACGGTCGCCATCTCGCCGGATCAGGGGATGTGCGAGGCGTGCGCCACGGACGTGGCCAATCCCAACGATCGCCACCACCACTACCCCTTTACCAACTGCACCCACTGCGGCCCGCGCTACACCATCATCCGCCGCCTCCCCTACGACCGCCCCCATACCGCCATGGCGGGCTTTGCCATGTGCCCGCGCTGTGCGGCGGCCTATGAAGACCCGCTGGACAGACGCTACCACGCCCAGCCGGTAAGCTGCCCCGAGTGCGGGCCCCATCTGACCTGGCGCAGCGGCCACGGCGATGCGCTGGCCGAGCGCGAGGATGCGCTGCACACCGCCGCCCGCGCCCTGCAAGCGGGAGCGCTGATTGCGGTCAAGGGGATGGGGGGTTATCACCTGATATGTGATGCCCGCAATGAACGGAGTGTGGCCAGATTGCGAACGCTCAAGCGGCGCGCGCGCAAGCCGCTGGCGGTGATGATGGGCTCCCTTGCCGAGGCCAAACTGCATGTCACCGGCTGCGAGGCAGAGTGGACGCTGCTCGCCTCTCAGGCCAGACCCATCACCTTGCTGCGCAAGCGCATTAACGATGATCGGCTCTCAGAATCCCGACAGTCAGCCGCGCCGCTGGCCGAGGAGATTGCCCCCGGCATCCCCTACCTCGGCGTCATGCTCCCCTATACCCCGCTCCATCAGCTGCTGCTGGACGCCTGCGCCATGCCGCTGGTGGCCACCAGCGCCAATGGGCGCGGCAGTCCCATCCTTGTCGAGTGCGAGGCAGTGGTCAGGGAACTCGGGGGCGAGATTGACGGCATCCTGGATCACAACCGCCCCATCCTGCACCCGTGCGACGACAGTCTGGTGCAGTGGGCAGGCGGGCGGCGCCAGACGTTGCGCCTCGCCCGGGGCTATGCCCCCTGCACTCCCAGCCTGCAAGAGGCGGTCCAGGTGCCGCTCTTGGCAGTCGGGGCGCAGCAGAAGAACCAGCTGGCGCTCGCCTTCGGCCGCCAGCGCATCTACAGCCCCTATATCGGCGATCTGCACAGCCTGCCGATGCAAGAGCACTTCGAGCAGACCCTGGCGACCTTTCGCGAACTCTACGACCTCAAGCCAGAACTGCTGGTCTCGGATCGCCACCCCGGCTACCTCAGCCATCAGTGGGCCAAGGGCTATTGCCAGGATCAGGGTGCAACCCATCTCGAGGTGCAGCACCATCACGCCCACCTGCTGGGGGTGATGGCCGAGCGCGACATCACGGGCCCGGTGCTGGGTGTTGCCTTCGATGGCACCGGCCTTGGCGATGACGGCACCCTCTGGGGCGGCGAGCTGCTGATCGCAGACATTAAGGGCTTCGAGCGGGTTGCCCACCTCAAACCCTTCAAGCTGATCGGCGGCGAGGCGGCCATCCGCGAACCGGTACGTCAGCTGCTGGGGCTGCTGTTTGAGTCGTATAGCATGGAGGAGATCAGTGCCCTCGATATTCCGGCGATCAAGCAACTGCCCGCTGGGCAGATCAACAATCTGCACCAGCTCTGGCAGCTGGGTCGAAACGCCCCCCATACCAGCGCCATCGGTCGGCTGTTCGATGCGGTGGCGGCGCTCTTGGGGGTGATCGATACCCCGGATTACGAGGGCGAGGCTGGACTCCTGCTGGAGGCGACTGCCTTGCAGCTGGCCCCCGATGAACAGCCCTTCCCCCTCGCCTTTGATCTCAGCCAATCAGCTGAGGGGCCACTGCAGATCCAGTGGGCAGAGCTCATCCATACCCTTGTCAACGAGTGGTGCCAAGGTACCCCCACCGCCAGCCTGGCTGCCGGTTTTATCCGCGCCATCAGCAATCTGGTGGTTGCCCTGGCCGGGCGCGTCCCCGGCTATCCGGTGGTACTCGGGGGCGGCGTTTTTCAAAACCGGGTGCTGATGGACCAGCTGGTGCCCGCTCTCGAAGCGGCCGGCCGGGAGGTATTGACCAGCGAAACCCTGCCGCTCAATGACGGTGGCATCGCCGCCGGTCAGCTCTGGTTTGCCATCCACCATCTTGCCACGCACCAGCCTGTCACAACCGGTTGTGCCACCTTGTCGGAGTCCTGAAATTCATGTGTCTATCTATTCCCTCTCAGGTGGTGCAACTGCACCCCGAAGATAACTGCGTCACCGTCGACACCCTGGGGGTGCAGCGGCGCGTCAGCTGCATGCTGCTCGAAGAGCCTCTCCAGGTAGGCGACTATGTGCTGCTCCATATCGGCTTTGTGATGAGCAAGATTGACGAAGCGGAGGCGCAGGCCAGCCTCGAGAGCTTCCGCCAGATGGTGGCCCTGATGCCCAACCAGGATATCTTGCCATGCTGACCTTGAATGACCTGTTTCAGGGCTTTCGCCAGCCCGAGGTGATCCGTGCCCTCGCCGCCCAGATCACTGAACTCGCCAACGATCTGCCCGAGCCGCTGCGGGTGATGGAGGTGTGCGGCGGCCATACCCACACCATCATGAAGTACGGCCTGCACCAGCTGTTGCCGGCCAGCATAGAGTTTGTCCACGGCCCCGGCTGCCCGGTCTGCATCATGCCCAAAGAGCGCATCGATCAGGCCATCGAGCTGGCTTGCCAACCGAACGTCATTCTGGTCACCCTGGGGGACATGATCCGGGTGCCGGGCTCCAAAGGCACGCTGGCCCAGCAGCGCGCCAAGGGGAGCGATATCCGCCCGGTCTATGACCCCCTCGATGCCCTGCGTATCGCCCGTGAAAATCCGGACAGCACCGTGGTCTTCTTCGCCATCGGTTTCGAAACCTCCACCCCGATGACGGCGGCGCTCTTGGCAGCAGCCGAAGCTGAGGGGATTGAGAACCTCTTGTTTCATATCAACCATGTGCTGGTGCCGCCCGCCATTCACGCCGTGATGGCCGACGGGGTGGCCAAGGTGAACGCCTTTATCGGCCCCTCTCACGTCAGCGTCATCACAGGTGCCGATATCTACCTGCCCATCGTCGATCGCTATCAGGTGCCCGTGGTGGTGAGCGGTTTCGAGCCGGTGGACGTGATGGAGGCGCTGCTGATGATGGTGCGCCAGAAGGTGGAGGGTCGCTACGCGCTGGAGGTGCAGTACAGCCGCGCCGTCACCGCCAGCGGCAATAAAGCGGCCCAGCAGCTGGTTGAGCGCTTTTTCGAGACCCGCGAGCACTTTCGCTGGCGGGGCCTTGGGGATATCAATGCCTCCGCCCTGCGCCTGCGCGATGCGTTTGCCAGGCGCGATGCGGAGCGCCACTTTGCGCTCAATCAGACTCCCATCGATGACCACAAGGCGTGCCAGTGCGCCGATATCCTGCGCGGCCTGGCCAAACCGAACCAGTGCAAGGTCTTTGGCCGGGGCTGCACCCCGACCCAGCCCATGGGCAGTTGCATGGTCAGCTCCGAGGGGGCCTGCAATGCCTACTACCGATATATGGGGATCCAGGAACGATGAGAGAAATCCAGTTAAGCCACGGTGGTGGCGGCGTCGAGATGAACCAGCTGATCAATCAGCTCTTCTTTCGCCACTTTGGTAACGAGATCCTGCTGCGCGGCGAAGATGCCGCCCTGCTGCCGGTGGAGGGCCCCGTTGCCTTCACCACCGACAGCTTCACCGTCTCGCCGATCTTCTTTGAAGGGGGCGATATCGGCAAGCTGGCCATCGCCGGCACGGTCAACGATCTCGCCATGATGGGGGCCAAACCCGAGTATCTGAGCTGCAGCTTTATCATCGAGGAGGGCCTCCCCTACGCCGACCTCGCCCGCATCGTGGAATCCATGGCCCGGGAGCTTGCCAAGAGCGGTGCCCGCATCGTCTGCGGCGACACCAAGGTGGTGCCCAAGGGGGCGGCGGACAAGATCTTCATCAACACCAGCGGGGTCGGCAGCTTCCCGCTGCCAGAACAGAGCCGGGGCATTTCGGTGCGCAATATCAAGGCCGGTGACGCCATCCTGGTGTCGCGGGATATCGGCAGCCACGGCGCCTGCATCCTGATGGCCCGCGACGCCCTGCAGCTGGGCTCGGATTTGCAAAGCGATTGCACCACCCTCTGGCCGCAAGTAGAGGCGCTGCTAAAAGCGGGTATTACCCCTCACGCCCTGCGCGACGCCACCCGCGGTGGCCTTGCCGCCGTGCTCAACGAGTGGAGCAGCGCCTCTGGTGTTGCCATCGAGCTGGAGGAGTCCGCCATTCCGGTGTGCGATCCGGTGCGCGGCCTGTGTGAGCTCTACGGTTTCGAGCCCCATGATCTCGCCAACGAGGGGACCATGGTGCTGGCCCTGCCTGCCGAACAGGCGCAGGACGCACTGGGCATCTTGCGGCAATTCAACCCCGCCGCCAGCCAGATCGGCGTGGTGCAGGCGAGCGATCGCCACAAGGTGATCCTCAACAACCCCTGGGGCAGCCGCCGTTATCTGGAGCTGCCGCAGGGGGAGCTGCTGCCGCGGATCTGTTGAGCAACCATGCCGTTCCGTCAATTTCAGGGAGGAGTCACTGCTTCTCCCCATATCGGTTAAGGAGCCACCATGCACGAAATGTCTCTGGCCATGGCCGCCATCGATCTGGCGGCCGAGCAGGCCACCCAGCGGGGCTTTACCAGGGTGACCGCCCTCTGGCTCGAGGTCGGCAGCTTCTCCTGCGTCGACCCGGACACCATTGCCTTCTGTTTTGAGGCCGCCGCCAAGGGCACCGCCGTCGAAGGGGCCCAGCTGCACTTTCAGCACCAGGCCGCAGAAGCCTGGTGTTACGACTGCAATCAGACGGTCACCCTCACCGAGCGCGGGCAGGCCTGCCTCGGGTGTGGCGGATACAAATTACGAGTCGCGCAAGGGAACAGCCTGCGCATCACCGACATCGAGGTAAGTTGATATGTGTAGCGTATGCGGATGCGGCCAGGCGCGGATCGCCGGCCATGAAGATGATCACGACCATGAACATGCTCATGAACACCACCATCATCATGAGCACGGCCATCATCATGCTCATGACGCCCATCACCATCATGACCACGAGCAGAGCACACCGCGCACCCTGATCATTCACCACCACTACCACCATCAGGGGGATGTCCATCACCACTACCACGGGGTACGGGCTCCCATGGGTCATGAGGGTCATGAGGGTCATGATCACCCCCACGACCATCATCATGATCATGCCCACTCTCATGACCACGGCCATTCCCACGCGCATCCCCATGATCACAGCCATGACCATGACCATGACCATGACCATGACCATGACCATGACCATGACCATGACCATCAGCAGGGTGATCTGCACTACGGCAAAGGGGAAGCGGGATTGTCGGTGCCCGGCATGGGGCAGCGCCAGCTGATCGCCATCGAGATGGACGTGCTGGCCAAAAACAACGCCTTGGCCGCCCACAACCGTGAGCACTTCGACGAAGCGGCCCAGCTGGTGCTCAATCTGGTGTCGAGCCCGGGTTCAGGCAAGACCACCTTGCTGTGCGAAACCTTGCGCCAGCTGGCTAACAAGCGCCCCTGCGCGGTGATCGAAGGGGATCAGCAGACCAGCGCTGATGCGGATCGCATCCGTGCCACCGGCGTGCCTGCCGTGCAGATCAACACCGGCAAGGGCTGCCATCTGGATGCCAAGATGGTTCACGATGCCTGCCACCAGTTGCCCGCCAATCAAGGGGGCATCCTCTTTATCGAGAACGTGGGCAACCTGGTCTGCCCCGCCAGCTTCGATCTCGGCGAGAAGTACAAGGTGGCGATCCTCTCCGTCACCGAAGGGGAAGAGAAGCCGCTGAAATACCCGGACATGTTTGCCGCCGCCCAGCTGATGGTGATCAACAAGATCGATCTGCTGCCCTACGTCAGCTTTGACGTGGCCCGCTGCATCGAGAACGCCAAACGGGTCAACCCCTATATTCAGGTGATCCAGGTCAGCGCCACCACGGGCGAAGGGATGGATGCCTGGCTCAACTGGCTGGCCAGTGCCTGAATCGGTTAAACGCCGCTGATAACGGTAGAAAACAAGAGAGGGAGGCTGATGCCTCCCTCTCTTTTATCTGTAGACCTTGCCGGCCGTGCTATCTGTCTCGAATGGCCAGCGTCCCACACTCGCGTCCCCTCACCCTAGCCCTCTCCCCAGGGAGAGGGAACCCATTTGTGGATGCTGCACTCCTCCCCTGTCTCAACAGGAAAAGGGGAGCCTGTTCATGGATGCAGGCAATATGCTCGAAGTACGCGCAGCCCCCGGAGAGTCTGCGAGCATAACAACCAGCATTGTGCCCCGCCAAGCTTGGGGAGAGGCACCTTCCGCTCCCTTCTCCCCTTGCGGGAGAAGGGCTGGGGATGAGGGGGACCTAACCCTCAAGCTGCACTTTCGGTCAGCTCCCCAGATTCGGGCTGCATCTCGCCAAAGCGCAGCACCCGATGGCAGATCTGGCGCAATAATGCCTGCTGGTGACTGAAGACAAGTATCCCAAGACCACGCTGCTCGCACTCCATCATCAACTCCCGCCAGAGCTGGCGCTGAATTTGCGGATCCAGCTGGGCGGTCACCTCGTCAGCAATCAGCAGACGGGTGCGGGGATCGAGGGCGCGCAGCAGCGCGATGCGGGCCAGCTCGCCGCCGGAGAGCTGACCGGGCTTGCGACCGAGCCACGCAGGTTTGACCATAAAGCGGGCCAGCATGGCGTCATCGGGGCGCCATACATCCCACAGTGCCTGCCCGGTGGTGCGATAGGGATTGAAGGTGAGCTCCGGGTGCTGGGGCACCAGCTGGATGGGGTTGTAGCCCTTCACCGGTTTGGCCAACGGCTGCCCATCCAGCAGGATCTGCCCACCCGCCCGAACCGGTTGCCAACTCGCCAATATCCGCCCCAGCGTGGTCTTGCCATAACCGCTCGGCGCAGAGATGCCGAGCCGCTCGCCCGCTTTCACCGTCAGCGATAACTCCTGCCAAAGAGGGCGTTCCCCCTGATCGATGGTGAGATTTCGTAGTTCCAACATCAGGAAACCTCCGGCGCAGAGAAAAGCGAATTGAACTCGGGCAACGCCTGCCAGTGGGCTCTGAGCATCTCGCTCCCCTGCCCCTGGCGCAAATGGTGGCAGCTCAGGGTATCGCTCACCTGCCCCTGATGCAGCGCGACGATGCGATCGGCAAAGCGGGCCGCCAGCGCCAAATCGTGGGTCACCCAGAGGATGCCGCTGCCCTGATTGGCCAATTCACGCAACTGGCTGAGCAGCTGGCAGGCCAGCCCCTCGTCGAGCCAGGCGGTGATCTCGTCCGCCAAAATGTAGCGGGCACCGCCGAGCGCCGCGGTGCAGGCCAGAATGCGCTTGGCCATGCCACCGGAGAGCTGGCGCGGGTATCTGTCCAGCGTGGTGGCGGGCAACTGGTAGCGCAGCAGTTGCTCGCCGAGCCGTTCGCGGGAACCGCTCTGACCGCAGAGGCGCGCCGCCCGGCCCAGCTGACGCTCCACCGTCAGCAACGGATTGAGGGCGCTCACCCCCTGTGGCACATAACAGAGGGTGTGGCCGCGCAGCCCGGCACGGCTGGCGTCGCACAGGGGCACGCCATCGAGGGAGATGGTACCGCGCATGCGCAGGTTGTCTGGCAGCAGGGTCAGGGCGCTTTGCAGCAGCAGGCTCTTGCCCTCGCCGCTCCCCCCCACCAGCGCGACGATTTCGCCGGGCGCCAGTTGCAAGCTGATATCGGTCAACAAAGGCTGCCAGCTGCGCCGCCCCAGCCAGGAGTAGTGGGCCGCCTCTATGGTCACCTGGTCGAAGCTCAGCATGATTCACCCCCAAACCAGAGTTGTTGCAGAGCCCGGGTAGCCTGATCAAACAGTAAAACCAAGGTCAGCAACATCAGCCCCGGGAAGAGGGCCAGCCACCAGCCACCACCGGCCAGATAACGCAAGGCATCGGCCAGCAGCAGGCCCAGCGAGGCCTCGTGGGCCGCCAGGCCAAAGCCGAGAAAGCTCAAGGCGGCGCTGTGCAACACCGCATGGGGAAACATCAGCAGGGTGCCGATAAACCACTGGGGCAACAGCCCCGGCAGCAGGTGGGTGCGCCAGCGGCGCAGCGCCCCCATCCCCTGACAGCGGGCCAGCACCACATAGTCACTGCTGGCGATCCGCCGCGCCTCGGCGCAGAGAATGAGCGCCAGCTTGGGCCAGTGGGTGAGCGCCACCGCCAGGATCACCCCGCGCATGCCACCCCCCACGGTAAAGCAGATCAGGATCAACAGCAGCATATGGGGCAGCGCCAGCATGGCGTCGATCACCAGCCGCACCGCCGCATCACACCTGGGATGGATAAGCGACACGCTCGCCGCCACCATGGCCAGCAGACCGCTGCACAGGGCCGTGCTGATCCCCAGCTCCAGACTGGTGAGGGTACCCTGAAAGGCGCGTTGCCAGAGATCCCTCCCCATCTGGTCGGTACCGAACCAGTGGGTCAGCGAGGGGGGCTGCTGGCGCGCCAGCAGATCCATCGGCACATCCTGATGAGAGAGGCTCCAGCCGTAGCTGGCCAGCAGCAGCAGGCAGATCAGCGCAAAGCCCAGCCGCAGTATGGAGGGAAGCGGATTAAACAGCATGCACACCCTCCCAACCGCGGTTGATGCGCGCCAGCAGCAAACTGGCCACCGTGTTGCCAATAAAGACCAGCAGGGTGCAGAAGAGCACGATTCCCATCAGCAAGGGGATGTCTCCGCGCAGTCCCGCATCCACGGTGGCCTGACCGAGCCCCGGGTAGGAGAAGACCTTCTCGGCTAACAGCGATCCGCCAATCAGCTCACCGAGGGAGGCAAACTGCAGACAGATGGCCGGGGTCAGGGCGTGGCGCAGCACGTGAAAGCGCAGCATGGGCCAGCCGCCATCCCCCTGGGCGCGGGCGTAGCGAATAAAATCGCTCGCCAGCACCTCGGCCACCCGCCCCCGGGTATGCAGGGCGATATTGCCAAGCCCCAGCAGCGCCAGGGTGGTCACCGGCAGCAACAGATGACGCGCTCGCATAGCCCAATCTGCCTCATCGGCAGAGAGGCCCGGTGTCCAGGCGCAGCAGACCGGAAGCCAAGGCCAGTGCACCGCAAACAGGGCGAGCAGCAACAGGCCAACCCAGAAGGTGGGCAAGGAGGCGAGCAGGTAGGCAAAGCGGCAAATCAGGCGATCGGGCCAGCGATTGAGATAACGACCGGCGCAGAGGCCCAGCACAATGCCGAAAAAGCCAGAGAGCAGCCAAGCACCCGCCAGCAGCAGGAAGGAGGCAGCAAAGCGCTGGCCTATTACCTCACCCACAGGCGCGTTGTAGAGCATGGAGTAACCGAGATCCCCCCGCAGCACCTGGCTGAACCAGTGCCAGTAGCGCAGCCAGAGCGGCTGATCCAGCCCCCAGCGGGCGGCGATCCGGGCGTATTGCTCGGGCGGCACATGGAGCAGATCATTGCCGATATAGGCCTTGATGGGGTCGATGGGGGAGTAACTCAGCAGCACAAAGGTGGCGACCGAGACCAGACAGAGCAGCCCTGCCAGACGCAGCAGGGCTTTCAGAGTGGCAGTCATCATGGTGGACGAACTTAACGGCACGTCCACCGCCAATCCTGCAGGTTGTTGAGCAAAGACCAGCTACCGTGGATCTCCGGCGCCCCCTTGCCAAGATCGATGCAACGGTTGGCGAGATAGGTGTGCTGCACATTGAGCAGCCAGGCCCAGGCGGCATCTCCCTGCACCCCGGCGCCACGCTTGCCATCCCACTCCACCAGCTGCCAGAACGGTACGGCCGCCTGCCAGTTCGGGGCATCCAGCGCCTGCTTGAGGTGCGCATCCACCACCGGATTCTGGTAATAGCCTGGGTTGTAGAACTCCACACCGGCGGAACCGCTCTGGTAGTGGTGATAGAGCTCCATGGGATCCAGACTCCCCCACCCCATCAGCACCGGATTGGCGTGCATCTCCCGCTCCACCTGCTCCCAGCTGCCGGACTTGAGGCTCACCTCAAGGCCGATGGGTTTGAGCATGGCCCGCACCGCTTCCGCCAGATCCCGGCGGGTGCTGTCACCGCTGGTGTACCAGAGGGTAAAGGCGGCGCGCAGGTCGCCTTTGTGGCGAATGCCGTCACTGCCCATCTTCCAACCCGCCTCGTCGAGCAGGGCGTTGGCGTGGGCCGCATCCCCGTCCTTGAAAGCGGTGGCTTTATTCAGCCAGGGCAAGCCCTCTACCGCGCTGTAGGCGGGAATGGCGTGCCCCTCCAGCAGCTGGTCGGCCAGCAGCTGGCGGTCGATGGCGTAATTGATGGCGCGGCGCACCGCCACGTCCGAGGTCACGTCGTTGCCGATGGGATAACCCTTGGCATCCTTGCCACCCGCTGGCGGAATGGGGAAGACGATGCCGCGGTTCTCGACACTCGGCCGCACCCACAGCTTGAGGGAGGCAGGGACTGTGGGCGCCAGCGACGGGGCAATGCGCACCAGGTCAAGCTGGCTGCTCTGGGCGGCGGCGTAGGCGCTCTCTTCATCGATAAAGACAAAGACCAGCCGTTTGAAGTCATTGTTGCCGCCGGCGTAATAGGGGTTCGCCTCTACCACCAGCTGTTGACCGGGCAGGAAGCTCACCAGCCGGTAGGGGCCGGCACCGACCGGATGGCGGGCGTAAGCTTTTGCGTCGTAATCCCGTTTCGACACGATGCCGAGCGATCCCAGCACGTTGACGAAGGTGCTCTGGGGGGCGCTTAAAGCAATCTCCACCTGGGTGGGCGACACCACCTTGGCCGAGACAAAGTTGCCCATGTCGATCTTGCCGCCGCCCTGGGCTGCGCTGTTGTAGGTAAAGGCGACGTCTTCGGCGGTGAGCGGCGCGCCGTTGGAGAACTTCAGATCCGGCTTGAGGCGGATAAGCCACCCCTTGCCATCCTGGTTCGGGGTCACCGCCTGGGTAAGCAGGTTCTGCCAGCTGAGATCGGCGTTTTGTTTGAGCAGCGGGCTGTGCAACAGCAGGTAGCTGCCGTGGCTCCAGCCGAGCAGGGGGTCGAACCCTTCGGTGGGCTCACTGCCGATGGCGAGCTTGAGTTCGGCGGGGACGGGCTGGGCAGCCAGCGCCATGGAAGAGAAACCGCCCGAGAGCAGGGCCAGCAAGGCGGCCGCCGTGGCAGAGAGGCCTTTGCGGCGGGCGATGTTGCTGCCTGAGTGGCAGCCAAAGCATTGAATGGTCATAAGATCCCTTGTTCGTTTTACCACTCACTACCCAAAAAACAGGGGCACGACAGAAGCGAGTGAGGGGCCAAAACGGCCCCTATTCTAAACCTGATTGCAGATGAGACCTAGCGCTGGGTACCACCCACAGCGTCACCGCGCCGGCCGCTGAACAGGCGGCGCCGGCTCAAGTTCACGCCGCCCTCCCCCTGCTGCACCGGAAGCGAAAGCAACATCTTGAGGGTGCTGCTCACCAGCGCCTGCCCCTCGTCGGCCCCCAGATGCGGGTCGATGGGGGACATGAGCGAGCAGGCCAGCAACTGCCCCGTTTCGGGCAATGCCCCCACCATAAAGGTCAGGTTGCCGCAGGGGAGCTGCAGGGCGAGCCGATCGCGGCTGCCACGCAACGGCCAGAGCTGATCCGGCCCCGGCAACACCACCACGCTCAGCATCCAGGGAGTGAGCACGCAGCCGAGCCACTGCCCTTCAAACAGGATGCACTCTGCGACTATGGGCATCGCCGGGTGATAGAAGGGCAGCACCTGCATCTCTTGCTGCGCGATCCGCTCGTACTGGGCAACCAAGCGCGGGGCAGGGTTCGCGGCAAAACCGCTAAACTCCTGCGCCGGCTCTGTCGCGGCTTCGTTCACTGTCTCATTCACAATGGATTGCGCCATACGCCCTCCCGTGCTCGCTCGGCCTTCTCCTGCTCAGAGAGCTCAATGGCCGGAGCCCCCAGACTGGCCAGCAGGGCCAGGATCCGATCCGTCGCCTCCCCCAGCGCCGCCGCCACCACGGGGGTGAGGCCGATGCGGGGCTCGAGGGATTCTGGCTCGACCCCGATCAGGGTGAGCCGCCTGGGGGATTCTCCCGTCATGTGCAGCGCCGAGAGCACATCCGCCAGCCCCAGCTGATGGGGAGAGATCTTGCGACCAAACAGGGTCGGGATCTCCTCATCCTTCAGGGTCACCACGGTACCCGGTGGATTGCCGCTGCGCACCGCGTCCGCCAGTATGATGTGGTCGCGACTGGCCATCGCTTCGAGCAGCTCCATGCCGGCGGTGCCGCCATCAAGCAGCTCGATGCCGGGGGCTAAGCGGTAGTCGCGCTCCAGCCCCTCAACAATGCGCACGCCGACGGCCTCATCGCTCAACAGCAGGTTGCCCACGCCCAGGATCAGGGTGTTCATCACAGCACCTTCACCTGAGTTGTTTCACCACTCTGGGTATCCACCACATGGACCGCGCAGGACATGCAGGGGTCGAACGAGTGGATGGTGCGCACCACCTCCAGCGGTTTGGCGGGGTCGGCCACCGGGGTGCCCACCAGCGATTGCTCGTAGGGGCCGGGTTCGTCGTTGAAGTTGCGCGGGCCCGAGTTCCAGGTCGATGGCACCACCGCCTGATAGTTCTCGATCTTGCCGCCCTTGATGACGATCCAGTGGGAGAGCATGCCGCGCGGCGCCTCTTCAAAGCCCACCCCGCGAAACTCCTTGTCCGCCGGGATCTCGGTCTTGATGTAGGCGCTGAAATCCCCCTTGCCGATGTTGTCCACCAGCGCCTTCCACTGATGAGACAGGGTGTCTTTCAGCACACAGCAGCGTACCGCCCGGCCTATGATGCGGCCCAGGGTGGAGTGCAGCTGTGCAGGTGTGATGGCCGAACCGGTCAGCGCCTTGTAGAGGCCGTTCAGCTGATCGAAGTGTGCCACCGTCTCCGGGTGCTTGGCGGCCAGCTTGACCAGCAAGTCTGCGAGCGGCCCCACCTCCACCACCTTGCCGTAGAAGGTGGGGGATTTGACCCAGGAGTACTTGCCGTCATCCTGCCAGCCGGTGTAGTTGGGCTCGGTCTTGCCCTCCCAGGGCTTGAGGGGTTCGTCATCCTTGTACCAGGCGTGCTTGTTGCTCTCGGCGATACCGTCCATCAACCAGGCATCCTGATGGCTCTCGATGGGGCGATAGCCGGCCAGATCGCCGTTCTCGATGTAGCCACCCGGCATCAGGAAGCTGCCGCCGTCACCGTCGGTGGGGAGCTCAGGCACGCTCAGGTAGTGCCTGGCCCCCTGCCCCAGGTTCAGCCACTCGGGGTAGTGGGCGGCTATGATGGCGGCATCCACCTTGTAGACCTGCTCGATAAACTCGCCGAGCCGATCGATGAAGCTCTTCACATACATGAGGCGCTCGAGGTTGAGCACGCTCGGCGCATCCAAGTTGATGGGGTTGGCCACACCGCCCACCGCCAGGTTCTGGATGTGGGGAGTCTTGCCGCCGAGGATGGCGACGATGCGGTTGGCATCGCGCTGGCACTCCAGTGCCTGCAGATAGTGCGCCACGGCGATGAGGTTCACCTCCGGGCTCAGCTTCATCGCCTTGTGGCCCCAGTAGCCGTTCGCAAAGATGCCGAGCTGGCCGCTCGCCACCAGGGCGCGGATCTTGTCCTGTACCTTGGCGAGCTCGTCGGCGCTGTTGAGGGACCAGGTCGATACCCCCTTGAGCAGGTCGGCCGCTTTTTGCGGATTGGCCTGCAGTGCCGCGGTGATATCCACCCAGTCCAGCGCGGAGAGCTGATAGAAGTGGACGATGTGATCGTGGATGTTGTGGGCCGCAATGATCAGGTTGCGGATGTACTGGGCGTTGACCGGCACCTTGGCGCCGATGGCGTTCTCCACCGCCCGCACCGAGGCGATGGCGTGAATGGAGGTGCACACCCCGCAGATGCGCTGCACTATCATCCAGGCATCGCGCGGGTCGTTGCCCTTGACGATCTCCTCCATCCCGCGCCACATGGTGCCGGATGACCAGGCCTTGGTGACGACGCCGCCTTCGATTTCACAGTCGATACGCAGGTGACCCTCGATGCGGGTGATGGGGTCTATGGTGATACGTTGGCTCATACGTTGGCTTTCCCTCGGGCCTGATAATCTTGGTGAACACGTTCAAGTGATGGCAGTACCGGCAGCAGCCGGATCAGCAGCAAATAGGCACACACCTCGATGGCGACGAAGCCCAGGGAGATCAGCACTTCCGCCGCGGAGGGGAAGTAGTGGTAGCCATTGCCGGGGTTGAAGGCGAGCAGGGAGTAATCCAGTCGCCAGAGGGCGGCGCCCAGCAGCATGCTGAGGGCCCCCAGGAACAACATGCGCGAATCGCGGCGGCTCTTGTCCCAGTGGAACACCAGCAGCGGGAAGATCATCAGCGCGATCTCGCTCCAGAACATGATGGAATAACGGTTAAATTCGGAGAGATAGGCCGACTTGTCGTTGATGACGATCTCGGCAAAGCGCAGCGCCACAAACAGGATCAGGAAGATGTCGATCACCTGGGTCAGCTTGTAGAACAGCGGCTTCTCGTTGAGGCCGCGCCCCGCCAGCCCCGCCTGCACCAGGGAGCCTTCAAACACCACGATGGAGAAGCCCATGATGAAGGCGGTGAGCAAGGAGAACACCGGCAGCAGCTCGTAGCTCTGCCAGAGCGGATGGATCTTCTCCCCCGCCACTATCATCAGGGATCCCATGGAGGATTGGTGCATGGTAGGCAGCAGGGCCCCCAGCGCCAGAATGAAGAACATGACCTTGTTGATCCGCGCAAGGGAGACCTTCCAGCCGAACTTCTCCAAGAGCACGGGCGCAAACTCCAGCGCCATCACCCCGATGTAGATGGTCATGCAGACCGCCGTCTCGAACAGCACCGAGGAGGTGTTGAAGAAACCCGGAATGTAGAAGTAGGGCAGGTTCCAGTAACGGCCGACGTCGATGGTGATGGAGAGGCCGCCCAGCGAATAGCCAAACAGGCTCGCCAGCAGGGCCGGTCGCACCAGGGGGTGATACTCGCCCCGGTTGAAGACGTAGACCGCCCAGGCCAGCGCCCAGCCACCGCAGGCGAAACCGGTGCCGATCAGCAGATCGAACGAGATCCAGAGCCCCCAGGGGTAGCCGCCGTTGAGATCGGTGACCGAGCCCAGCCCGAAGATGAGGCGTTTGAGGATCAGCATGCCGCACAAGATGACGAACGGCGCCAGCACCATGACCGGCCAGCTGACCAGCCTGCCCCCCAGCGGATGTGCCTTGTGATTACTCATGATCCTTGCCTCCCGATTGCTTGTCATGGCCCGCGTGCGAGTCATGATCGTCGCCATCCTGATGGTCCTTGGTGTTGCGGCGAATGAGCACCGAGAGCCCGGTCAGCACCACCAGCGGCAGCACCATCCCCTTGTAGAGGGTGTGCTGGATGTGCTCGGAGCGCGCCCCGGAGGAGAGCTCCGGCAAATCAGGCATGTCGAGCTTGGTGTAGGGCACCCCGGCCAGCACCAGCACCTGGGTGCCGCCCCCCTCCTTCTCGCCATAGACGTAAGGCTGGTAGTTGGGCACTTCATGCAGGTAGGGATCGTTGGCGCTGAAAGTCTGGCGCGGGTAGGCATATTCGCTGCCCGGGGTGGCCAGCAGCCGGCGCTTGGCCTCGGCCATCAGCGCCTCGCGGGTGCCGAAGATGACGGCGCCGGTGGGGCACACCTCGACGCAGCCGGGCAACTTGCCCTGATCAATGCGCTCAAGCCCCTTCTGGTTGCAGAGCTCGCACTTGTGGATCGCCCCGAACGGGTTGTCGTAGTCATATTTGGGCACGTCGAACGGGCAGCCCACCATGCAGTAGCGGCAGCCGGTGCAGACGTCCGGGTCGTAGTGGACGATGCCGGTCCTGGGATCCTTGGTCAGCGCCTGCACCGGGCAGACGGAGACGCAGTTGGGATCGACGCAGTGCATGCACTGCTTCTTGATGTAGGCATAGCCATCCACCAGCTGATCCTTGTGCTCACCCGTGCCGCTCTTCCACACCTGAATGATGTTGTTGGTGTAGGGGCTCAGCTTGTCGTTGTTGGACCAGGTTGCTTCCCCGGCCGGATTGGCCGGGTTGCCGTTGAGGCGCTGGCACTCCGCCACGCAGGCCTGGCAGCCGATGCAGAGGGTGGAGTCGTAGAGCATGCCGAGCGCGCCGGGAATGGGCGGCTTGTTCTCGGCCGCCGCCAGGGCAGTGCCGGAGACGGTGGTGCCCGCCGCCAGCGCACCGACGGAGGCGAATTTGAGGAAATTGCGTCTGTTCACGGTCACTCCTCCCGTGAGGTGTGCTGCCCGGCTTCATGGCGCTTCTGCTGGCGACCGAGCTCGCGCACCGTCATCAGACTCACCCCGACCAGCACCCCGAGCGCCCCACCGATAAGGCCGGTGGCGGTGGGCGACATGTGCCCTCCCTCCTGGATGGCCACGTCGGGCTTGTTCACCCGCGGGGTGGGATTCTCCACCTTGGCGAGCTGGAAGATCCCCTTGCTGAAACCCACCCCCTGCTCGTTGCAGCCGTAGCAGGGGTGGCCGATGCCCACCGGCCAGATGCCGCCGCCCACGTCGCAGAACTCCAGGGTCGAGCAATTGCCGTAGGTCTCCGGCCCCTTGCAGCCCAGGTGATAGAGACACCAGCCCTGACGGTGGCCCTCATCGCCAAACTCCTTGGCAAAGCGGCCGGCATCGAAGTGCGGGCGGCGCTCGCAGTTTTCGTGGATGAGCCGCTCATAGGCAAACAGCGGCCGCTTCTTGGCATCGAGCGCCGGCAGCTTGCCGTAGGTGATGTAGTAGGCGACCGTGGTGAGGAAGTTGTGGGGATTGGGCGGGCAGCCCGGGATATTGATAATCGGCGTGCCAAGGTTGCCGAGGGCCTCCTCCAGGCTGACGGCACCGGTCGGGTTGCCGCCGCTGGCGGGCACCCCGCCCCAGGCGGCGCAGGAGCCGATGGCGATGACGGCAGCCGCATCGGCAGCCGCGCGGCGAATATGGTCGACGATGGGTTCACCGGCCACCATGCAGTAGATGCCGCCATCTTTAAGCGGGATGGAGCCATCCACCACCAGCACATACTTGCCCTTGTAGCGTTCGATGGCATTGTGCTTGTTCTCTTCAGCCTGATGACCGAAGGCCGCCGAGAGCACCTCGTGATACTCCAGCGAAATGGTGTTGAGGATCAGGTTCTCGATGGTGGGGTGGGTGGCGCGCAGCAGCGACTCGGTGCAACCGGTACACTCCTGCGCCCCTATCCAGATCACCGGTGGCCGCTCGGGGCTGGTGAGCGCGGTGGCCATCTTGGCCACGGCATGTTGGCTTAATCCAAGGGTTGCGGCCATCCCGGCGCACAATTTCATAAAGTCACGGCGATTAATTCCATGAGCCGATAAAAAAGTATCCTCGACCATTCTTTTTATTCCCGTAGTGAGCACTTGTTTGATAAATGCTTAATAGCGGAAATGCTAAGTACTCCCCCCCGGTATTGTGTTGATCTCCATCAAGTGATGGGACATTACTCAAATAGAAACTCATCACAATTAATTTAAAAACTTCATATGTGGCATATACTTACAAAACCCTTGTGAAGACACAAAAATACCCACTAGGGGGTATTTTTGTATTTTAAAGAATTAACACCATTTAAATTACCCGTTAATTTTTGATGTTAAATAATCAGAATGAAAGCGTTGTCACACTATTTGACAGGATCTTTATGTTACCAGCCATAGGCTATTTCACCTTGCCAAAAGTGGTTGATAATATATACCTTTATATTTGTATGAGTATATGTAAACAAGTGAAATGAACGCGCAAACGATATTTATTATCAGCTTTTAAGAAATAACTAACCCTGCTGCTCAAGGCTGATCTTCGCCGCTTGATTAATTAACCGGCCCATATCCATGCCTCACCATCCTGGCCACGGATGATCTGCCTCCCCCGGCCGCGTGCGCCACCAAACCGGCCACCAGCCTTCTTGGTGGCGTACACCACTCACCGGCTCGACGGGATGCCCTCTTCATCCGGCAGTGCCACCTTACACCTCCCATGGATCTGGCAGCCTGCTTTTCTCCTCTGCCATGCGCCTGCCCGCACCTTTGCCAGGGGTCAGCAACCCAGCCTGCGCGCAGCCGGTGCAAAAAACCGCCAGCAATGTGCGAAAAAGGCGCGATTCCCCTCCCGTTTGAAGGGGCAAAACCAGTGATAAATATTGCCCGATAGGGAGCCAGAGAAAGCGTCGGCAGGCGAATTTATACAGAGGAATATCCCGTATTTTGCCCATTTTCACATTCCCATTCGCCACATAATTTACCAACCAAAAAACAACTGATAACATCTTTTCACAATTTAAAGCATATAAAACAACATGGTTCGGTGACCCCCCGTTTGCTCGTCGCAGCCACCGGGATCACCTGATCAGGATTGAGACCAGCAGCCAACTTCTCATCGAGCAGACACCCGACCCCATGATGAACACAGTTACGGCCAATATCGATCTGGATGCACTCCAGCACAATTTAGCCGTGGCACGCCGCCACGCCCCCCACAGCAAGATCATCGCGGTACTCAAGGCCAATGCCTATGGTCACGGGCTGCTGCCGGTGGCCCATGCCCTCGCCCAGGCCGATGCCTATGCCGTGGCAAGGGTCGAGGAGGCGCTGGTGCTGCGTGCCAACGCCATCACCAAGCCCATTCTGGTGCTGGGGGGCTTCTTCAGTGCCGAGGCGCTGCCGCTGCTGGCCAAACACGATCTGCAGACCACCCTGCATACCTGGGAGCAGCTGGCGCTGCTCGAGCAGACCACTCTGCCCGCCCCCATCAAGGTGTGGCTCAAGCTCGATACCGGGATGAACCGGCTCGGGCTGCGCGCCGAGGAGTTGCCCGCCTTTATCGAGCGGCTGAGTCATTGCCACAACGTAGTGCAGCCGTTCCAGCTGATGACCCACTTCAGCCAGTCCGATGAGCAGGATACCCAGGCCACTCTGCTGCAGATCGAGGAGTTCAACCGCCTCTCTGCCCATCTGCCGGGCGAGCGGGCCATGGCCAACTCCGCCGGCATCCTCGCCTGGCCGGCCTCGCGCAGTGACTGGATCCGGCCCGGCCTCATGCTCTACGGCGCCTCCCCCTTTACCGGCCAGCTCGCCGCCGACCACGGCCTGCGTCCGGTCATGACCCTCAAGAGCCAGCTCATCGCCACCCGGGCCTGCCAGCAGGGTGAGGCTGTCGGTTATGGGGGTCACTGGGTGGCGAGTCGGGACACCACCCTCGGCGTGGTGGCCGCGGGATATGGCGATGGCTACCCGCGCATGGCTCCCGAAGGGACCCCAATGCTGATCAATGGCCGTCGGGTTCCCATCGTGGGTCGGGTCTCCATGGACATGATCACCGTCGATCTGGGCCCGGCGGCCAGCGACAAGGTGGGGGACGAGGTTACCCTGTGGGGAGAAGGGCTGCCGGTGGAGCAGGTGGCCGAGAAGATAGGCACCATCCCCTACGAGCTGCTCACCCGCCTGACCAGCCGGGTGCATCTCGCGCATTGCGACAGCCGCGAACAGATGCCGATGTTGAAGCTGGCCTGAACAATCAAGCTGAGGGCGGCCACCGCGAGGTGACAATCCGGCCCCTGATAAGCAAAAGGCCCTGTCTTGCGACGGGGCCTTTGCCTGATGGGGAATTCAGGAGCAAGGTGCCACGACCTTATCCGCATGGACTCAGCGAATCCCCTCCAATGACTTGAACCAGGCGAGGCTGGCCTGCCACAGGGGCGTGGCAGACTTGCGAAAATAGCCCATATGGCCGATTGCTCCATCCAAAGTATGAGGAAAGAGATCAACACGCGTCACGGGAGCATTACTGTAGTGCTTCATGAAGGCGTCGCGTGATGCGGGCATCGCCCAGCGATCGTCCAGCGCATTGGCCGCCACAATGGGAGTCTGGACGCTTTGGTAAGCACGCTCGATGCCACGCATCGCCGGGTCGTCAAAGAAATAGTGACGAAAACGGCACCAGTACCGCCATTGTACAAAGGCGCCTTTTGGCAAATCTTCTCCCATGCCCAGCAGGCTCCACGCGCAATAGCCTTTCCACCAGGTCAGCAGCGGCAGCACTGTGTTCCACATGGTGAGCACCTTGAGCTGCTCGCTGAAGGGCATATAGCCGTGCCACCCGGCCCCGGTGCCGAAGACATAGAGCCCGGAGACTTTCCGATGATTGGGGAGCAGGCCGAAGGCGTGCCCACCATAGGAATGGCCGATGACGAACAGGGGGAGATCGTCCCCGCTCATGGTTTCCACTGCGGCGGCCAGATCGCGCCTTCCCCAATCGAGCAAATCCATCTCGAAGCCTTTGAGTGACGCGGGTTTTGACGCGCCTATGCCCCGGTAGTCAAAAGTCAGGGTGGTAAACCCTTGCTCACTGGCGAACTCGGCAAAGCGACGATAGAAGCCCTGCGGCACGCCAGTAGCCCCCGCGACGATGATCTTGCCCTGCACCTGCCCTGTTGCCGGGTACAGTTGCCCCTGGATCAGATAGTCATCGTCGGTGTGAAACGAGATAGCAGCCATATTCCTCCCTGAAGTATGACGATTGTCATAGTCATGCTCCGAACGCTATACTATGACACTCGTCATAGCAAGAGGGTGCAGCGTGAAAGAGTGCACATCGACCGGGCGTCAACGGGTGATTGAGGCCGCTGCCGCCATGCTGGCACGGCATGGTTTGAGAGGGATCAGCATCCGTGAAGTGAGCAAGTTCGCCGATGCACCCCTGGGTTCCACGTATCATCATTTTCCCAGCGGCAAGAATCAGATAGTGACGGAGGCAATACACTGGGCCGGCGCCCAGGCATCCGAGCAACTGCAGCGCTGCCTGCAGGCCGATGCCTGGCAGGGTCTCGGTCTGTTTGTATCCCACTGGCGTGAGCGGTTGACGCAATCTCACTTTCGCGCGGGGTGCCCGATCGTGGCAGCGGCCATCGAAGCGCAGCATGAAGAGGATGGGGAGCCAATCAAGGAGGCGGTGGCCCAGGTCTTTGGCCACTGGCAACAGCTGATTGCCGATCACCTGATGGCACAGGGGCAGGCCGACGCCTCTGCCAGAGCCTGTGCGCTGGGGATCATCGCCAGCATAGAGGGCGCCATCGTGTTGTGCCGTGCCCATCAAAGCAGCGAGCCCCTGGATGCGGTATTGGCATGCTTACCCAGATTGATGGGCACCGCCGAGTGATGGCACGCCTTGGCACACAATAACGGGGCTATAGAGCACGGAGCAGCCCGGATACATGTCCGGCGGGGAAATCACTGCCCCTCGTTCCCAGGGGGATGATGCCGAGAGATTCATGACTAAATAAAGCAAAAGGCCCCGTCTTGCGACGGGGCCTTTTGCTTTATTTGGCGGTGAGGGAGGGATTCGAACCCTCGAAATGACTCACTAAAACGTTGTGAATCAACCAGTTAAGGTTGAATTTAATAAAAATTGTGTCACGATTATGTGACACTGTCAATAAGGTCTCGACGCTTGGTTATTTTCTCATTTGATTGGAAAATAGAAGCAAGTATAGAGATAGATCTAAACAACCGATTACTAACTGACCATCCTACAGAACGCATATAGTTCAGTTTCTATGTCTTTAGGGCTTTACAGTTCCTGCTACATATTCGTAAGCCTCGCCACGACTTGCTCACCTGGGGCGGTGGTAGATACTTCGTTGCGCCCCGATAAGCAGCCATTCATTCTTAACAGTCGTCTCCTTTAGTTTTATTTGTTTGCGAGATGATTGATATAGCATTGTCAATCGCGGTTTTACGAGCGTCCGCATGTGGCCTCTCCCATCCAAGAGCGGAAGTATTGGATGTAAAAGCTCTCAGGGCATCATCGACGGATAAATGGGGTATCCATCTACCAACATCATCGTCGTACCTACCACCAAATTCTAAGCTGGGATGGTTCTGCTTAAACCATCGTCCACAGTCATTGATTGTAGCTTCATAGCACTCACTAAAAAACTTACTAACCTCATCAATGGCTTCGCGCACGGTACTGCGCGATACATAGGCAATATGAGGTCCCGTATAGTGCATACCATCAACGTATTTAGGCATTACATTCACGTACCCCTCCTTTGCCTCTTCCACTACGCAATCTATCCTATAGGCAGCTCGAATCATCGCACCTGTAAGCCGCGACATAAAATCAAGATGTTGCTCTAGCGCACACTGTTTCCCTGTTTTCACTGCTTGCTCTACAGCCTCGAAGAGGAATGCGGGCACTAAAGCCGGTGTCACCATCAAGTTCTTCAAGTAAAAATCTGTGGTCTTGTTATGCCAATAGTGCTCTTTTGCATTATTCATACACAAGTACTTTCTCATATTCATCAGGGCCTCTGATACGAACAATTCTGTGAGTTGTTTTGTCGTGAGATGTGGCCAAAAGTCATTTATTTCGTCAGTAAGCTGTTCAAAATAAAATATCATAGCAATTACCTGTAATGATGAGCAAAACAGAACGAGATTATTCTAAATATGTTTGTGCCTTGCCATTTCACACTGTTCGCATCACCCATATTTAAGTCCATATATAAAATTACCAGGCTTAGATATTTACTGCCTTGGTTGATAGGCCGATGTATACTGGTTGACTAACAAATTTGCCTCCACCAACGACATAGGTGACAAGCGCTTGGCGAAGATCTCACGCTTATTAATTGCATCGAGGTGACCATTGGTAGCCGCCACCGAACACCAGACGTAAGCCAATTTGTCATCCAGTTCCACACCCATACCAGCGTGGTACATCAAACCAAGGTTATACTGAGCACCCGCAACCCAGTTCTCGGCAGCTTTTCGATACCAGACCACAGCTTGAGCCATATCTTGTTCAACTCCTTGGCCTGTGCGGTACATAAAGCCAAGATTGAACTGCGCAATGGCATGCCCTTGCTCACCCGCCTTTCGATACCAGACCACGGCCTTAGTTATATCTTGTGTTACCCCTAAGCCTGTGCGGTATCTCCCACCTAGGTTGTATTGCGCCTCGATATTTCCTTGCTCGGCTGCCTTGCGGCACCTGAGCACAGCGTGAGCGATATTATATCGCTCAGAGAGATTGTACGGCTCGCCATCGGCCTCCCCTGAATAGCCTCGCTCGGCTGCTTTGCTGCACCAGAACTCAGCCTGGGGCATATCTTGCTCCACCCCGAAGCCTCGGGCATACATCCAGCCGAGGTTATACTGAGCCTCGGCTTCCCCATCCCACTCATCAAACGCATCCATGGCTGCCTTGCGGTACCAAGCCACCGCATGAGTCATATTTTGCGCTACTCCGAGGCCTTGGGCGTACATCACGCCAAGATTGAACTGCGCCATGCCACACTCTTGCTCAGCTGCCTTAAGGCACCAAGCCGCTGCCTGGACCATATCTTGTGTCACACCGAGTCCTTGAGCGTACATCCCACCAAGGTCATACTGAGCCCAGGCTAAGCCTTTTTCAGCAGCCATTCGAATCCATGTTGCAGCCTTACCCATATCTTGTGGTACACCCCGGCCATGTTCATACATCAAACCAAGGCTGTATTGTGCTTCAACATGCCCTTGTTCAGCCGCTTTTTTGCACCAGATGACTGCTTGGGCAATATTATTTGCCACCCCAAGACCTGCGCCATATATCTTGCCGAGGTTGTACTGGGCATGAGCATGCCCTTGCTCAGCCGCCTTGTGATACCAAACAACAGCTTGATTGATATCCTGTGTTACCCCTTGACCTTGAGCGTACATCTCCGCTAGTTTGTTTTGTGCCTCGGCATCCCCTTGCTCTGCCTCCATGCGGCACAGAAGCGCATCTCGCGCCACCCCTTTGCCTGTCTCAAAAATTTCTCCTGGTTCATCGTCCCACTCCTTGGCCGCCTTGCGCGACCAGTGCTCAGCCTGAATTAGGTCTTGCGCCACTCCCCAACCGTGCTTGTACATCACACTAAGGTTGTATTGTGCTTCGACATGGCCTTGTTCTGCCGCCTTGCGGTACCAAACGACAGCTTGTGCCAAATCTAGGGCCACCCCGAGGCCTGTTCTGTATATTTTGCCCAGGTTGTACTGAGAATGAGCATACCCTTGCTCAGCCGCTTTGTGATACCACACAATGGCTTGATTGAGATCTTGTGTTACCCCTTGACCCTGAGCGTACATCCCTGCCAAGTTATTCTGTGCCTCTTTAAGGCCTTGTTTGGCCGCCTTGTAGTAGCAAGCCACTGCTTTGTTCATATCTTGTTTTTGGGCATATTGCACACCACGGCTGAACTGTGTCCAAGCATCTTCTTGCTCGCCCTCTTGCAACTCTTGAGCGAGTTGCATTTCCAACCAGTCTTTACTCATCTCTGCATTCCCACTCTAATAAGATTATCCGTATTGTAACTAGTGGCACAGCATCATGAACTTGCTGGCCTCACACATTCCTTCGAAACTTCAATGTAACTTAATTTTGCGTACAGGCTGCTGTCTGGCTTTGAATGATGCTCTTTTGGCTCCACTTAATAATCCCCCTCATAGTCGTTGGGGGTGGTTGATATGGCTACCCTGCCGTTGAGCATTCAACGGCAATAAAAAAATCAGAGTCAATAGCTGTTAGCACTGTGCAGAGCTAATTCCCACCTCACCTGCCGAGCGGTCATGGTGATCGATAATCTTTATTGGGGATAATTTACGGTTGTGGTTATGCACTGATTAAGCAGACACAATATCGCTTAATCAGCCTCGGAGCCTTGCTATGACTGCGTTTGACGTGATGATGGTTAAGCGGTTAGGTGAAGTTGCTATAAAGCGTAGTGAGTGTTTGAGAAGCCCATGCATTTTCACTCAATGACTTTTTATATAGAAATTACTTAATCAATTAACCAAAACCCACTGTAGGCCAGTAATGGCGCGGATTTGAGGCTGGTTAAGCAAGCGACATTGCACTTAATCCGTGCTTAACCACTTAATCACCTGCCCAACAGACAGGCAAAAAAAGCCCCGCCTTATCGGCAGGGCTTTAGAATCACGCCTTGTCGGCTTTGCTCTTCTCTTTGGGGCTATCGACTGGAAGCTGGTACTCAGTCCGATTAGAACGCTCCCTACGGCTCTGGATCTTGCCCTCGCTCGCGAGCAGCCTGAGCGCCTTACCCCAGTTGCTCGCCATGCTCAGCTTCTCTCCATGGCGAGCACACAGCTCGCTTGCAGTGAACCACTCAGTTGAGGGCAGCGGGCACGATAAGTGGCGATGGTAAATAACCTCATAGTACGCCCCCTTATCGGTGTGGGCATCGTTTACAGAGGCGGCCAGTGCAGCAGTCGCATCATCCAGAAACCACGTCGAGCCAGACTCATAATGAGCCATAACTTCCAGCCAGAACTGGCGCAGTTGCTCAGGATCATCCAAGGATAGTCGGCCTGCATTCCAGCTCCAGCCTAGGATCGCATTCAGGCGATCAACATCAGCCGCAGCGGCTAGCTCGATAACCGCAAATCGAGCGTTACCTGTCGTGTCTCTGAGAAAATCCGAGCCGTTAACCGTGGCGATAAATGCGGTCTGGCGCTTTTTAGTGGTCATGCTGCGGGCATAGGGCAGGCGGAAACAGTCACTCTCCCTTGTCAGAAAAGCTTTGAGCGAGCCAGCCTCATGCTTCGTCGTACTTTCCAACTCAGCCAGTTCCACAATCCACGCTGACACAGCGCGACGAACATCATCAGGTCTGTCTGGATTGATGGAGCAATCCAGGGTTGAACCTGGCACCACGGCAGCCAGACGGCTAATCCATGCGGATTTACGGAGGGACTGCCCGCCCGCCAGCACCGGCACCAGTTTTGAATGCCAGCGTGGGTGATACAGCGCAGCAACACACCCAACCAGCCATGCATGCAACACGGCACCCGCATAGGCGGGATTAGCGGTATTGAGGGTAGCAATCACCGCATCGATGCGCGGTTTCCCATCCCACGGTGCCCCACGTTCGAGCCACTGACGCACAGGGTGATAACTGTGGCGCTCACAAATTGCGATCAGGTGCTCCTCAATCACGGCATCTGGCACACCTGCCAGCTGGCAGGCATCAACCAGCGCAGATCGCTGGCCCGCCTCAGAGCCCCCCAGGCGCTCACCATCAGCACCCGCCAGTTCTGGCTCACCCGTCATCAGGTTGTAGCGCGGCAACCATGCCTGAAATCGAATGAGGGCGCACAGATTTGCACTGGTTTTGATAGGGCGGCCAGTAGGACCCATGTCCGGCAGAGTCAGCAGTTCACCCTGCATCACCGACCTGACAGCTTGTTGAACCTGTTGTGTGGCAATGCCGTCGTTCTGACCATCATTTGACGGAATATCATGCCCCGCTGTAGTATTTTCATTATTATTCATTTTTATAGTCCTCGGCTTTATCGCCTGATTGTTGTTATATAGAAGCCCTTGTCATTTTCTACTTTTTAATTTCGTGAGCAGCAAACATATTAACCACACACTCAATTAAATCTAAGCGATTTTTATGAATGGTATTGTGCAACCAATAATGGCGGTATTAGCCCGTCTGTCCTCGATCAGCAAATGAGCCCGAGCGCCCGCAGGCGTTGGAGCGCCTGATCCTGTGCGTTGTTCGAATAATCGGGTTCCTGAGTGATCCGAGCAAGACGCGCAACCAGCCGCATGCTATTTTCATCAAGCCTCGCAGACACATCGAGCAATGACACTGCGTAGTGAGTGTTACATGCCGATGCCAACGCAGCAGCCAGCACCCTGCTAGATCCGGTGCGCGGGTGCTCTACAATGAGAGCCAAAATTTCGTTCAGAATTTTCATCTATTTCGCGAATTCAACTTCGAAGTGCGACACTCGCCTATGCCGCCTGACGGTACTCTTCGAATACCTTGACAGGCTGCCTG